>CAKPMC010000021.1 GCA_934167875.1 uncultured Bacilli bacterium | reverse complement strand
TTTTTACTTTATCTTCATAACTTAATTTACTCATATAAAAACCTCGTTTCTATGTCCAAGAAACGGGGTTCATATCACCTACATGATTTACTTTTTTTCTTCTTTAATTAAATATTCTAAATTACCTAAAACTTCTTGACTATTTAATATCTTAGTAGGATTAGTACAAGTTAATTCTAAAAATTTATCTGTACCCACAATCTTTTTTAACTTATTATATGCTTTTTTTAATTTTTTATCATCATCAACATAATGAGTATCAGTAGCTACAAATTGAACTAAATCATTTTTTAATAACCATTTCATTACCCTTTTAGCACGTTTACCATATTTACCTATTAAACTATCAATATTACATTGTAGCAAACAATCAAATTCTAATAATTCACGAACTCTTTTTTTATTTTTTTGAATAAAACTATAACGTTCTGGATGGGCAATGATAGGTACAATACCATAACTATTTAAATCACACAAAATACTTTGAAAATTATTTAAATAACCAGCTAAAGGCAATTCAACTAACATATACTTAGTATCATTAATAGTACTTATTTCATGAGTTTCTAGTAAATCAATAACTTTATCTGTTAAATATACTTCATTACCTAAATATAGATGTATATTATCATTATTTAGTTTTTCTTTTAAAGTATTTAAAAGTTTAACTCTAACTAATTGATTATAATTATAAGCTGTATCAGCTACATAATGCGAAGTCAAAACAATATCTGTTATTCCAACACTATAAAGGTAATTAATTATATCAATACTCTCCTCTATATTACGAGAACCATCATCAATTCCTGGTAATATGTGAGTATGAATATCAACAATTTTATCCATAATAATGTCCGTAATATTTTCTTGATTTACTACTAGCTCTATTTAATACTACTCCTAGTATATTTGCATTAACATTTTGAAGATTTTTCTTGGTATTATTTAATAAACTAATTGGTGTTTCTTTATAACTACTAACAATAACTACACCATCTACTAACGTAGACATGATAACTGAATCAGTTAAACCACCATTAACAGGTGCTGAATCGAAAATAACTACATCATAATCATTTTTTAATATTTCAATTAATTCTTTATTTTTAGCTGATCCTAATAATTCAGAAGGATTTGGTGGAGTAACTCCTCTAAACATTACACTTAAGTTTTTAATTTTTGTTTCTAATATATAATCTTTATATTTATCTCTAACATTTTCTAAAAGTAAGTTAGATAAACCTTTTTGATTATGATATCCAAATATATAATGTTGTCTACCTTTTCTTATATCACAGTCAACTAATAATACACGAGAACCACTTTGAGCAAAAGCAACAGCAAGATTAGCTGCTATAAAACTTTTACCTTCTCCGGGTACACTACTAGTAATTAAAATAGTTTGAAGTTTTTTATCAACGGAAGCGAATTGTAAATTAGTTCTAAGTGTACGAATAGTTTCACTAATAATTGATTTAGGATCATTATTTAATACTAATTCTTTATACATACAAACACCCCTTATTTCCTTTTACTCTTCTTTTTATTTTTATATTTAGGAACAGTAGATAAAACACTTAATCCCACTTTTTCTTCGATATCTTCAGGTCTTTTAATAGAGTCATCGAAATAAAACATAATAGTAATTATCATACTACCAATTAAGAACCCAGCTCCTACTCCAATAATGTATTGTTTTAAAACATTAACATTGTATGGTTCACTTGCTTCAACTGCTTCATCTACTAAACTGATATTATCTATAGGTATGATATTAGCAATATCCTTTTGAAATACTTTAGCTATTTCATTAGCTATATCACGTGCTTTAATACTATCAGTATCAGTAACTGTTATAACTATAATTTCTGTATCATTAGTACTTGTAACAGCTATTTTTTTACTTAACTCTTCAGTAGTTAAATCTAATTGTAAATTTTCAATTACTGGAGATAATATTCTTCTACTTTTAATAATCTCACGATAAGTAGAAACTAAGTTTTTATTAACTGTGATATCATTCTGAGTAATTTTATCAGTACCACTCGTTAAAACTAAACTAGTTTGAGATTTATACTCAGCTACTTGTATGTTGTCTGTATAATACCAACAACCAAGTAAACCAAATATAATAAAGATTATAATGATAACAATTTGACTGAAATAATATTTAATAAATTCGGAAATATTAAATTCTTCCATAGTTACACCCCTTCTTTAATGGCTCATATTATACAACATAAGTATTAAAAAAGCAAGATTTTTTTAATTTTTTAGCTTGTATTAACGATTTATCCATATAAAAACCTCTTACTTATAGTATTTTAAAAAGTAAGAGGCTTTTTAAAAATTAATAAATTATTTATTATGCTTATGAAATATAATCAAACATAAACCATTCCCAACAATACTACCACAAGTGTCAATAAACACATCAAGTACTTTTGCCGTTCTACCATCTGAAAACATTTGATGAACCTCATCACAACAAGCATATAGTAAGCAAAATATAATTGAATATGTGACTGGTTTAGATATACCATAACTTTTAAAAGTAAAATATGCCAAGATACCTAAAACTAAATATAAAGTAAAATGAGCAGTTTTACGTACTATAAATCTAGTATTATCTATAAAATCGTGTTTTTTAGTTGATGGAATATCCTTTTTAGTAACTATTTCAACCGTATTTACTATGTCAGAAGCCACTTTATCACTAGTATCTTGACTAGTTTTAGCATTTTGATTAGAAAACATAAATATTATCATCATCAATATAAGTAATAATATTGTATATATAATTTTTTTTAATTTCATAAAATAACCCTCTAATTTTGAATAAAATTAATTTATATTAGTATTTTTATTTTAATATTTTTCAAACTGTAATTAGTTTAATTAAAAGCAATAAAAAAGTCAAGAAAAAAAGTATCATTGATACTTTTTTACAGACTGTTGACAAAGTAAAATTTGTTAATAGTCTTTTTATTTTAATAAAAATGTATTATAATTAAATTGCGAGTTC
>CAKPMC010000020.1 GCA_934167875.1 uncultured Bacilli bacterium | reverse complement strand
CTCGCAATTTAATTATAATACATTTTTATTAAAATAAAAAGACTATTAACAAATTTTACTTTGTCAACAGTCTGAAAATAGATACCAAATAGTATCTATTTTTTACATATATCTTTAAGTCTACAATTATCACATAACGGTTTTTGACTCTTACAGTAATATCTACCAAACAAAACTAATTGTAAATGTCTTTTGCTCCAATCATCAACAGGGAATGCTTTTTGGAGCTTTTTTTCTACTTCCAATACAGAATCATTAACCTTAGCTAATCTTAATCTTTTACTAACTCTATCAACATGAGTATCAACTGCTATACTAGGTTCTTTAAACCATTCACTTAAAACAACATTGGCAACTTTTCTACCAACACCAGGCATAGCTTCAAGTTTATCCCTATCATTAGGAACAACACCATTATATTGATAATATAAAATATTAGCCATTTCTAATAAATAACTAGCTTTACGCTGATAAGTACCTAAAGGACGAATAATAGAAGTAATATCTTCCAACTTAGCATCTTTCAGCTCAGCTAATGTAGGATATTTCTCAAAAAGAATTTTAGTTACTTCATTTACCCTTTTATCAGTAGTTTGAGCACTCAACATAACAGCTATTAATAACTCATAATCTTTACTATAATTAAGTTCACACTTAGGATCAGAAAATAAAGTATCAAGATATTCACCAATTAAATTAATCTTCTCTTTCTTCATCATCGAACCAGTCATAATCAAATAACTCCAATTTTTCTTTTTTCTCTTGCTTTTCTCTAAAATTAATACGATTTTTTTCTACATCCTTAGCTGTTTTTATACCCTTTTTACCCCATTCATATAAAATCTTATCAATATATCTCAAATTACATACACCACTATAAACAGCTTCTTTTAAAGCTTCAAGTATCAATTCTTCACTAGTACCATCCTCTAACCAAGCAGATATAATTTCATATTCAATAGAAGTAAGTGGTCTTGCAAATTCTTTTTCAATAGCTTCATAAATATTACTATTTTTTTCCTCTTCAATTTTAGCTTGATTAATGTCATCAATCATAAGATTAGTTACCTTTTCATAAAACAAATCAAGAATAACATATTCTTCCATAACACCTTTATCATTTTTAATAACATCAATACTAATATATTTTTTTTCAGATAATTCATCAATATAAGATAAAATCAATTCCATAGAGAGTCCTAAATCAGTAGTAAAACGATTAGGATCAAAAATAATATTAGTTCCTAAATTAGATAAATAAATAAGAAAAATAAAACTATCAAAAGATATATTAAACTTATCTTTTAATTGGAACAAATAAAATGGTACTACAAAGTTCCCTTTTTTTAATATTTCTACTAATTTACTACTTTTCATAAAAGGCCTCCTTTAATTAGATATTATACCAAAATAAGAAAAAAAGTACACTATTAAATATGTGTACTACTATAATTATCAAGAATATAATTTTTTAACACATCAAAATTATTTTCCAGTTTATTCAATAATATTTTATTTTCAATATCAGCTAAAATAACTTTCAATTCTCTACCCGGTTTAGTATTTAATATTTTAATAATATCAACACCATTAATTGATAAATCACTGCGACATTTAATAGGAAGTTTATTATATTTATAAGTAACAATTTTTTTATCAATTCCCTTTATATCAGCAGCTACACTATTAACATATAAACCATATTTATATAGGACAATTGGATCTAAATTATCTAGTTCTAATACAGTACGAATTTGATTCATTATTTGTATTTCATTTTTAGTAAAATTATATATATCATCAACATTAAGTTGAGCCCAAATACCCATTAGATCATCAAAATTATTAATTTTAGATAGATTCTTTAATTCTAATTCTTTATCTAATCCTAACTCAATTAATAACTTAATACCATAACGTACATGAGTACTAGTAAAGATTTTATTAAGTTCTTCCTTCTTTCGATTATAAGATAATTTTTTTAAATAGTGTTTAGTTTCAAGTATAGCACTTTTAACATCTGGACTAAGTCTAAAATCTAAGCTTGTTGCAAATCTAACAGCACGCAAAATACGAAGTGCATCTTCACTAAATTTTAAATAACTATTACCAACTGTATTAATTTCTCTATGGTTAATATCTTCTCTACCATTAAGTAAATCTATAATATTACCATTCTTATCCATGCACATAGTATTAATACGAAAATCTCTTCTTTGTAAATCCTCTAATAAATCATTTATATATTCAAATTCAACAGGTTTACGATTATTTAAATAGGTTATTTCTCTACGAAAAGTAGTTATTTCAAAACGAATATTTCTTAAAACAACTGTAATAGAGCCATAAGCCTCATTAGGAAGACAAGCATTTTTAAAAATATTACGTATATCAACTGGTTGTGCATTAGTACATATATCTATATCATTAGAATTTAAACCTAAAATATAGTCACGTACAAAACCTCCAACTATATAAGCACTAAATCCTTTATCCTCTATTTTACTAATTAGTTTCAAAGCTGTTTCTAGCATATATTTCACCTAATTATATTATACTCTTATTTAACTCAAATCACAAATTAATAAAATAATTCAAAGTATAAAAATGTAAATTCAAAGAACAAAAGAATAAAAATTAAAATTTTTATTCGCCTTGGTAGTTGCCTTCCAAGCTTCCTACTTCATAGATAGAGTACCCTCTATTCTCCATAGGCTTAAATTCCGATAGTCGCTACCGTACTCATTATTTTTATTTATTTATTTATATTTTAGTTTCTTAGTTTTGATAATGTATTCTTAATCCTTCAAACATAATATTTATGCTTGCATTGATATCTCGGTCATTTTTATTACCACAGTTAGTACATTCCCAGTTTCTAATACTTAAATTATTGGTTACTTCGGTCTTACTTCCACAATGACTACACATCTTACTACTTGGATAATATGTATCCACTTGATAATAATACTTCCCTTGTAGTTTGGTTTTCCATTTTAGTAATTCACATATCTTATTAAAACTGGCATCTAATACTGCTTTCGCTAAATGATGATTACTACTAATTCCTTTTACATTTAACTTCTCACTAACTATGATATCATGTTCTTTTACTATCTTATTAACTATCGTAATAATATTATGTTTTCTACTGTTCTTTATTTTACTATAAATTCTAGCTAGTCTTATCTTGGTTTTATTATAATTATTACTTCCTTTTACTTGTCTAGATAACTTCTTCTGTATTCTTTTTAATTGTTTTTCTCTTTTTAAGATTTCTTTGGGATTAGAATACTTTTCTCCATTTGAAGTTACTATTAAATCTTTGATTCCTAAATCAACTCCTACAATACTAGTTGGTTTTACTTTTTCTTTTATAAATTCAGCCCCTTCTACTACTACACTTACATAATATTTATTCGTAGTATCTCGTTCTATCGTAGCATTTATTATATTTCCATTTATACTATCTAAATTACGATAACCCCTAATACTAACAAGTCCTAACTTAGGTAGTTTTATTTTCTTATTCTTTAGATCTATTTCTATATTACTATAGTTGTTACCTTTATAACTACTCTTTATACAGGTAGTTCTATAACTTTGTTTACTAAATTTATTTTTAAATACTGGATATCCACTTCTTTTACTAAAGAAATTTTTATAACTATCTTCTAAATTAAAAATACTATTTCTTAAACTACAACTATCTACTTCTTTTAGAAATGGGTATTCTACTACTAGTTCTTTTAATTCTTTACACATATCATATGCCTTTTTATAACAGTTTTCCTTACATTTATTTAGAAAATGATTATATACAAACCTGGTACATCCAAAAGTTTTATGAACTAATTCTTTTTGATAATCAGTTAAATACATTCTAAATTTATAGGCTTTATACATGATGGTATCCTCCTTGATGATTATGTCTTACTATTATAAGAATAAAACATTTGTTTGTCAATAAAATATTTTATTTTCGTATAAAAAAACAAAAAGATTAAAGCTTTTAACTTTATTTTTTAATATAGTCTTGATTCTATTTAGACTTTTTTAAAAATAATTCAAACGCACTTTCCTTATATACAAAAAGAAAAAAGAATGTAACACATTCTTCAGACTGTTGACAAAGTAAAATTTGTTAATAGTCTTTTTATTTTAATAAAAATGTATTATAATTAAATTGCGAGT
>CAKPMC010000019.1 GCA_934167875.1 uncultured Bacilli bacterium | reverse complement strand
GGAAGAGGACTATCGGTAAGAGAAAATTATAAAGAGGAATATGATAAGTTATATCAAAAAGATATAGCTGAATTAAGGGTATTATGTAAAGAAAGAAATAGAGAAATCAAAGATGATATGGAAAAAGAAGAAATTATAGAAACACTTTTAGCACCTATTATCATTGATTTAGCTAATAATATTGATTACATAAAAGAATTAGAAAACAATTTAAAAGATAGAGTAAAAGAAGTAAGAAAACAAAATAATAGTAAAACTAAGAAAAGAGTTATTCACCTAAGTACAACTGATTTTAATATTAGTATGATTAATCAGAATCTATATGAGATTTTAAAATATACATCAGATCGATTATCCATGACATGGATGAATAAGTACAATCTAGCAAAAGCCTATTACGAACACCATGGCAATTTAGAAATACCTAAGACTTTTAAAACAGTAAATGGTTATGAATATGATGAAAATGGTATAGCTTTGGGGTGGTGGGTAGCAAATCAACGTCAAGCTTATAAAGGCAACGGAAGTAGTAAAATAACAGAAGATCAAGTAAATTTATTAAAAGAAATAGGAATGCGTTTCGAAATTGTTGATAGAAATGAAACATGGATGGCTAAATATAATCTAGCCAAAATCTATTACGAACACTATGGAAATTTAGAAATCCCACAAACCTTTAAAACAATAAATGGTTATGAACATGATGAAAATGGTATAACTCTAGGAGCTTGGATAAACAACCAACGTCAAGCTTATAAAGGCAACGGAACATATAAAACAACAGAAGATCAAAGAAATTTATTAAAAGAAATAGGAATGCGTTTTGAAACTGTTGACAGAAAAGAATCGTGGATGAATAAGTACAATCTAGCAAAAGCCTATTATGAACATCATGGCAATCTAGAAATGCTAAACTCTTTTAAAACAGTAAATGGTTATGAATATAATGAAAATGGTATAGCTTTGGGGCGTTGGGTAACAAGTCAACGTCAAGCTTATAAAGGAAAAGGAAGTAGTAAAATAACAGAAGATCAAGTAAATTTATTAAAAGAAATAGGAATGCATTTTGAAACTGTTGATAGAAATGAAGTATGGCTGGAAAAATATAATCTAGCCAAAACCTATTACGAACACCATGGCAATTTAGAAATACCTAAGACTTTTAAAACAGTAAATGGTTATGAATATGATGAAAATGGAGTAGCTCTAGGAGCTTGGATAGCAACCCAACGTTTAGCTTATAAAGGAAAAGGAAGTATTAAAATAACAGAAGATAAAATACACTTATTAGAAGAAATAGGGATGCGTTTTGAAATTGTTGATAGAAATGAATTATGGCTGGATAAATATAATTTAGCTAAAATATATTATAAACACCATGGCAATCTAGAAATGCCAACCTCTTTTAAAACAATAAATGGTTATGACTATGATGAAAATGGAGTAGCTTTAGGGCGTTGGGTAACAACTCAACGTAATGCTTATAAAGGAAAAGTACTAAGTAAAATAACAGAAGTTCAAATAAAACTATTAAAAGAAATAGGAATGCGTTTCGAGAATATAGATAGAAATGAATCATGGATGGAAAAATATAATTTAGCCAAAATCTATTATGAACACTATGGTAATCTAGGAATACCTAAGACTTTTAAAACAATAAATGGCTATGAATATGATGAAAATGGTATAGCCTTAGGGAATTGGGTATCACAACAACGTCGAGCTTATAAAGAAAAAGGAACATATAAAATAACAGAAGATCAAATAAAACTGCTAGAAGAAATAGGAATGAAATGGTTTAGTGAAACTGTTGATAATAACTTACAACAAGAACTAATAACAGAAGAAAATACTAAATCAAAAAAAGAAGAAATTATGAATCGTTTCACAAGTTATTTAAATCATGTAGACAATCAAAAGTTAGATAAGGAAACTATAAATCAAGGATTTATAGATGAATTAAATCGTACTTATATAAAAAAGTAAAACTGTAAAGAAATGTCTAATCAAAGGCATCTCTTTTTTTCTTATAAAAAATAATATATAATGATACTGGGGATATTATGAATAATAAATTTTATACAAAACAAGAAAACATCCTAATATCAAGTATTATGGATAAATATAGAATCCATAAAAAAGATAATAGAAATACTAGTACTAATTTTTTAAATCCAAGTGAATTAAAATTAGCCATATCTTATCTTAATAGTGAAAAAATAAATTATTCTATTTATGAACCATATCCCTTTTTGGAAAAGAAAATTATCTATTTTGGAGAGTATGATAATTTTGTTACATTTTATAAAATTCCAATTACTAAAGAAATTACTCATTCTCATATTTTAGGTACTTTATTTTCATTAGGTTTAAATCCCAATACAATTGGGGATATTTTCTTAGAAGATGGTTATTTCTATTATACTAATTTAACTAGAATGAATCCTTTTTTAGAAAGCAATTTTCTAACTATTAATAGACAAAAAATTACCTTAAATAAAGTTGATGAAATAATTCTAAAAAGAAATCAATTTGAAGAATTAACCATCACAGTAAGTAGCTTAAGACTTGATAATATTATTAGTAAATTAGCTAATTGTAGTCGTAATCAAGCTCTTGATATGCTAAAAAATAAATTAGTTCTCTTAAATTACCAAGAAGAAATAAAAACTCACACTATTATTCATAAAGATGATATAATATCTATACGTAGAGTAGGCAAATTCAAAATTGGTAGTAAGAAAGGATATACAAAAAAGAATAACTTGATATTAGAAATATACAAATATATGTAGTAGGTGATATGATGAAAAAAATATTATATTTATTTTTAATAACTTTATTATTAATGCCAGTAGTTACTTATGCTGCTAAAGATAATGAAACAGTCGAAACTGAAGTAACAGAAGAGGTAAAAGAAAATAAAAAAGAAACTGTTAAATTAGAAGAGTGTGTCGATGTAACTACTGTAAAATTAAGAGGTAGTAATGACGAGATTTTTAAAGCAAAATTATTGGCAGTAGATGATCCAACTGATGAAGAAGTTTTAGCTGAAGCTAAACAGTATGCATGTAATATTCTAGTAAATGCTAGTAAAATAGTGGTAGAGTACGATAATAATGGTAAAGAAGAAGATAGTTATGGTAGAAAACTAGTATGGTTATTTGCAGATGATGAACTACTTCAAAACCAATTAGTACTTGAAGGCTATGCTTCAGTTAATAGTCTTTATGATACATATGAATATACAGCGACACTACAAGATAGTGAAATATTAGCTAAAAAAGAAAAAATAGGTATTTGGAAAGAAAAAGTAGAACCAACTAAAGAACCAGTGGTTGAAGAAAAAAAAGAAAAAAACTTTTTCCAATCTCTAATTGATAATGTTTTAGGAATGATAGCTAAATTCATAGATGATATCTTAGAAAAAATTTTGAATTTAGTTGAAGACATGCTATAATATGTATAGAGGAAGTGGTTATTTATGAAAAAAGAGCCTACTGTTTATGAACTAGTTTTAAAATTTAAGAAGAAATACCCTATGAGTGTTGCTTGGCGTTTACGTAAGAATGCTAAAATAGTTGAAATGCATATAAATCCTGATGAAAAACCATTATATGCTTTTGCTGCTCAAAAGAATAATAATCCATTTGATATCTTTACTACTGCTGTAGTAGTTTTAACAGATAAAAGGTTATTAATAGGAAGAAAAAGGGTTGTTTTTGGTTATTTTCTAGATTCAGTAACTCCAGAATTATTTAACGATTTAAAAGTCCTTTCTGGTGTTATTTGGGGTAAAATTCACATTGATACAGTAAAAGAATTTATTACTTTATCAAATATCGATAAAAAAGCATTACCAGAGATAGAAACAATGATAACTTCATACATGATGAAAGAAAAACAAAAATTAAATGGTATAAAAGATAAATAGTAAAATTTATCTTTTTTTTGGCAAAAATATTGGGTATAATATAAATATAAAAATAAGGAAGTGGTAGTATGAAAAAAGCTATTTCAATACTAATATTATTTATATTAGTATTATTTATTGGACAATATTTATTAACTTGTTTTAAAAAAGGACATGAAATTGATTACCAGGTATCATTTAATGATAAAGTATTTAATGTTCATGAAGAATATTCTAAAGAATTAAATAATAATTATGATATTGTTATAAGTAATAATAATGAAATATTTTATTATATTTTACCCAATAAATATAATAAACAGAAAAAAATAATTAATAACTTTGAGTATTATGAAAAAGATGGAGTATCTTGTATTTACCCTATATTATTAGATGGTAAGGGTTCTTATTTACAATGTATCAAAGATAATAAGAATTATTCTTTAACAGCACTAAATAATAGTTTTATAAATGAAATAAAAGATGATTTAAAAGTAAAAGGATACACACTTAATAAAGAAAGTGATACTAATAAAAAAGATGTCCTAGCTAACTCAACTATTTATTCTAATAATTTATTAGAAAATGACTATATCACATTGTGGAATTATAAAGGTATTCAAATAATTAATAATAGTAAATCCAATATAAGAAATACTTTAAACTATGATAAATATGAAAATAATCATGGCTATTTAGTTGATAAATACTATATAATTCCAGAATATTTAAGTGATAAAGTATTAGAATTTAGTAAAGTAACAATTATTGATATAGAAAAAAATGAAGCTAAATCTATTAATCTTGAATATACATTATCTAGTAATACTTATATAAATGGTATAGTTGATAATAAATTATATTATACAGATCCATCAAACTTACTTCAGTTAGAAATTAATCCTAAAAAAGGTAGTAGTCGTTTAATAGGAAGTAAGAGTATAGGTGGTCAATTATATAATGGTAATTGGCAAGATACTAATATTTATGATTTTGTAAATAAAGAAATTAAATTTAGTGATGTTCCAGAAGAACTAGCCAAGAAATACAATTATAAAGAAATAAAAGAAAGTAAAACAAGTTATTATTTTTATAATAGTAATGGAGAAGTATATCAAGTCCCTAAGAATCATTTAGATGCTTCAATTTTACTATTCAAAGCTAATAATCTAAATAACTTTCAAGTAGTAGATGATACTATTTATTATGTTGTTGATGATACTTTGTATTATTTTAATGAAAATAGTGGTAATATCCCAGTTCTAAAAAATAATGAACTTCGTTATAATCACTCAAATCGTATAAGTATTTATAGAAAACCGTAAAGGTCTTCTTTTCTAATGCATATAATTACTATGGAGGGATATTATATGCAAACATATATAGTAGAACCTGGTGATAATATTATAGGTATAGCTAACAAATTAAATGTTAGTGTATCTGATCTTGTTAAAGAAAATAATTTAGATAATATGTATTATTTAGTACCTGGATTAGAATTAGTAATTCCTATGGTAAATGGTACTAACAACAATAATTATAATAATATGAATGGTAATAACATGAATAATAGTGCTAACATGAATGGTAGCAATAATATGAATAGTGATACTAATGGTAATGATTATTTTGAATATTATACAGTTCAAAAAGGTGATAGTTTATATCAAATAGGTTTAAAGTATAATCTTACTCAACAAGAAATAGCTAATCTAAATGGTTTGGAGTTAAACGAGTATATTTTTCCAGGTCAAAAGTTAATGATACCAAGAAAAGGTGTAAAAATGTATATAACTAAAGACGGTGATACTTTGAGTAATATTGCGAGTTCTTTAGGACTAACACAAGAAGAAATAATAAATACCAATCGAAATATTTATTTATTACCAGAACAGTTAATAGTATATAGAGGATAGAAATTTAATGTTGAAGCTTCGGCTTCCTTTTATTTGATAAACTTTTATGGGGTGGTATAATGAAAAAGTAGAATAAAGTAGGAGGATAAAATGGAAAATAAAAAAAGTAAACTAGCTTTAGGAATATTAATAGGAGTATTAATAGGATTGGTTTTAGGATTAGGTTCATTTATTATTTATGATAAAGTAATTAATAAAGATAAAAATAATAATATTGTAGAAGACAATAAAAATGATGCTGAAGATAAAAAAGAGAGTAATAATCAAAAAGAAGTAAAATTAGAAGATAAATATGCTTTGGAAGTATTTGGAAATAATATCAATTTATATTTATTAAACAATGGTAGCTTATATTATAAAAGTGTTGAAAGTTCATACATTATGACATTTGATGATATAGATGATACATATAGCCATTCTGAAGACTTTAATAATAAGAATTTAACTAAATTTGATGGTTTAAATGATATTGTTAGAATAAAAGGAGCTAATACAATTTCAACAGGTGAAGCATTTAATGTTTTATTAATTACTAAAGATGGTTCTGTTTATTCATATGTTGCTGGTAATGATAGTGCTTTTAAGGTAGAATTATTTGAAAAATATAAAGTTGATGATATTATTAAATATAGTCCAGTTAATGGGTGTGTTAATGATGGAACAGATCCTAATTTTAAAACTTGTGGTGCAACATTTGAAATTTTAACTCAAGAAGGTAAAACAGTATCAGGAATATTAAATACTGATGGAACTATAACTGAAAAATAATAAAAGGAGTAATCCATTTTTTATTTTAAAAAAATATGTTAAAATCATATAAAAGGTGGTAATTTAATGAAAACAGTAACAGGAACAGTAATAGATTTAAAATTAAAAGGTAACAAATGTCCTACTATAGTTGTAGCCGAATATGAAATAGAAGAAAAAAAATATACTATTAAAGAAACTTTAAAACTTAAAAGCGAACCAATTAGATTAGGAATTTTTCCAATAGGTCAAAAGAAAACACCTAAAGTTAGGTGTAAAAAAGGTGAGCAAATTATAATAGAGTATGATGAAAAACATCCAGAAAAAGGTCATATAAAGGGTAATGATGGCTTTTTAAACTAATAAACACTTATAATAATACTAATTAAAAAAGAGAAATTGATTAGATGATGACAAAGTCTCTTTTTTTCTTTTATAAAATAAAAACTTACAAACAATTAAGTCCGTAAGTTGATTTCAAATGGAGCCCTTATGGTTCTGGTAAAACAACCATTAAAAGCAACAATTTATAGGT
>CAKPMC010000018.1 GCA_934167875.1 uncultured Bacilli bacterium | reverse complement strand
TTTGACTATAAATGTTCATATGATATAGAATTAAAATATAAATAAAATGGTGCGGTTGAAATTACAATAAAGAAAAATGCAATTTTATTTGCATTTTTTTATTATTTATGATATAATTTAGACTCGTACTCAAAAAGGAGGGGAGAAGAAGATGAAACAAATTGGTATTACAGAAATTAGTTCTAATAATCCTTTTATCAAAAAGTATATGAATACTATTAATTTCTGGGATAATGAAGGCTCTTTTGCTAAAAGTGTATCAGAACAAGATCCTTCTCAGAGTAAATTATTTGGTGTTTTTTATGATGATTTATTTTTAGGAGCTTCTGTACTTCATTTAGTGCCTGATACTAGAATTGCTAATATCCATATGATTATTGGTAGTACTGGTCATAAAGAGGAAATTGAAAATGGTTTTAAAGAAGAACTAAAAAATTTATTAGTTAGTCAATATGGTTTAGAAGAAATCAATTTTGATAATAAACAAAATGTTAAACAATTAACTAAAGCAATATAAAAATGAGGGTATATTTTATACCTTCATTTTTGGTTTATTTGAATATTCCTGCTTAATTAATTTATTTTTATTATCCTCATCTAATACTGATGCATAAACTGATGTTGTTCTCATTTCTAATTCTAACATTTTATCGTTACTTCTTGAAAAAGTAGTTATAATTGGTAATTTGACTTCTTTTTTTAATTGATTCAAATATATTTGCCCTAATTTACTAAATCCTAATACTCTGATATAAGATATATTTTTAAACTTGTTAGCTTCTTCTTTAGTAAAATCACATAAAATGTGTATGAACATACGATTTATTTTATTATAGGTATATCTTTTAGTTTTAACTTTATTAACTAGTTCATCCCAAGTTGTACAATCAACTATGACTTTTTTTATTCTATTTTCTATTCCTTCATCGACAGTTTGATATATACTCAAATCTTTTGATGTTAGTATTTTATATTTTAAATACTTAAAATATTCTTCTTGGATAAATAAACTATCCTTAATTTTATCTAGTACTATTTCTGGAACGACATTACTTATATCATTACCATTTATATAACCATTTCTAATACTAGTTGCACTTGATATACTAGTATTAATGCTTAAATCATGATAGTTATTAGTTCTTTGAATTGATATAGGTTTTATGTTTGCTTTTTGTATCATTATTTCTTTTATATAGCTTAGTCCTAATAAATCATTAGGTAAAAATATGTTATTATCTATAAATGGTTTAAAACTATTACTAAGAGCAGTTGGATAATTTAGCCCTTTATTAATATTTTTTTGAACTTCTTCTTGATAATCTTTACTTAGTGAAATATTAGCGTATTTTGTTAATAAATCAATATTATTACTTTCACTACCAAATACAAGATAGTTAGCATTTAATTCTTTTAATATTGAAATAGCTCCATGAGCGAAGATATCAGCACTTTGAGATGCAAATGGAAAGGGAAGCTCAATTACTAAATCAATACCGAATTTTAAAGCTATTTCTGTTTTATCCCATTTATTAATAATGCTAGGTATTCCTCTTTGAGTAAAATTACCTGACATTACTAAAATGATTAAAGATTCAGGAAACATTTCTTTAATTTTTTGCAAATGATAAATATGTCCATTATGAAAAGGGTTGTATTCACAAATTATTCCAATAGTATCCATATTTTATTCTCCTTCAAGTTAGATGTATTTTAACATGATTTAAAAAAAAATACTATCGTATATTGATAATTTATAAGTTTTATTGTATAATTAGTAAGCGACGGTGATTATATGAATATTGATATAACTATGCTAAATAGAAGAATGAAAAACACTATAGATATAGATAGTGAGGTTATTATACCAAATGATAGATTTAGCAATACTGAAATTTTAGATTTAAAAAATTTAAAACTTCAAGGTAGTATAGTTAGAAATAGTTCTGATATAATTACTTTGAAAGCAGATTTGTCTGGTATTATGGTATTAGAAGATTCTATTAGTCTTGAGCCTATTGATCATCAGTTTTCCTGTCAAATAGAAGAAGAATTTGAAGAAAATGATGAAAATTTAGAAAATATACTTGATATTACAGACATTTTATGGCAAAATATTGTGTTAGAAGTTCCTTTGAAATTGACTAATGTAGAAAATTTCAATGAATATCAAGGGGATGGCTGGAAATTAGTCAGTGAAGATAGTATTAAAAATACTAATAATCCTTTTAGTGAACTAAGAGATATGATGGGAGAGGAGTGATAATATGGCAGTACCATTCAGAAAAGTATCAAAAACAAGAAAAAGAATGAGAAGAAGTCACAATGCTTTAACAGCAGTTGGAACAACTAAATGTCCAAATTGTGGAGAAGCAATTAGACCTCATAGAGTTTGTCCTAAATGTGGTTTCTACAAGGGAAAAGAAGAAGTTAAAAATGAAAATGCTGAATAATAGCATTTTTTATTTTTAAATTTTTTGACATAAATCAACAGAAAAATTAATAATTATAATTTATATTAAACTAGATGAAGGTGATTATATGAAAATATATCTTGATCTAGTTTTTTTTATTAATTTTACTTTCGATTTATTACTTCTTTTAACAGTTAAAATTATTTTGAAAAGAAAAATAAAATGGTATAGGCCTATATTTGGTGCTTTAATTGGTTCACTTAGTTTGATAATACTATTTTTAAAAATTAATTCATTTACCTTATTTTTATTCAAAGTTTTTATTTCTATTTTAATGATATTAATAACATTTGGTTTTAATAATAAAACTTATTTTACGAAAAATATATTGTATTTATATTTTACTAGTATTATTATGGGTGGATTTTTATATTACTTAAATTTAGAATTTTCTTATAATAACGTTGGTTTAGTTTTCTTTCACAATGGATTTAGTATTAACTTTATTCTTTTAGTGATATTGTCTCCTATAATTTTGATTTTATATATTAAACAAGATAAAGAACTTAAAATAATAAACAATTATCATTACTATGTAACTATTTATTATAAAAATAAAACTTATTCTTATAATGGCTATTTAGATACTGGTAATAAGCTATATGATCCATATTTTCATAAGCCAATTATTCTACTTTATGATACTAAATTTCCTAAAATAGATAATCCTATACTTATTCCATATGAGACTTTAGAACACTCTGGAATGCTGTTAGGATTTAAAGCAGATAAAATAATTTTGGATGATAAAACGGTTATTAATAAACCATTAATTGCTGTTAGTAAAGATTCATTTAAAATAGAAGGAATACAAGTTTTACTTCATAAAGATTATTTATCTTAGAAAGCGACAAAGTTTTTAAATAATTTTTTCTATACTTAATTAGAAATACATATAATTGAACAAGGAGGAATTAATATGATTTGTTTATTACTAATAATTGGAAGTATTATAAACCGTGTTAATGTATTGTTTTATGTTGGAGCTTGTGATATTTTACCACCACCATTAAAGAAAGAGGAAGAAGAATATTATTTAGCACTATCAGCTGATGGCGATTTATTTGCACGAGATAAATTGATTGAACATAATTTAAGACTTGTGGTTTTTTTAGCTAAAAAATATGAAAATACTAGAGTTGATTTAGAAGATTTAGTTAGTATTGGTACAATAGGACTTATTAAGGGAATTAAGACTTTTTCTAAAGATAAAAATATTAAATTAGCTACTTATGCATCTCGCTGTATTGATAATGAAATACTTATGTATTTACGTAAAAATAAAAAAGTGCGTACAGAAGTTAGTTTTGATGAATCACTAAGTTTTGATCCTGATGGTAACGAATTAAGACTAGAAGATATTTTAGGAACAGATGCTGATATTGTAACTAAAAATTTAGAACATGAAACTGAAAAAAATTTAGTTATGGAAGAAATAAATAAATTAAATTATCGTGATCGTGAAATAATTGTGTTAAGATACGGACTAATGGGTCATAAGGAGATGACACAAAAAGATGTAGCTGATTTATTAGGAATAAGTCAGTCTTATATTTCTCGAATTGAAAAAAAAGTAATTAAAAGACTTCGTAATCTTGTTAGGTGTTAATGCTAAATGGGTGAATAGCTCATTTTTCTTTTGCATAAATATTCATATTATTATACAATTATATAGGAGTTGATACTATGCAGCGTTATTTTACTAACAAAATAAATGATAAATTTATTACTTTGTCAGGAGAAGATACCTATCATATAACTAAAGTTATGAGAATGGGTATAAATGATAAAGTAGAGGTTGTATATGATCAAAAACTTTTAATTTCTAGAATTATTGAATTAGAACCATTAGTAAAAGTAGAAATACTAGAAGAAGTAGTTGAAGATAAAACATTATCTTATGATATTACGATAGTTCAATCGTTAGTTAAAGAACAAAAAATGGACTATATCCTTCAAAAATTAACTGAACTTGGTGTATCTAAAATTATTCCTTATACTGCTAGTCGTTCTATTATAAAATTAGATAAAAAAGAAGATAAAAAAATATTACGTTGGCAAACAATAGTAAAAGAAGCAAGTGAACAATCAAAAAGAAACAATATTCCTGTAGTTGAAAATGTTATTAATTTATCAAATTTAGTAAAGTTGTCAGATTATGACATTAAAATTTTATGTACTGTTAATGAAACTAGTCAAAATTTAAAAAAAGTATTATCAAATATATTGCATGGTGCTAAAATATTATTTGTGATAGGACCTGAAGGTGGTTTTACTAAAGAAGAAGAACAAGAATTTATTAGTCACGGTTTTATTTCTACTTCCCTTGGAAATAGTGTTTTAAGAACTGAAACTGCGTCTGTTTTTATTATGAGTGTTATTCGTTATTTAGATATGGAGTGAAGTTATGAAAAATATATTTGATAATGCAATTAGCAGCGAACTTTTCTTTGTATATGCTTTAATTGCTTTAGTAATTATTTTAATTATAGTTATAGTTGTTTTAGATAAAAAAGAAAGTAAAAAGAAACCTAAAAATTTATTTGATACTTTAAATATGAAAATTATTGCTGATCCATATGAACAAAATACAACTGATGAAGATAATGAAAAAGTAAGCGAAGAAATTATAATTAATCAGGAGCTAAAAGTTAATGATGATTTTCAAGATTTAGAGCCAATTGAAGAAGTTAAAATTAAAGATACTGCAGAAACTTTAAGAGAAACTATTAATGAGTTGAAAAATGAGACATATACAGAAAATGAACTTGATAAAACTCAAGCTCAAATTAGAGTGGAAGAAATAACTAAAGCTTTAGAAGAAGCTAAACAAGAAGAATTAGAAGAAGATAAGTATCAAAAGTTTGAAGAAGAACAGGAAAAAAATGCAATTATTAGTTATAATGAATTAAAAGAATCTTTTGATAGATTATATAGTGAGAATGAAAAGATTCAATACTTGGATGATGATGAAATACCAATTAATATAGATGAATTATATGAACTACGTGATCATCAACAAAAAGCTAAGTTAGATGATTTTACTACTATTAAGACTGAACCAGAAGAGAAAGTATCTACTTCAGGTTTTAAGAACAGTCCATTAATTTCACCGGTATATGGAATCCAAACTCCACCAGTTGAAAATAATAATAAATCTTTAGACAGTGATATAGAAAGTACTAACTTGTTTTTGAAAAATTTAAAGGAACTTAAGAATAATTTAGAATAAAGAAGTGGAAACTTCTTTTATTTTTGTTTTTTAGTTAAAAGTTATGTTATAATATTATTAAGATCATAAGAGGAGTTTTACTATGGCAAAGAAAAAAAGAAAAAAAGATTCATCAAAAAAGAAATTTGAACATTGGACGGAAATTATAGGTTTAATATTTATTATAGTTAGTGTTTTAAGTATAGTACCAGAACCAATGGGGATAATAGGGCAAATTGGTGCTAGTTTTGCTATGTTTTTAATAGGTACTGGTTATCAAATATTGTTACTAATATTTTTATTACTAGGCTTTTATTTGATATATAAAAGAGAATGGCCTGATTTTTTTACTACTAGATTGATAGGTTGTTATATTATGGCAACAGGTTTTATTGTTTTATCACATATAAATTATGTTAAAGATGTAAATAATGTTGTTTTAGTATTTGAAGAAACTGTAAATAATTTACTTGCTAACTTTTCTAATATATTAAATGGTTCAATATTAACTTTAAAAGGTGCCGGTATAATTGGTGCAGCTTTTAGTGCTCTTTTTTATAAACTATTTTCAGTTGAAGGTACTTATATAGTAGCTGTTGTTTTAATAGTATTGGGTATTGTATTTATGACAGGTATTGATTTAATTGCTATAATTACTAAACCATTCAAACATAAAAAGAAGAAGAAACGTTCTTTAGAAGATACTGGTGTTATAGTTAATGATTCATCAGTAATTAAAGAAGCAATGGCTCAAGCTGAAGCAAAAGATGAGAATAAAATTAAAATTCATAGTATTGATGAAATTACTCATTTAAAAGAAGAAAAACAAGAAGTTCCTAGTCAACAACCTAGTATTAACAATATGAATAGTAATGTTACTAGCTTGGGACTTGATGCTCATCCAGAACCTGTTAGAATTAATGATAATACAAATTATAATTATAAATTGCCATCTTTATCACTTTTAACTCCTACTAAAAAGAAACCTAGCGGAAGTAATAATGATGTGATTGAAGCTAATATTATGAAACTTGAAAAAGTATTAAAAGATTTTGGAATTACTGCTAAAGTAGTTGAAGTTAATGTTGGACCTAGTGTTACTCAATATGAACTTGAAATTTCTTCTGGTACTAAGATGAGCAAGATAACTAGCTTAAATAAAGAAATTAGTTTAGCTTTAGCAAAAAAAGATGTTCGTATTCAAGCACCAATTCCAGGTAAAAGTACTGTTGGAATTGAACTTGCCAATGATACTGTTACTCCAGTAGGATTAAGAGAAATTCTTGAAAGTTTTCCTGCTAATAAGGAAAAGAGTAAGTTAATGGTTGCATTAGGTAAAAATATTATGGGTAATAGTATTTTCTGTGAAATTGACAAAACACCACACTTACTTGTAGCAGGTGCTACTGGATCTGGTAAATCAGTTTGTATTAACTGTATTATTGCTTCATTACTTATGAGAACTAAACCAACTGAAGTTAAACTTGTGTTAGTAGACCCTAAAAAGGTAGAACTTAGTATGTATAATGGTGTACCTCATTTATTGATACCTGTTGTTACTGATCCTAGAAAAGCTAATGATGCTTTAAAGAGAATTGTTAGAGAAATGGAAGATAGATATGATAAATTTAGTGATAAAGGTGTTAAAAATATAGCTACATATAATGAATGGGTAGATAAACAAAATGAAAATTTAAGTGATGAAGATAAAATGCAACATATGCCTTATATTGTTGTTATTGTAGATGAACTTGCTGACTTAATGCTTGTTGCTAGTAAAGAAGTTGAAGATTCTATTATGCGTATTACACAAATGGCACGTGCAGCTGGAATTCATTTAATTATAGCTACACAAAGACCATCTACTGATGTTATTACTGGTGTTATTAAAGCTAATATTCCGTCTCGTATAGCTTTTGCAGTATCATCTAATATTGATTCACGTACTATTTTGGATCAGAGTGGTGCTGAAAAATTATTAGGAAAAGGTGATATGTTATTCTCACCAATGGGTGATATTACTCCAGTTCGTGTTCAAGGTGCTTATGTATCTGATGAAGATTTACAAAAAATAGTTGATTATACTGTTTCTCAACAAAAGGCTCAATATGATGAAAGATTTATGAATCTAGGAGAGGGTAGCAGTGATACTGGAGGTATGAGTGTAAATGATGTCAAAGATGCTCCTGAAGAATATGATGATCCATTATATAATGAAATTGTAGAGTTTGTAATTACTACTGGTAAAGTTAGTGCTTCACTTCTTCAAAGAAAATATCGATTAGGGTATAATCGTGCTGCTAGAATAGTGGATTTATTAGAGGAAAGAGGAATAATTGGCCCTCAAAATGGTTCTAAACCAAGAGAAGTATTAGTTAAACTAGATAATAGTGATGAAGAATAAAAAATAAAAGATAGAACGGTTATTTACTTTGATTTCCTTCTATCTTTTTTACATACTCTTTAAAGTTTTTGTAATCATCATCCATAAAAGTAATATGATTTCTTCTTAATATACCTAATACATCGTTATCCTGTTGAGTATAACAAATATTTTTTAATAGGATAATTTGTCAAATCAAGTGCAACATTCACATAAATACTCATTGAATAATTCTTGTGGTGTTTTGTAATTAATACA
>CAKPMC010000017.1 GCA_934167875.1 uncultured Bacilli bacterium | reverse complement strand
TTTTTACTTTATCTTCATAACTTAATTTACTCATATAAAAACCTCGTTTCTATGTCCAAGAAACGGGGTTCATATCAAGATGATTGATTTCTATGTATCAAAGTTCAAACGGTTTGAACAGATTCACTAGTGGTGCCGATTATCGGATTCGAACCAATGACCTACGCGTTACGAGTGCGTTGCACTACCAGCTGTGCTAAATCGGCAATAAAAAAAGTACCTGTTGGTACTTATTTCAATTTTGGTGGGCTGTTAGGGATTCGAACCCTAGACCCACTGATTAAGAGTCAGTTGCTCTACCAACTGAGCTAACAGCCCAAAATTTGAATTACTTCTATAGTATATCATAAAAATTAAAAAAGAAAATATTTTTTTGATATTTTCTTTGATTTTTTTACTAATGTTTAATTTTTTTTGATATTTTAGCTAAAGCATACTTAATAGAACGTACTGGTCCGTTTGTTTTTAAACCCTTTAGAGTTTGTTTTGAACTTTCTTCTTTGTTATGCTTTTCTAAGTATTCTAGAATCTTTTTTTTAACAATTTCCAAATCATTACCTTTTTCATATCCAATATAATCTAATAATGATTTAGGTAATTTATCAATATTATTTTCTAACTTTTTATAATCTATTTTTATTTCATTATTTTTATTAACTTTAAAATAAGTATTATATTTATAATACATTTCATTGAAACTATCAAAACTAGCTTCTACTATATTTAATACCTTACGTGGGTTTTCTGCAAATTTCATTCTAGTATCACCTAAATAAGATAATTCACAGATTTGAGTATAAACATCTATTAACTTATTTTTATCACTAGGCATAGTAAGTAGAGCTGTATATAAAACTTTTTCTCTATTTTTACTATTGATATCAGTAATCTTTTTTGATTCTATTATTGGTAATAATCTTTTTTGAAATCTGCCTGGTAAATAAAAACTTTCCCAGGTATCTAAATATCTAAGCAAATCTTTTTCTTCAATAGTACCATATTTATATAAACTACCATTATTTTTAATATTACTTAAATAAGTTATGCCAGTATTGCCTTTTAGTTTTTTGATACTGGCATGTTTAAAATATAATTTTCCAGTAAATGAATAATCCTTAGGATTTAATTTTATATTTTCCTGATGCCATTTTTTTAAATCTTTTACTACAAATATTAAATCTATTTGAGGTTTATCTTTATCATTATAACCAACTTGTTTAAAAACACCAGAACCATATCCATAAGCAGCTACTACTTTAGGTCTATTCATGACAAACTGTTTTATTTCTTCTAAATTACTCATATAATCCTTCTCTTTCAATTCTATTATAAGCTAAAAGATAAAAAAAGCTAAGACTTTTCTTAGCTAATTTTTATCTTAATTTTCCTTTAGAACCTTTCATTCCTTTTAATCCACCTAATTCGGTAAATCCTTTTAGAATATTAGTTTCAAATGAATGAGTTTTAGCAATTCTCTTTTTATAGTCACGAATACCAATATTAATCATATCATCTAATAATTCTGTATATTCTTTACCAATTGGTTCCCATAAGTAGAATGATAAAGAACCTGGAATGTTGTTTACTTCATTGATATAAACTTTTTTAGCTTTACTATCAATCAAGAAGTCAATTCTAACTACACCGCTTGATCCTAATGCTTTGAAAGCATTAACAGCTACTGTTTCTACTTCTTCTTTCATATCTTTTTCAAGTAGAGCTGGTATAACACGGTTTGCTGATACCATTCCCTTAGAAGCTTTGAATTTTCCACCCATTTTTCCTTTAGTTTTGCCACCACCAATGTATTTATCTTCATAAGTTAAGAATTTATTTGAAGACATTACTTGTTCAATAGCACTTACTTGTTGATTTTCGTAGTTACCAAGTACACTAATATTAACTTCCATTAAGTTCTCTACTAGTTTTTCTACTACTATTTTATGATCATATTTAATAGCATCATCAATTGCTTCTTTTACTTCTTCTTGATTAGAAGCAGTTTTAATACCAACGCTACTTCCAAGAGTTGCTGGTTTTACTATTACTGGGTAACCTAATTTCTTAATGCTAGCAAAAATTTTATCTGGATCTTCTTCGTATTCATTATCATAGAACCAAGTATACTTACATACTGGAATATTATTTGATTCAAATATTTCCTTCATAAATAATTTATCTTGTCCTACAGCTGAAGCATATACATCTCCACCAACGAATGGTATACCAATTGATTCTAAATATCCTTGAAGAACGCCGTCTTCTACATTAGTTCCATGAACTATTGGAAAAACCATATCAATTTCTTTTACTACTCTTCTTAAGCCTTTCTTATTTTGAAGAACAAAGCTACCATTTTTTTCGTAAAGAACAACATTCTTAGCATATCTTTTGATTAAAGATAAATCACTATATGTTTCTATTTCCTTTAACATTTCTCCTGTATACCATTGTCTATCTTTAGTAATGTAGATAGGAATTATTTCATATTTTTCACTATCCATTTTATTCATAGCTTGGATAGCTGAAATAATACTTACCTCATGTTCTACACTTTCTCCACCAAATATAACACCTAATCTAATTTTCATAATATTCACTCCTATTCATTATAACTATCAGGTAAATCATTTTCAAATAAAGCATATATCTCATCTTTAATTTTCAAAGTCTGCAATAAATTATATGCATCATATACACTATTTACAATAAATAATTTATCTTTATTATATCCACTTTCATTTATTCCTTCAAATATTGGTCTTGTTTTCTTTTCACCAACTAAAATTATGTAATCAGCGACACTAGCAATCTGGGTTCCAAAAATATGATTTAATTCATCTTCTTTTTCTCCTAGCTCAGTCATACCAGGAGTAACCACTACCTTTGTTCCTGGCATCATCTTTAGAACATCAAGTGCCATTTTAGCTCCAATTGGATTTGAATTATAAGCATCATTTATTTGATACATATAACCATAATTTCTTAATTCAAGTCTGCTTTCAATCGGTTTAACTTTACGAACTCCTTGTTCAAGTTCCTTTATACTAATACCTAATTCTTTACCTAAAGCAATACCTGCTAAGATATTATAAATATTATGGTTACCTAATAGTTTAGTTTCAAAAGGATATTTAGTTTTATCACCTTTAAAAATGACATTAAATTTACTTCCTTTGTAGTCACAATTGATATCGCAAGCAACTACATCAGCATCTTTTGAATCAATACCAATCCAAATCTTTTTACATTTACTTTTGATTTTATATGATACCTGTTTAGGATCATCCATATTAAGAACTGCTACTCCATCATCAGGCAAGCTTTCAATTAATTCAAATTTAGTTTTGATAATATTTTCAGGGCTACCGAATGTCTCTAAGTGAGCAAGACCAATTCTAGTTAAAATACCATATTTAGGATGAACCATATCACATAAAGCTTTGATTTCACCGCGTTTATAAGCTCCCATTTCAGCTATAAATATATCATCAAATTTATCTAAGTAATTATTAATAGTAATCATAAGTCCATACTCAGTATTTAAGTTTTTAGGAGTTGGACGGGAAATAAACTTTATATTTAAAATATCATTTAATATATTTTTACTACTTGTTTTACCATAACTGCCGGTAATACCAACTACTTTTAAATTAGTCATACTTTTTAGCTTGTTTTTAGCTTTAGTTTCATAATATTTATATACCATTTTTTCTACTGGAGTATTAATTATTTTAGCTATTAGAACAACAATATAACTGAAATAAGTAATAATTGATTCAACTAGTAATAATAATGGTCCATTACTATTATCTACTAAATAGATAATTATTGGTAAAGCAAATAAAACAATAAGTGTAAACATTAAACGTTTAACACGCTTAGTAATTACTAATGGTTTTTTGACAGTTTCTAATTTACGGTTGTTTATAATACGAATTGTTTCTAACAAATAGAATGCTAAAGCAATTATAAGTAAGATGTTGTATAGGTTATTGTTTAATATATAAGCTACTATAATTACTATTGTTGCTAGTAAATCTAATGTTAGGAAAACACCTTTGGCATTTTTAATTAACCATTTAACATAACGATTGTTTTCGTTATATAAATTCTGTTGGAGCATGTGAAGACTTTTTTTGTTTTTAACAAAATTAAAAAGTAAAATAAGTAAAAAACTAATTGTATATATGTTCATAACTACCTCCTACAAAAAATTATTTAGTATATTGATAACTTGTGGTAAAGCTTCTAAATAAGCATAATGAGTACAACCAGGTAATTCTACTAAACCACCATCTACTAATAAGCTTTCTAATTCTCTTGCATCTTCGATTGGAGCGGCAGTATCATTAGTTCCCCATATTAATAAAGTTGGACATTCTATTTTTTTAGCATAGTTGCTTAAATCCTCATTTATAATATTTACTAAGGTTTCACGCATTATAGGACTGGCGTTACGGTAATCAGGAGAACCAATATGATTTTTAGCATACTCACCTAATTTATTCATACCTGGTAGTTTTTTAATACCTTTTAAAATATTTTCTTTTAATGACTTATGCTCATGTCTAATACATGGAGCACCAAATAAAACTAGTTTTTCAACTGGATTACGTGAGGCATAAAGAATAGCTACTCTACCACCAAAAGAATGTCCCATAATAATTGGTTTATGGATATTAAGTTCTTTTAATAGTTCTTCTAACCATTCTACATAATCATAGATGGTATAGCTTGTTTTAGGTTCACTACTTTTTCCAAATCCAGGAAAGTCAACTATCGTTATATGGTAATTTGGTAGATTATTACCTAATGGCATCATCATTTCAATATTTTGACCCCAACCATGTAAGAGAACTATATCTTTACCTTTCTCACTACCATATTGTATGTAATTTGACTCAATATTTCTAATGTTTTTTACCATTGTATCACCAAGAAAAGTATATCACTAAAAAAGAACTGATACAATAAATACCAGTCCAAAAGTGTAAAATATAGTTAATTTATTTTAGTAATTCGTAAAATCTTGTCTTCTTATTTTCTAAATTAGATGAATCATAAAAAGATATATTGGATTTAGTTAATTCTTTGGTTAATAAATCACTATTTTTTAATAAATCTAATAATCTATTAGCTACTCCTTTACCTCCATCGAAAAAGGCAACATCACCTAATACTTCCTTTATTTCATTTTTAATAAGTGGATAATGAGTACAACCTAATACTACACTTTCGATTTTTTCGGTTGGAAGATTTTTTTCTAAATATTTTCTTATTTCTTCTTCTTTACCATTTTCTATTAAATTAGCTAAACCTGGACAAGCTTTAAGAATAGTATTTCCATTATCATAGTTATGATATAGTTTTAAAAATTTTTCGCTATCAATAGTAGCAGGAGTTGCCATTACTAAAGTTTTACCTGTTTTATGATAGTCATGAACCATTTTATAGGCTGGTTCTATTCCAATTATTATTAAATCTTTATATTTATTTCTAATTTTATCAATAGTTAGAGCTGTAGCTGTATTACACGCAATTACTACAGCCTTACAGTTATTAGAGATAAAATAATTAACTATGTTATTAACATACTCAAATACTTCTTCTTTAGTTTTTTCTCCATAGGGATTATGTATTGAATCACTATAATAAATATAATCTTCACTAGGAAGAAGTTTAATAATTTCTTTTAAGACTGTAACTCCACCAATACCAGAATCTAATATTCCAATTGGTCTTTTCATATTATCACTCATTTCTAATAACATTCTATCATAATTTATTCTAAAAAGAAAAAGTGTTTAATAACACTTTTAAAATAAAGTCATTTGGCTTGATTCAGGTAAGTCTTTTAGAATTCCCATTATTCTCATTTTATCAATTAAAGTTTGAGAAATTTTGGCACGTTTTTGCAAGTCTTCTACACTTAAGAATTCTTTATTTTGTCTTTCAGCAACGATATTTTGGGCAACAGTATCGCCAAGACCATCAATTGAATTGAATGGTGGATAGATTTCAGTATCACTTACAGCCTTCCAAACAGTTGCTTCACTTTGGTATAAATCAACGTTTAAGAACTTCATACCACGGGCACTAGCTTCTAAAGCAATTTTCAAACTTTCAAGTTGACCCTGTTCTTTATTAGTAGCATCGTACCCTTTATTTTGAATATCTAAAATTCTATTTTTAATTGGTGTATAGCCACCTATCATAGCTTCAACATCAACATCTGTTGCCTTTGATGAATACCATGATGCGTAGAAATATACTGGCATATGAACTTTATACCAAGCAATTCTAAATGCACTAATAACATAAGCTGCGGCATGGGCCTTAGGGAACATGTATTTAATCTTACGACATGATTCAATGAACCACTCTGGAATAGAAGCTTCTCTCATTGTTTCAACATGAGTTTTCCATGTTTCAGGATCTTTACTAGCTTTTCCTTTACGAACAAACTCCATTATTTTGAAAGCTTTGATTGGTTTTACGCCGTTGTACATTAAGTAAACCATGATATCGTCACGACAGCCTATAGTTTCTTTAAATGGTACTTGAATGTTACCATTTTCATCTGGAGTACATAAATCTTTAGCATTTCCTAACCATACATCTGTACCATGTGATAAACCTGATATTTTAACAAGTTCGGCAAATGTTGTTGGTTTAGTATCTTCTACTAATTGAATGGTAAATGGTGTACCAAACTCTGGTATACCAAGTGTTCCAGTATTACACATTATTTGATCAGTGGTAACACCTAGAGCTTTGGTTGATGTAAAGATACTCATTGTTTCTTTATCATCTAAGGGCACTTTCATAATATCAGTTCCAGATTGAAGTTGAATTAAACGAAGTTGGGTTGGATCAGAGTGACCTAAAATATCTAGTTTTAAAACGCATTCTTCAATTGAGTGATAATCAAAGTGAGTAGTTCTCCAAGCAGAATTTGGATCTTCAGCTGGAAATTGATATGGAGTAAAGTCAAAGCAATCCATATAATCAGGAATAACTACAATTCCTCCTGGATGCTGTCCAGTAGTTCTTTTAACACCAGTACATCCCATAGCTAAACGTTCAATTTCAGCAGTACGCATATTCATGATACCTTTTTCTTCTAGATATCCTTTAACGAATCCAAAGGCTGTTTTTTCAGCAACGGTACCAATAGTACCAGCACGATATACATTATCTTTACCAAATAATACTTTAGTATAGGCATGGGTTGATGCTTGGTTTAAATCAGAAAAGTTAAGATCGATATCTGGTACTTTATCAGCATTAAATCCTAAGAAAGTAGCAAATGGCATATCCTGTCCATCTTTTAATAATGGAATGTTACAGTTAGGACACATTTTATCTGGTAAATCAAAACCTGATGAGTAAGTAGCTCCTAATGGATTACCTGATTCATCTTCAAATATACTAGTTTTACACTTACTACAACGATAATGAGCTGCTAGTGGATTTACTTCAGTAATACCCATCATGGTAGCTACGAAACTAGACCCAACTGAACCACGGGATCCAACTAAATAACCCTCATCATTTGAGTGTTTTACAAGTCTTTGAGCTATTAGATAAATAGGGTCAAATCCAGCACCTATTACTCCACCAAGAGATGATTTAAGTTTATTTTCTAGTGCTTCGTCTGTTAGTTCTTCTTCTGTTGTTTCTTTTAGATATTTTCTAACTTGTTTTAAGACACTATCTTTTCCTTCTAAAATAACTTCATGCAATCTTTTAAATGATTCTGCTTTTAGTTCTTCGCCTTCCAAATTAGATAAGTCATGTTTAATTGATGTTAGAACGATATCTCCATAAAGTTCGGTTCCAAGTCTTTCTTCTATTGAATAAGGAAGTGGATCACCATACCAATCTTTAGCTTTTGTATATACTAAATCGGTTACTACTCTTGGACAATCTAGATAACTTTGTTCATCATCACTCTTAACACGTGGTGAAAAAGGTGTACCACCTGTATCAGGTATAACTTCTATTTCTTCTGCCATATCTAAAACTTTATTAGTATTTTCTACTACAATCTCATAAGCTAAGTCTTTATCCAAGAAGGAAAAATCATTAAGCATTTCTTCAGTAGTACGATAATGCTGTGATGGAATTGACGTAATATCTTTTTTAGCAAGTGGATGTCTACCACCACCTGGAACTTTTTGATTAACAATAATCTCACGATAGATTTTATCTTCTCTTTCAAAGTGATGGACATCACCAGTTGCTACGATTATTTTTCCAGCTTCTTTAGTTGCTTGAATTACTTTTTTAATATGAGTTTGTAGTTCATTTTCATCCTTAAAATCACCCATTTGAATTAAGTGATCATATACTTCAGGTGGTTGAACTTCAACATAGTCATAGAAATTGATAATATTGGTTAGTTCTTCCCCTTCTTTACTTCTTGCTTCATTAAATACTTCTGATTCATAGCAGCCACTACCTATAAGTAAGCCTTCTCTTAATTCATTTAATTTACTTCTTAAAATACGTGGCGTTTTATATAAGTAAATAGTGTTAGCAAGAGATATGATAGTAAATAGATTTTTTAGGCCTTTTTTATTTAAGGCTATAGCATTAAAGTGGAATGTTCTACCAAACTTATAGATTTCATCTTTAGAAATTAGTCTATCTAAATCACTTATTTTCTCAAACTTTTGCATTTCTAGTTTTTTTAACATTTTACTAAATACATAAGCTGTTCCTTCGGCATCGTAGTCTGCTCTATGGTGGGCATCTTCTTCCCATGGAACATCATATCTTTTAACAAGTGCTGATAGTGAGTGACGAGCAAATCCTTGATCTAGAGTACGTGATAATTCAAGTGTATCAATGACAGTATTTTTAAAAGTTCCCAAATTATATTTACGTAAAGCCATCTCAATAAATGAAATATCAAATTTGGCATTATGTGCAACCATTGGCAAATTACCAGTCCACTCCATGAACATTTTAGTAACTTCTTCTTCTGATTTTTTACCTCTTACCATGTCATCAGTTATGCAAGTAAGTTCAGTGATTTTATCAGGAATATGTCTTTTAGGATCAATCAGTTGATCAAATCTATCTATTATTTCGCCATCTTTTATTTTAACAGCACCAATTTCAATCATTTGATCAGCCCCACCAGCATTAAAACCAGTAGTTTCAGTATCGAATACAACATAAGTATTATGCAAAAGATCATCATCAGTAGGACGAACAACTATATTAACGGTATCATCTACTAGTGTTAATTCAGTTCCATATAATCCTTTAAATATTGGTGGATTTTTCTGTTCTTCTTTAGCTTTCTCTAACTCTTTAGCTAAATCACTTTTTACATTTTCTTCAGTTTCTTCATTTATTTTAGTTTCTAGTTCTTCTATTTTTTCTTTTATTTTTTTACGAATAGCTTTATTATGACTTTTAATTATTCCAAAGGAAATAGGAAAAGCTTGACAACCGTTGTGATCGGTTATAGCTACACCTTTATATCCCATATTTATAGTACGTTCTACTAGTTCACAGGTATGTTTTCCAAGATCTAGTTTAGTTATACCATCCATTTGACTCATCATGGTATGAGCATGAAGTTCTACTCTTTTAACTGGTGCATTATCTTCTATTTTACTAGTTTCTTTTTCAACTAAATTTATATCTCTTGCATTTAAAACTAATTCCTTAGAAAATTGGTCATTTTTAGTATATCCTCTAATAATAAACCATTTTCCATCTTTTAAAGCTTTCTTTTTGATATTAAAATCTTCTTCACCACGGCAAAATACCTTACAGTAAATACTATCTGAATAATCAGTTATTTTTAGAGTAATAATCTTAAAGTCAGTTTTACTAGATTCAAAGTAGTCAACACCAAAAACATAACCCTCAATAGTAATTGGGTCCATTTCACCAACAATATTTTTAATTTGAGTTGGAGCATCTTTTATCGTTCTGCCAACGATAGCATTTGGATTATCATCTTTTTTTTCGCGATGATACTGTTTTGAATTATCATTATTATTTTTATTAAAATAAGCTGGTTTTTGTTCATCAACTATTGGCTTTACAACAGGTATTTCCTTGGTAGCATTATCAAGTTCTGACATTATTTCTTGTTTAATAGTACTACCTTTTTCTAAATTAAGATAACTACTTAGTTTAACATCGAAGCCACTTAATGATAGTAGATAATTTAATTTAGGTAAAAACTGATTAACTTGACGTTCTTCTTCATTATTGTTTACTTCGATTTTTTCTTCATCAACTAATAAATTATCATTAAAAATACTAGAAAACATTAAAATATCTTTAACTTCTTCTAAGGCATATTGATAGTACTCTTTTAGTTTATCTTTACTTTTAATAGTAGGAACAATTTGGATATAAACTTCTTTAATATTACGAAAAGCATGATTAGAGAGTTTTACTAGAGTTTTATAATCTTCTAAATTTAATACTTCCTTACTGTCTAAAACAAAAGTCCAACTACCATTTTTTTCATTTACTTTTACTTTTTCTAAAGTTACTTCATTTAAACGCTTTCTTGTTTCAGCATCTAAATTAATTTGGTCAAATAATATTTTTATTTTATTTTCTTCCATGTTGTCCCCCTACTACTAACAAAATAGATTTCAAAATATTATCCTGAAATCTATATTATTTCTAAATGATTAATTCTAATAATTCTTTTTTGATTAGCGATACAAAATTCAATAAATTCACGTAAATTCATTCTTTTTAAGCTTTCATCTACAACATAACGGTCTATTTCGAACGATATACCATCACGCATCATATATCTTGGGAAATCTTCTTTTTCACATCCTAGATACATTAACCAATATGGATAAATTTGTCTTTTTAAAAAAGTTAATGTTTCATCACCTTTAAGATATGAACTAGTACCACTAATTCTTGTATATAATTCATTAGAAATAGCAAGTTCCATAACTACATCTACTATTTCCTTATATTCTTTTCCAAAATTTCCTAATTCATTTTTGACAATATAATAAATAATATTGGTCATGGTAAGTGGTGGATTTTTTAAATCTTTACGATTACCCCATCCAATACTAGTAGCATTCTTAGCAGTTAAAACAGTGTCCATAATAGGATGTAGAGTGAAAATAGTATATTCTTCTTTTAATGGGAATTTTAGTATTTCTTTTAATTCTTTATTAATACTTTTATTATATTGATCCCACATCTTTAATAGTTCCATACGATGCTTATCAGTATCACGTTTTAATTGACTATAAAGATTAGTTTCAAACACTAGATTATATAAGGTATCATCATCAGGAATAAAATTTTTAATATCTAAGAGCATTTCTTTTTTATCTCTTTCTAGATTTATATATTGACGACTGTAAGTTTTATAAAGTTTTTGTTTAAAGGTGTGTACAACTTCTGAAAATGAGGAACCATATAAAAGATTCCATGTAAGTAAATAATCATTAGTTAAAAATTTCAGTCTCATCCTATCACTACCTTTTCAATCTAATACAAATATATCATAAATTTCTTTTAGATGAAACTACTTTTCCTTTGTTTTAACAACTTTTTATATTAAATTAACTGGCAATTAACTTATTTTGAATTAGGATTATTTATTTTTTTACTAACTATAGCGTCACATACATCTGTCCGATTTTTCTGGACACTTCATTTTCTTCTTCAATAAGTTTCTTTTTTTATGTTTTACCACCTTAAAATAAAATTTTAATTTAATTTTGATACTTCACTTACTACAATTTGGAATGAATCATAACGTCTTTCAACTCTTCCTGTTATTTTTAAAATATCTCCTGTTTTGATATTAGAATACTTCTGGTATGCTTTAGGAAATAATGTAAAATCTGCTTTGGAATATTCATCACTACCATCAAAAAACATCATGTCATCACCTTTTTTAGTTTCAATGGTACGTACTTTTTCTACAATCACAACAGTATTTATAATCTTATTAAAATAATTAGGCAATTTATCTAAGTTAATCATATTAGGATATTTAGCTTTATATTTAGTAACGGGATGATTACTTAAATAAAAACCAAATAAATCTTTTTCCATAGCTACTAGTTCCTCTTTTGTATATTCACCAGCTTCTTCTAAATCAGGTTTTAAAACAAATTCTGGATCTAATGTAGTTACTAACTCACTATAGTTAATAATAGCTTCTAAGTTATTAATATAAGTCTTTCTACTGATACCAAATTCATCAAAGCATCCAGCTTGGATAAGAGATTCTAGTATTTTACGATTTATACCATGCGTTTTAGCTAAAAAATCAAATATATCGTTATAGCCATCTATACGATTATTAACTATTTCATTACAAGCTACAGTTCCTAAATTGCGAATACCAGAAAAAGGATAATAAATTCCATCTTTACATACTTGATAATTACAGCTACTATGATTAATACTAGGTCTTAAGATGGAAATGCCAAAGGCTTTAGCTTCCATAATATAATCTTTAGTTTTAGTCTCACTACCAATTACTGAAGAAAGTAAGCTACTATAAAAATACTTTGGATAGTAGTATTTTAAATAAGCCATTTTATAAGCAATCATGGAATAAGCAACAGAGTGACTACGGTTGAAACCATAATTAGCAAAATTAAGTATTAAATCAAATATCTGCTTACTTGTTTCTTTATCATGACCTCTTTCAATACTTTGATTAATGAACCTTGCTTCTTCTGCTTTTAAAACATCCATTTTCTTTTTACTCATAGCTCTTCTTAAAATATCAGCTTCACCTAAAGTATAACCAGCCAAAGAACTAGCTATTTGCATAATCTGTTCCTGATAGATAATAATACCATAAGTACTTTTTAAAATTGGTTCTAATGCAGGATCAAGATAAGTAATTTTTTCTTCACCATGTTTTCTTCTAATATATGAATCTATATTAACAGCTGGTCCTGGTCTAAAGAGTGCGATAGCAGCAAAAATATCTTCAAATGAATTAGGTTTCAACTTTCTTAAGAACTGTTTCATACCTTCACTTTCAAATTGAAAAATACCGGTTGTATCAGCTTTAGCAAATATATTTAAGACTTTAGTATCATCTAGAGGAATGTCTTGAAAATTAATTTTAACTTGTTCATTTTTTTCTATATCACTAATTATATTCATAATAGTAGTTAAGGTTTTCAAACCTAAGAAATCCATTTTTAATAGGCCTAATTCTTCCAAATATTCCATGGTAAACTCTGATAAATACATATTATCAGACAAGGTTAGTGGAATAACTTCATCTAAGTCTTTACTACACATTATAATACCAGCAGCATGGCTTGATGTATGACGAGGAAAACCTTCAATATAAGAAGCTATTTTATACATCTTAGTTAGCTTATGATCACTATCTATCAAGGATTTTAATTCACTATTTTTCTGATATAAAGTAGCAAGTTTATCTTTAGTAAAGTTAGGAATTTGTTTTGATACTAAATCAATTTGATAATTAGGAATATTTAATACACGTGAAGTATCTCTTAAGGCTTGTTTTGCAGCTAGAGTTCCAAAGGTTACAATACCGCTGACTCTTTTAATGCCATATTTTTCAACAACGTAATTAATTACTTGATCACGATAAATATCAGGAAAATCAGTATCAATATCTGGCATAGTAACTCTTTCTGGATTTAAGAAACGTTCAAATAATAAATCATACTTAATAGGATCTATATCTGTTATTCCTAAACAAAAACATACTAATGATCCTGCTCCACTACCCCTACCAGGCCCAACTAATATTTTATTTTTCTTAGCATATTTTATAAAGTCATAAACAACTAAGAAGTAATTAGAAAAGCCCATTTTTTTGATAATAGACAATTCATAATTCAAACGTTCAACGTAATTATTAGTTACTTTATTATTTAATCTTTTTTGTAGACCAAATTTAGATAATTCAGTTAAATAATCATGACTAGATAAACCATTAGTTTCTTTATAAATAGGAAGTAGTAATTCTGATTTAGGAAACTCTAAGTTGCACATATCGCTGATTTTATTGGTAGTAAATAAATTTTCATTACTAGTATAATCGTAAATATTAGTTATATTTAAACTATGATTATCAATTTCATAATTAATATCATCGCTTATCGTTTTACCATCGCGAATCATTAATAAATACTTTAAATACTCTGTTTCTTTGGTATCAATATATAAACTTTCTTTTATAAACACAATGTTTTTAGTATATAAAAGGCTTTCCTTTTCTTCTTGTTTATTAGAATAGCCAATGTATAAATCAGGAATATTAATATTATTTAACTCATTATATAATTCATTATACTTAAAAGGTACTATAATGATAACACTATCATGATAAGTATTAATATCATCTAAAGTAATAGTTTTAGTAGACTTAAGAGTATCCAACTTACATAAAGTTAAATAACCTTTATAATCTTTAGCATAAAGCAATACTTTTCCATTTTCTAAACTAACCTCTAATCCTATGATTGGTTTAAGATTATTTTTCTTACATTTTTTATAGAATTCCATCATACCAAACATATTATTATCAGTTATAGCTATTGAGGTAAAATGATTTTCAAGACAATATGCTATTAATTTATCAATAGTAATTAAACTAGATAATAACGAATAATTAGTTTTAACATAAAGTGGTGTATACATAATTACCTCCCTATAGATATATTACCACAAAAGATGATAATTTACTTGAAAAACGGTAAATTAGTTGAAAAAACAAGAAAATAAATTGACTAAAGTCAAAATATATGATAAAGTTATAAGCGCAAGTTAATTTATGTATCAAAGGAGGAATTAAAATGGCAGTTAAAGTTACCAATAGAAAACCTTTATTCGGAAATAAACGTTCTCATGCCTTAAATGCAACTCGTAAAAAACAAGGAATCAATCTTCAAGTAGTTAGATTAGAAGATGGAACTAAAGTTAGAGTTAGTGCTAGAGAATTAAGAACAGCTCGTAAAGATGAAAAAGTTGAAGAAGTAAGTGAATAATCACTTATTTTTTTTGTATGATAATTTGTCAAATCAAGTGCAACATTCACATAAATACTCATTGAATAATTCTTGTGGTGTTTTGTAATTAATACA
>CAKPMC010000016.1 GCA_934167875.1 uncultured Bacilli bacterium | reverse complement strand
TTGCTTTTCTTGTTACTGTGATTGTATATGTCTTTGTTTCTCCATTTTGTGCTGTTACTGTAACTGTTACGGTATTTGTTCCTACTTTTAAGTTACTATTTCCACTAACTGTTACTTTTGCATTTGCTGATGTTGTTTCTGTTATTACTTCTATACTTGTTTCGCTATTTTCTATTGTTGTTTCATATGCTGTTGTTTCACTTGTAAATGCTGGCGTTAATGTATGGTTTGTTACTGTTAAATTCTTTAATGTATTATCACTATCTTGTGCTCTTGTTATTGTAATTGTATATGTCTTTTCTGTTTTATCTCCTGCTGTTACTTTTACTTCTATTACATTTCTTCCTACAACTAGTTCTTTATCTCCTGTTCCTGTTACTGTTGCTTCGCTATTATTTGCTGTTGCTCCTACTGTTACTGTTGCTACACTATATGGAACACTTACTGTATATTCTGTTTTACTTCCATCAAACTCTGGTGTTAATGTTCCACTTGATACTGTTAATTCTTTTAAGCTAGCATCACTACTTGCTTTTCTTGTTACTACTATTTGATATGTCTTTATTGATCCGCTTTGTGATGTTACTGTAATATTTATTGTATTTGTTCCTACAACTAATTGTTTTGTTCCTGTTCCTGTTACTGTTGCTACACTACTTGTTGCAATAGCTGTTACTGTTGTTTCTGTTACATTATTTTCTACTGTACATGTATATGATGTTGTATTTCCATTAAATGTTGGTGATAATGTACAGCTTGTTAAACTTAAACTCTTTAATGTATTATCTGTATCTTTTTCTCTTGTTACTGTAATTGTATATGTCTTTGTTTCTCCATTTTGTGCTGTTACTGTAACTTCTATTTTATTTGTTCCAACAACTAATTCTTTGTTTCCTGTTCCACTTACTGTTGCTTCACTACTTGTTGCTGTTGCAGCAATAGTTATTGTTGATACGCTATATGGAACACTTACTGTATATTCTGTTTTACTTCCATCAAAGGTTGGTGTTAATGTTCCACTTGATACTGTTAGACTCTTTAGCGTAGTATCACTACTTGCTTTTCTTGTTACTGTGATTGTATATGTCTTTGTTTCTCCATTTTGTGCTGTTACTGTAACTGTTACGGTATTTACTCCATAAGCTAACGTTTTCTTTCCAATACCAGCTACCTTAGCTTCATTACTTAAAGGCTCAGCTGTAATTATTGTTTCTGTTACATTGCTTTCTACTTCGCAAGTATATTCTAGTGTGTCTTTATCAAATTGCGGACTGATTGTACAATTTGTTAAATTTAAATTTTTCAAATCATTATTTGCATCTTTTTGTCTAATAACACGAATTATATATTTAATTGTTGTCTCACCACTAGCACTTGTTACTGCTACTTCAAAATCGTTATTTCCAACATTTAATTGTTTCTTGCCAATTCCTGTAACATTAGCTCCAGTAGTAGAAATATTAGCTATTTCTATTTCACCAACTCCATAAGGAACTTCTACAGTATAAATGTTTCCTTCTAAGTGGTTTAACGCATAATTATTAACTCCAACATTATTGATACTTGCATCATTTGGTAATTTTCTAATAACATTAATTCTAATTGTTCTTACTGTTCCATTTTCACTTGTTACATTAACAATTACTTCATTAGATCCAACATTTAAATTATATGTTCCAGTTCCTTTAATAGTCTGAGTTGATTCTTTAGCAACAGCATTAACATCAACACTTGTGATTTCATTTGGAACTTGTACTTCATAAATATCATTATTATCAGAATAGCTTGGTTTTAATTCATAATTTCCTACTGTTAAACTATTTAAACCGGTGTTACTAGATTTTTCTCTCGTAACTTTTAAAACATAATCTTGTTTTTTAGTTCCATCATCGCTAGTAACGGTTGCTTTAAAGAAATTTTCTCCAACAGCTAAACTATATATTTGACTTCTTGTTAATAATTCTGTTGGTGTAATAGATGTTTTAGCACTCATATTTGTAGTTATTACACTAATATCAACATTATCAATTTCATTTGGCACTACTAATTCATATTGATATTTTTCATTAGTAACAGCTGTAAATAAATATTTATTATTAGCTGTTACTCTTTCTACTCTTGTATCTTCTGGTGTAGTAGTATCAGTTGCTGCGGTTGAACGATCAGCGTTAGCATAAACATTAACTCTTATTTGACCGCTTTTATTTTCATATTTTTCATCAGAAATGTCTAAGCCATCTCTAATCCACATTCTTGCTCTAAATTGTTTTAAATAGCCTTTAGTATTAGTAAGTATTGTTTCCTGATAAATTGTTTTACCTGTTTGACCAGTAATAGTAGTATTGGTAAACTTATCTAAAGTTTTAACTATTCCATCAGCATTTAAACAGCTATCTATTACTGTTTCTTCACTATTATTTAGTTCAGTTAAATAAAACTTAATGGCATCAAGTGGTAAGGTATTATTTTTAGTTGGCTCTGCCACTACTTCATATTCAATATTACTTCTTGTTGAGTTAGCTTCTACTTTAAAATCAAAATAGTTCCCTTTATCAGTCTTAGTTTTTCCTTCTTCATCACTTATTGGAAAAGCATCAGTTATAGTAATACCATTACCATTAGTACCATTTTCAGTATACTTAAAAGTAATTTCACCTAACTTAATACTGTTTTCAGTTGTACCTTTTTTAGCATAATTAAAAAAAGCAAAACTTGTTCCAATAGTTACTACTAATAAAATTAAAATACTAGCTGCAACTATGGTTTGTTGCTTATGTTTTTTAATAAAATTTTTCATCATATACTCACCACTATCCTCTATATATAATTTTACCTTTTTTAGGTATAACTGTCAACGAAATTGTACCTTATTTTGATATTATTTTCAGCTATTTTTCAAGCACAAAAAAAGGACTAATGAAGTAGTCCTGTAAAAGTATTTATATCTATTTTTAATAAGAAAAATAATAGTATTGAAGCAACTATAAATGGTCCAAATGGTAATATATGTTCACGACTGGTTACATAAACTAAAATTGATGCCGGAAGAGCTATAGCACTGGAGATAAAAATTACCATTAATCCTAAAATCGGCTGTAATGTTAAACCTGCAACTAACATTAGTTTTATATCAGCCCCACCTAGTGATTCTTTCTTAAACATAGCATTTCCAAGTAACATAATTAAATACATAGCCATAAATGTCAAAACACCACTACCAAGTTGAATTAATCCATCTTTTAAACCAAGATTTAAAAAGTTAGTAATTGCAATTATAATGGCACAAGTATATGTTACTTCATCTGGTATAATCATATAAGTTAAATCACTAACAATAACAATACTAAATAGTGATACTAATGTAAGAGCAATAACTAAATCATAACTAATTCCAAAAGAATAATAGCTAACAGCAAAAAGTGCTCCAGTAATCAATTCAATAAATGGTAACATTACTGGAATTTTCTGCTTACAATTACGACACTTACCAAGTTGAATGATATAAGAAATGATTGGTATTAGTTCATACCAAGACAATTTTTTATGACAATTATCACAGTATGAATGTTTTGGTTTTATTATTGATTCATTCTTAGGTAATCGATAACCAACTACAGCATAAAAGGAACCTAAAACAGTTCCTAATATGAAGAAAATTATAATATACAAATCCATACTAAATCCCCCTATTTCATATTACCAACAGCTCCATATATATCAAACATAGGGATAATTATTGATAATAAAATAAATCCAACAGCAAATGCTAAAACAATAATAGTAATTGGTTCAATTAAACTTTTAACTGTTGTGATAGCATTTTTGTGTAAATCGCTATAATGATTAGCAACTTTTTCCATCATATCACCCAATTGTCCAGTAGATTCACCTGTAACTAACATTTCATATGCTACTACTGGAAATGCCCATTGACCATGGAATGATTCTGATATTTTTCCACCTTTACTTAAAGTATCTAAAGTATTCATAATTATTTCTTTATAAATTTCATTACTAGATATTTTTGATAAAATAGCCATACTATCAGTTATATGTACATTATGATTTAATAACTGAGCAAATGTTCTGGTAAACATACTAACTTCACTATAAATTATTATCTTACCAATAACTGGTGTTTTCATTAATATTGTTTGAACACCTCGTCTAAATGACTTAATATTTTGATATAGTAATATGAAGACTATTATTATGGTAACTATACCGATTGCGATTGGTAAATAATATTTAGTTATAAAATTACTAGCATTAATTGTTAACACAGTTATAGCTGGTAGACTAGACTCTGTTTCAGCATACATCTTAACAAAGCTTGGTACAACATACATTAAACAAAAGATTACTACAGCTATTGATACAATAAAAATGATACTTGGATAAGTAAGAGCTGATATCATTTGTTTTTTAGTACGATCAATAGAAGTATAATAATCACTCATTTCATCAAGGGTTGCTGGCAAATCACCTGTCATTTCACTGGCTTTTACCATGTTAATTAGTAATCTAGGAAAAACATTGCTTTGATTCTCAAGAGCTTTAGAAAAACTTTCTCCAGCTACTAAATCATAAACAATTCGTTCATAAATTTTCTTTTTTGATACTTTTTCAGTTTGTTTAGCTAATATACGAACTGAGTCTACTAAAGGAATACCAGCTTTAATATAAGTTGATAATTGAGTTAAAGCAAAACTTAAATCGCCTTTACTTAAATGTGAACCAAAAATAGATACATTCATATCTAAACTAAACTTTTTACGTGGTTCGATTTTTATTATTTCATAACCTTCATTAGTTAAAAAAGCTTCTACTTCACTAATACTTTTAGCATCAAAAGAACTTTTAATAATTTTACCCATATCATTTTTTACTTGATAATTAAAGGTAACTAAATCTTTTTTATCTTGTGTCTTATCAGTTAATAATTCTTCTGCTTTACTAGTAGAAGAAATAGTCCCTATTGTTTCTTGTAATAGTTGTTTTTGTCTTTTTTCTTGTTCTTCTAATAACTCTTTTTGAATTTGTTTTTTCTTAGATTGAGCTACTATTTTAAGTGGAAAAGAAAAAATATCTCTAACAATATGATAAGTACTTATAAATATGTTCATACTATCAACCCTTTATACTTCCTATTCTATAAGATAGTATAGCATAATCATTTCTTTTTTTAAACATTTTTTTTCTTTTTCATATAATATGGTAAAGGAAAGGAAGATTTAGTATGTTTGGAAATGGTTTTTATAATCCTTATATGGCTAGTAATATTTATCAAACTGCTAATTTAGCAGGCCTTGGTAAAATGGGTAGTTCTGCTGGATTAGCTAGTAAAAGTGGAATTGGTAGAGGTTTACTTAGTAAATTTAGTTTTAGTGGTTTTTTAAATGGTGCTAGTAAAACTTTAAATGTAGTTAATCAAGCCATTCCCATCTTTTATCAAGTAAAACCGATGTTTAATAATGCTAAAACAATGTTTAAAATAATGGGTGCTGTTAAAGATGATTCTCCAAGAACAGTATCAAAAAACAGTAATGTAACTTCTAACAATACTAATGAAGTAGTTAAAACTAGTAATACCAGTATAAGTAATACCAGAGTTAATGATACTAGTAGTTATGATGCTAATGATAATAATCCAACATTTTTTATATAAGAAAAAGCGTCTGATGACGCTTTTATATTTTCTTAGTAAATGCCAAGAAGAAAAATATAGCTATTATTAAAAAAGTTAATATAGTCATTATTCTTTTTATCATTAGTCTTGGATTAGTTTGAGCTTGATGTCTCATTTCTTTTACTAATGGCATATTTTCTGGAAGATTACTAGGATCTTCTCTAGCTATAACGCCAGAAATAAAATTAGGATCATATTTGGCTAATAAACCTTTTTGCCATGTGTTTAAAGTATTTCCTACTATTGTATTAGTGTTTTGATCATGTTCTTCATAATCCATTTGATGAATTATTTCGGTAACAATAGTAATATATTCACACCATTCATCAGATACCATGTACATAGTGTATTGTGATCTACCATTTCTTACAGTTAATTTTTTAGAAACAACTGCTACTAATTGATTTTGATTATTATATATACAAATATAAATACCTTTTCTACCTAATCCAACTGTATAGCAATTAAGTTCTACGCCTTTAACAGTTATTTTAAGGTAGTTATAGTTATCTTCGCGCATATACTCTACTTTACCAATTTCATTACTATTTAAATCACAGATTTTAGGTAATAAAACTTCTCCAGCACCAGCTAATGACTTATTTTTAACAATACTACCTACTAAATTAACGACACTTTTAGCTGTTTCAATACTATTACTAGTTGGATCAAAAAATTTAATTAAATAATTATTATTAGTACTTGGAAAATTAATAGTAACTTCATAGTTTTCTTTACCTAATTTTCCGTCCATATTACATATATTTTGATTTCTGGCAATTACAGACGTTCTAGCTGGAGCCCAAGTTTTACTCTCACTATATGATATACCTTTAACATTAACTCCAACTTCAAATCTGCCATCCTCTCTCATTTTAATAAATTCACAAATCATACTTATATCCTCCTACTTTATATTTTCATTATAACAGTTTTTTAGTATTTTACCAATATGTCTTAAATCTTTTTTTAATTCTATACGCTTACCTATATACTTTTTAGGTAAAATTTCTAATAGTTTTTGTTTTCTTATGTTTTCTTTTTCTAAATACTCTAAAAACAAAGTGTCCTTTTTTTCGATTAACACTGGTCCATATAGGTAATCACAAGTATGGTATTTGTGTCTTCCTCTTTTAAAACGAATAACTACATAAATAATATTATTTTCTTTTACTAAGACTTCTTCATCTATATAAAAGCCTAGTTTACATATTTCTTTTCTAACTTTATCACTATCACTATTAGGAGATAAAATAATAGTATCTACATTTTTATATAAATCTCTTTTATATTTTAGAATTCCTATCATATTGTATCCACCCATACCAGAAATGATAATAGTATCAATTTTATTATCTATAGGTTCTATACCTGGTCCTAATTTTAATTTGATTTTATCTAATACTTGGTATTTTTTACAGTTTTCTTTTGCGTGATTAAGGGGACCTTCTTTTATATCAGAGGCAATCACATATTTAGGATTTTTATTTTGAGTTAAATAGATACTTAAAAAGGCGTGATCACAACCAACATCAATTATGCTTTTATTTTCTTCTACTAGGTCAGCTACTTTTTGCAAACGTTTATTTAGTTTTACTTTCATATTTTTCACCTACTTAATTATAGCAAGAAAAAAAGACTATCTCTAGTCTTAATTAGTTAAAAAATCTTTTAATTTTCTAGAACGTGATGGATGTCTTAATTTGCGTAAAGCTTTAGCTTCAATCTGACGAATTCTCTCTCTGGTTACACCGAAGATTTGTCCAACTTCTTCTAGAGTTCTGCATTGTCCATCATCAAGTCCAAATCTTAACCTTAATACTCTTTCTTCACGATCAGTTAAAGTAAGTAAAACACCACTTAATTCTTCTTTTAGCATTTCAGCTGTTGCATATTCTTCTGGAGACATTGTTCTTTCATCTTTGATGAAATCTCCTAAATGAGAATCATCTTCTTCACCAATTGGTGTTTCTAAAGATACTGGATCTTGACTAATTTTATATACTTCACGTACTTTATCAATACTAATACCTAGTTTTTTAGCTATTTCTTCATCAGTTGGTTCACGGTTTAATTCTTGAGTTAATTGTCTTTGAACACGAGCTAATTTATTAATTGTTTCAACCATATGAACAGGAACGCGAATAGTTCTAGCTTGGTCAGCAATAGCTCTAGTAATTGCTTGACGTATCCACCATGTTGCATATGTAGAAAATTTAAATCCTTTAGATGGATCATATTTATCTACTGCTTTCATTAAACCAATATTTCCTTCTTGAATTAAATCTAGGAATAACATTCCACGTCCTACATAACGTTTAGCTATAGATACAACTAAACGAAGATTTGATTCAGCTAGCATTTTTTTAGCATATTCATCACCTTGTTCAGCACGTAGCGCATATTCATACTCTTCATCTGAAGTAAGTAAGTTTATTCTACCAATTTCCTTTAAATACATACGAACTGGGTCATTAATTTTGATATCTTTTGATAAAGCCAAATCTTCTAAATCAACTAAACCACCATCATCTTCATCATCACTTGCTGGTTCAGCATCATCAGAAGTAATTTCAATATTATTATCTACTAAAAAATTATATAAATCATCTAGTGAATCGCTATCTACTTCAAGACCCTTTAATTCTTCAGCTAATTGTTCATAAGTTATAAAACCATTCTTTTTTCCTAATTCTAATAAACTTTGTTTTCTTTCATCAAATGTTTTGATTTCTTTTGTCATTTTAGTCAACTCCCCATTTTACAATTCTTGATTTTTTCTTAGCTCTGCAATTTTTAGCGCAATATTTGCTTGTTTCATTACATCATTTTCATCTTTTAATTCTTTTTCTAAACGATTAATTTCTTGTTTTAAGCGATAATCTTTGAGTGTTTTGATATAATCTAGAATCGTTTTTTCTGTTACTTCTTGATCTAACTCTAATTCTAATACTCTATTTAATACTTTAAGTAATTCTTCTTTAGTCTGTAAATAAGTATAGAAGTCAGCTGGTGTTATTATACCATATTTTTGTTCATAATAAGAAATTTCACTAGCTAAATATCTTTCATCTTCATTCAGAAAATTAATTTTACCACTATTATAGTACTCTAGGCATTTTTTATTAACTAACATATAGTATAATAAGGCATTTGTTGCTATATAATATTTATCCTTTTTAACCTCTATTTGATTTGGTTTAATCACTACTTCTTGTTCTGTTTTTTTCTCTTCTTTACTGTTTTCTTTTTCAAAGGATAATAATCTTTTTTCTAGGGTATTATAACTTATATTGAACTCTTTTGCAAGTTTTTTTAATATGAATTCTTGATGAATTTCATCTTCTATTTTACTAGTTTCTGCTAAAACATTATTAATATACTCCGTTTTTTCTAAATCACTATTTAAATTTATATTCTTTTTTAGACGTTTTATGCGATAATCACTCAAAGTTATAGCATTTTTGACTAAATTTTTAAAATCATCACTACCATATTTTAAAATATAATCATCAGGATCAAGTCCACCATCTAGTTCAACGATACTAACATCGCAACCTAGTTTTTCAAGTTCATTACCGTTATCAAGACAGGCTTTTCTACCTGGTTCATCGCCATCAAAACATAGTACGACATTAGTAGATAATCTTTTTATTAAATTGGCTTGTTCCTTAGTCATAGCTGTTCCCATTAATGCTACTACATTCTTAATTCCTGTAGTTAAAGTACGAATAACAGCCATGAAACCTTCCATAACGATTACTTGATTTTTACTTCTAACAAACTCACGAGCATTATGATAATTATAAAGAGTCTCACCCTTTTGAAAGATATTAGTTCCCTTAGTATTTACATACTTATTTTCTTTAATACCATCATAACGTCTTCCCGAAAATCCTACTACTCTACCATTCAAATCATATAATGGGAACATAATTCTATTGGTATAAACATCTTTATCATAATTAGTTAAACCAATATTATTTAAAGTATTTAAATCATATCCTTTAGATAATAATAACTTAGTTAAGTTATCATTTTTATCTAAACTTAATCCAATTTTATATTCTTTAATCATATCCTCATCAATATGACGATTGTTTAAATATTCTTTTGCCTTTTTAGCATAACTACTATTCATATTATTTTGATAATATTTATGAGCAAGTTCATATATTTCATATAATTTATCATACTTAGACTCTTTTTTATCTAATCTAATTCCCTTAATTTCAATACCAGTTTTATTAGCCAAAATAGATAAAGCCTCTTTAAACGAAACATGTTCATAATCCATTATAAAATTGAACACATTACCACTAGCACCACAAGAAAAACATCTATAAATCTGTTTTTCACGTGATACACTCATTGAAGGATTAGTATCATCATGAAAAGGACAAACTCCAAAAAAGTTTTTGCCCTTTTGTGTAAGAGGTAAATAACTAGAAATAATATCAACAATATCAGTTTTACTACGTATTTCATTAATAATATTAGTATTATCCATAGTATTACCTCCTAAAATTCTACAATTACTTAATCGTCTTCATCTTCATTAATGGTTTTACTGTTACTTGTTGATCAACAGGTAAAGCTTGTATATTATCTTCAACTACTTCATCAGTATTTTTAGTGTCAATATAAGTTTTGTTTGTATTTTCTTCTTTAATAGTTTCTAATTTTTTCTGTTCATTTTTTTGGTCAATATTATTTACTTTCATCTCTTTAGTAGCTTCTAACTTTTTCTGTAATTCTAACATATCTATTTCAGTATCAACATCTGGATATTCCTTACTAATCAATTTTTTAAATTTTGTTTTTTTCTTTTGCAATACAGAAAAGCTTATTAAAGCATATGGAAGAAGACAGGTTTCAATAGCTAAACTTAATAATAGGAAAACAATAATAAATTCTTTTAATGCAATTGATAACATTATTGGAGCTACAAAGCCAATAACAGACATTGATATAGTACTAATTACACTTCTATGTTCTAAATTGTTTATTTTAAGCATTTCTTCATGAAGTTTTTTATACCCTTCAATATTTAGCTCATTGATTATAGTCTTTTTCATAAATTTCTCCTAATAAAATAAACTTATTATAACTATCAACAAATAAAATTGAAATTTAATTGTCTCTTTACATTCTATTATGAACTCAAGGAAAAAATTTCATTACTTACTATTTTTTAAACTCTACTTCTTTTATCTTTTTCTTAGCTGGTACACTTTCTAATAAAGTATCATTTAGACTTCTTAACATAGCAGTAAACTGTTGTCTTTTTTGTTCTAGCAATACTTGCTCATTTGCCGATACTAATTTTTGATTTTTTCTATCAGTTAATGCCTTTTTTACCTCTCTATAATTTTCCTTTTTAGTTTTTCTAATTAAGGGATCAATTATTGGATCAATATCCTCTTTAGTATATTTATAACCTGAATCGCTACTATTAATTTTATCAAAGGAACCTAAAATATAAAGCATTTTATCACTTGTATTAGTAAAATTTTTTCTATTAATTAACCAACTGAAATTATTATAATCTAATAATGATAATAACACCATATCAGAATCATCTCTTATCTTAGAATCAGTTTCAGTATAACTAGGTAATTCATATAAATATCTAGCTAAATTATATCTTCTTTTAATAAAAGCTCCAGCTGCTGCAGTAATTGTTATACCATTATATTCAAAAGTTATTTCATTTATATCAATTAAATTATGTTGTATAAAAAATTTAACAAAATTATCTTCTCTATTAACTGATAAGCAATCATATTTTTCATCACTATTAATATTGTTAATAACCATAATGTTAAACATTTTTCTATATTTATCGCTAACTTTTTTTAAATTATCAGTTAGTATTTTAGTAAAAGCTTCTTTTTTAATTTTAGAATCCCATTCTTCAATCATATAAGTAGAAGGAACTATATCCAAAAATTCTCCAAAAATGAAATCTTCTGTTTTCAACACTTTACAAAGAATATTATACTTTTGTCCTAAAGTAACTTCATCTGAAACAAAGAGATTAATTAGAACCTCATACATTCCATGATCTACAAGAAAGCTTATTACATCTACACCTTTACCTTCTATTTCTTTACGACGTTTTAATACATCACAAGAATATTTCATATTATAATAATCTCGCTTTAATTCAGCTACTTTTTTACAGCCTATTATATCAGCTGTATCAACGTCTCCTAACCATTTATCAAGGCCATCAATACTTCTTTCTAAAACAATAAAAAAATCGTGTGCTATTAATCCTGGTAGCAATTTATCAAATAAACGATAAAAACTAGTATGAGCAATATCAATTTCTATATGAGTTAGATCTTTATAACATGCAAGTTTAAAAAATCTATCAGACTTTATTTCTTCATCAGGTAAATACCTACCAAGTACTTCGATTGATTCTAGCATGGTAATTATATCTTGTCTTTTCTCTACTTCTTTTTTAAACTTATTATATTCTCTTTCAACCTTTTTCATTTAAAACCCTCCCAACAAAATCAAATTTATTATAACACATCTTTCGACAAAATCTACTTAATTTTAGTGATATATTAAATACATGAAAAATTTTAAATATATTTTAATTAGTAGTATTATCATCTTTTGTTTATGCTTTCCAGCTCACTTTTTATTTGATATCTTTCAAAATGATATCATAGCAGCCATTTTTCCCACCAATGAGAGTATCTTTCAACACATGAAAATGGTATTTAGTTGTTTCTTCTTATTTTACTTTGGACTTTTTATAATAAGAAGAAAGTTTCACTTTGAAAATATTTTCTTAACAAATCTTGTAAGTAGTGTTGCTACAATAGCGATATTTTTAGTTATTTACATCCCTGTTTATTTAAGATTTGGTGAAAATATGATATTTACTTTTATTCTACTATTTTTAGCAATTATGTTTGGTCAAGTTATGGGTAGTATATTCTTAAAGAAAGGAGATTATAAAGTAATAAATATTATAAGTCTTATTCTAATAAGTATAATATTTATAATTAATGGATACTTAACTTATAAACCAATTGATAACATGGTATTTTGGGATCCTGAACATGAAACATATGGAATCGTATCTAAATAAAATAGAAAGAAATTAAAAAACTTCTTTCTATTTTTTATTCATCCCATGGCAAGATATTTAGTTTGGGCCAGTTTTTCTTCCATTTACTTGTCTTTATTTCGTACTGTTCTTTAGTAAATTGTTTCTTTATTGGTCTAATAGTCATAGAAAATAAATCGTTTAATCCATATGGAGCATAAACAACCAACTTATTATTTTCAAGTCTAACTCCTAAACAAGTAATACTAGTACCCCAAGAGTCAATGGCATCTTCTACACTTGTATATGGTTCTATCTGTTTACCATATTTTTCGTTATACCATAAATGAACTCTAGCTTCATTTTTTACATCACATATAATATTTAAATCATAAACTAAATTATTTATTTCTTTTATAATACTATCTTCTTTTTCATAAGAGATATCATTATCAAAATAAACAATATCAAAATCTTTTATACCATTCATTAAAGGATAACCATGATAATAATTAAAAACAGTTTGATTAATACAACCAGCAGCTACATAATAATTTTTTAAATTAGTATTAGCTAATCTTTCTAGTAGTTTTTTTAGCTTCTTATTTTTTAGTAGAATTATTTCTAATATTTTTAATTGCTCTAAAATAGGTTTATCTACACCTATTACCTTATCTTCCATTTAATTCTCCAATTATTTATAAATTTTAATCCAACCAGTTTCTAAAAATAATTTTATTTCATCATAACAATTTACTTCTTTACTAGGCATATTTAAAATATAAATTTCTATTTTTTTATTATGAATTTGGTTTAACATTATTGCATAAATTACTTCAGCCATACTACTTGAACCAATGTAACCCTTTATTCCTTTTCTTTCTTCATTCATTAAGAATAAAACATCTGCTTTTTCTAAGCTCTCATAAAAACCTTTATAAGCGTCTTTCAAATTTTCTTTACTAATTTGTTTAGGGTAATCAATTACTTCATATCGTTTTTGTTCAAAGTGTTTTTTCCAGATAATTAATTCTTCTTGTAATTTGCTGCTTCCTGATATTACTATTTTTTTCATAAAACTATATAAAATTCCTTCTAGTAAATGTTTCAACATTCTTATCAATATAAATATCTAATACACCTTTTTCTACTATTTTAATCCAGCCTAATCCGTTAATAACTAGATCTTCACGATATTTCATTTCATAAGTAGTTTTTGATAAATCTTTCATAATAGTTTGACGATTAGCATTCATTTTCTTTACCTTTAATCCATTAGGAATATATAGTGTAAAACTATTTCTATCACCATCAACATAATCAACTCTACAAATATCACCTATTACTAAACATTGACCCTTTTTAATTTGATAAGTTTTAGGTTTCATTTCCTTCTTATGAATTAACTTTTTTAAATTATTACTATCTACATAATTAGTAATATTACCTCTATCTACTAATCCTGGAGTATCTATTAAAACTAAATCTTTATCTAAAACGATAGTAACTGTATTTAAGGTAGTACTAGGAAGAGGTGAAATAGTAAGCTCATTAGTACTTTCTGAGTAATCATGAATCAACTTATTAATTAAACTACTTTTACCGGTATTAGTATGACCTACCACATATACTTTATTTGAAGTTTTATGTTTCTTTATTTTTTTCATCAATAAATCTAAATTATAGTTTTTATTAGCACTAATAATTACGATATCTTCATAATCTACATCTAAACTCTTTATATAATCAATAATCTTTTCATCTTTGACACTCTTAGGAAGAGCATCTCTTTTATTTAAAACTAAAATCATTTTATTAGGTAAATACTCACGAATATTATGAATATCTTTATCAAGATTTACTAAGTCAACAATATGAAGTACTAAATCTTTAGTTTTACCAACTGATTTTAATATTTCAATATACTCTTCATTTGATTTAGCTACTACCTGATATTCACCATAATTTTTCATTCTAAAACATCTTTGACATATATTATTTTCTAGACTAGTGACATAACCTTCTTGGGTAATATTTTCATCTTGTAGTAAAACACCACAACCTAAACAATATTTCTTCTTACTCATAATAAACACCTTTTTTCATAATTTGTTTCTTTTCGTATCGCTTTAAAATCTTTCTTTCTATAAAACGATTTAAACTAGTTATTTTTAAATCTTTTGTACCAAGTGGATCTACTAAAATAGTAAATATATTATATCTATTACCACCATAAATATCAGTTACTATTTGATCCCCTATCATGCACATTTCTTTTTTTGATAAATGATATTTCTTTCTAATCTTATGGTACCCTTTAGAAAGTGGTTTCATAGAGTTAGCTACAAAATCACATTCTAGATAATCAGCATAACTTTTTACTCTTGAAGTAACATTATTAGATATAATAACTATTCTAAAATCTTTTTTTAAATCAAGTAATAATTTCTTAGTTTCATTAGTTATTACATGTTGGTCTATTAAAGCTATTGTGTTATCTAGATCAAATATTAAACACTTAATACCTAACTTTTTTAATTTCTTATAATTAATATTATAAATACTTTTTTGATACATATTAGGATAACATTTCATTTAACCACCATTAATATTATATATAATTTTTTAGATAAAGTAAAAGAAAAGAATAATTTCTTTTCTTTATTAGTTATTTATATGTTGTCTTACCATATGGGTATTCATATCAATAGCTTCAAATGTATAACCATTATCTTTACCATAACGTATGATATCACGAAGTGCATCTCTAGTCCAAGTTTTAATATCGTGCATTAGTACTACATTAGCCTTATTTTTAGATAAGTTTGATGTAACATTTTTATAAACTGCTTCTTTAGTTCGCGCTTTATAAGCATCTCCTGAATCTACATTCCAATCATAGTAACGATATCCTCTATTAAATAGCTCACTACTTAAAGTAGTCATTATACCTTTACAGTAATGTCTACTAACAGTATTACTGCTTCCTCCTGGGAAACGTACTATTTTACTGGTTTGTCCTGTGATACGTTTAACACGATTACTAACAATATTTAAATCATTAAAGTAAGCATCAACTGAAGCATAAACAGTAGCATATTTATGACTAGCAGTGTGTAGTGCTACAGTATGTCCTTCATCATACATTCTTTTAATTAAATTATCTGGACCATTATTAGTAACAAAGAAAGTAGCTTTTACGTTTTCTTCTTTTAAAATATCTAGAATAGTACCTGTAGTAACGCTACTAGGACCATCATCAAAAGTTAGATAAATAACCCCTGGTTTGATAACACCACTATTAGGATCAGTTTTTTCTGATATAATTACCGTTCTAGTTACAACAGTTTCGTTATTAGCATCATCTTTTACTTTATAAGTTAAAGTGTAAGTTCCTTTTTGTTTAGCTTTAACTTCTCCACTTACTTCTACTTTACTAGTAATATCACCACTACAATTATCATTAGCAGTATAACCTGGTTCAGTAAAATCATCAGTTAATGTTAGATGCATAGTTTGAGTACCTTTTAAAGTAATAGTAGGCTTTTCTTTATCTAATTCTGTTAGTTTTCTAGTAATTGAAGCAGTATTACCTGATGAATCTTTAACAGTATAAACTACTTTATCTTTACTTTTATTAACTTTAACTTTATCAGTAAGTTCGCCATCATATTCATCATATGCTTTATAGCCTATTTCACTATATTCCTGTTTTGGACAAACAAATACCTCTTCTTCACCAGTTAATTCTATAATAGGCGCTATTTTATCAACCACAACTACCCTACGTTCTTTTTTAATGTGAAAAATGCCATCCTTTAAATCATAAACAATTGTATATGTTCCTATTTTAGATGTATCAACAGTACCTTTTATTTTTATTTTAGAAGTTAAATCTTTACCAAAGAACTTAGAAGTAGCACCACTTTCTATATATTCAGTATTATATGGTATTTCCACTTTACTATTACCATTTAAATCAATACTTGGTACAAAAATATGCATCATTATAAAAATTATTATTAATACAACTAATAGTCCTATTAAAGGTGGTAATTTAACATGAATATGAGTATGTTTTAGGTCGTGCTTTATTTCTGATTCTAACTTAGATAAATTTATTTCAGCAAGTTCACTCTTAGTTTTTTTATTATTAACTATCTTTCTTGAAATAGTAGTATTTTTTTTATTATTTTTAGTATTTTTTACTTCTTTCATATTATCCTCTCACTCTACATTCTTATTTTATCACAAACAGAATTAATTAAACCAAAAAAATATACAAAATAATTTTTTAAATTACTTTGTACACTTGTTTACATTATTAGTTAACTGATTTATTTTTCATAAACTCTCTTAATATTTTAGTAAGAGCTCTTTTTTCAATACGTGATACATAACTTCTTGATATTTTTAATTCTTTAGCTATCTTTTTCTGCGTTTGTTCCTCTGTATTATTTAAACCATATCTCATAATTATTATTTCTTTCTCTCGATCAGTTAAAACGTCCATATAATCTTTGAGTAATTTTATGTTATCTTTCTTATTTATTTCATCGACATAATCAGGTTTGGGCGCTTTTAAAATATCTAATATCGTTATTTCATTACCATCCTTATCAAAGCCAACTGATTCATTTAGGGATACATTTTTAAGATTTTTATTATTGGAACGAAAATACATTAGTATTTCATTTTCTATACATCTAGCACAGTATGTAGTTATTTTAGTACCCTTACTATTAGAAAATGAATCTATGCCTTTAATTAATCCAATTGTACCTATACTTATTAAATCATCAGTATCTTCTTTATTAGAATCATATTTTTTAACGATATGAGCAACTAGTCTTAAGTTATGTTCAATAAGTTTATTTCTAGCATCCTGATTACCTTTTAGGTAACTTTCTATATACTTTTCCTCTTCTTCTTTTGATAATGGTTCGGGAAAAACATTATTCGAATATGATGCCGTAAATAAAGAAAAATTAGAAAAAAGCATTTTAATTAATTTCTTTAACATTTAATCACCTAGTAAATAATATGTCTAGTTTTGTCGAAGAATTCAAAGAAATTATTATGCTTTTAGAAAATATATAAGGTGCTTGAATAAAAGTAAAAATTATGGTATTATGTATATAGATGAAGGAAGCTTCATACATTATAAAAGGGAATACTTAATTTTTCCGAGTTGAGTACTTACCCTAATAAATAGTGTTAGTACTTAATCTTCTGTAGATTGAGTACTATTTTTTTATACATAGAATCATTAAAGAGACTATTAATAAAATGATAATTAATATTAGAAACGAGATTAATAAATCTTTTTTCTTCATAATATATCAAGCCTCCTTCCTATAGAAGTTGGCAAGCACTCAACAATCAGCATTCCCTATATGTGATTATACTATTAGTAAACTTTAATTTCAATCGAACAAGCACATTTTATACATTAAAATATTTTTCTATTACTTCTAAATCACTATATGGTAAATATTTATCTTCAATAGCCATGTAGTTATCTATACCTTTACCTGCTATTAAAACTATATCATCTTTATTAGCTATATCAAAAGCCTTATAGATAGCTTCTTTACGGTCGACTATTATTTCATAATTATTTTTATCTGATATACTTACTAAGTCAGAAATAATATCTTTAACATCTTCATATCTAGGATCATCCATTGTAAAAATAACATAATCAGATTCATCTAGTACTAATTTACCCATTGGTCCTCTTTTTTCTTTTTCTCGACCACCAGCACTACCAGTTACTGTGATTATTCTACCCTTTTTTATTTCATTTAATAATTTATATAGCTTAGAAAAAGCATCTGGTGTATGAGCATAATCTAAAACTATCTCATAATTTTGGCCATAATTTAAGAATTCTACCCTACCATGTGGTGCTGTTATATTAGGAATTCTTTTTATAATATCTTCAATATCATAACCTAAAGCAAGTAATGCTAGTATTGCTGCACATAAATTATAGGTATTAAACTCTCCTAATAATGGTGATGAAAAGTTATAATTCATATTATTATATTTTACAGTTATATTAGTTTTTTTAGCTGTTGACATAGAACTTATTATCTGTAAGTCAGCATTATTTTTACCATAAGTTAAAATAGTACCTTTAGCTACTTTTCTAGTTTCATTATAATATTTATCATCAGTATTTAATATTGAATAACCATTATCAGCTACTTGCATAACTAATTTCTGTTTACATGCTACATAGTTTTCAATTGTTTTATGAATATTTAAATGATCTTCAGTAATATTAGTTATTATTCCTACTTTAAATTTAATATTTTGAAGACGTTCTCGATAAAAAGCCTCACTTGAAGTTTCCATACTTAAAATTTTGCAACCACTATCAACAAACCTTTTAAAATAACCATATAAACGATCTGAATCAGGAGTAGTATTTCTAATTGATTCAGAAAATTTACTACATATAATACCATTAGTACCTAAGTAACCACAAATATCATTTCCAATTAAATCCTGAATAATAGTAGCTACTGTTGTTTTACCATTAGTACCAGTTATTCCAATAATGTCTAGTTTAGTTTCTGGTTTATCATAAAATCTACTAGCTAGTAATGGAAGCTCTTTATTAGTGTTTTCTACTAAAATAGTTGGTACACTACAACTTACAGGTTTTTGGACTACTACAGCTTTAGCTCCATTTTTGATAGCTTCATCGATAAAATCATGTCTATCAGCAGTAACACCCATAGTACATACAAAAATATCACCATCAGTTACTTCTTTAGAATTTATCTTAATACCATTAATTAGAATATCATCAGGATAACCTGGATATAATTCACTTAACTTCTTCATTTTTTTACCTCCTAAAAACACGATACGGCTTCATCTTAGTTGGATCTTTTGTATATCTTTCATAAATAGCTAATAGTTCATTATTACTATTTAAAATTAATACTTTATCATTATTTACGTTTAGATCTAAAACAGCTCCATTTAATACTTTTTTAGCAGTATCATTATCAACTGTAATACTGTTTAAATTAGTTAGAGCTTTATCAATACTAAGTATCTTATCAATATTAATATCATCTAAATCTACTGCTTGATCAATGGTAAATGCTCCTTGCTTTACTCTAGTTAATTCCATCATTGTACATGGATAACCCAAAGATAAGCCAATATCTCTAATTAGACTTCTTATATAAGTTCCTTTACTAACATGTGAAATTATAGAAAAGGTATACCTGTTATCGCATTTTTCAAAACTTTTTAAAACTAAATCAAAAACTTCCACTTCTCTTTTAGGCAGTTCAACCTCAATATTATTTCTAGCATATTCATATAATCTTTTTCCATTAACATGTATAGCTGAATATTTAGGAACTTCTTGATTATATTTACCTCTATATTTACTAAGTGCTTTTTCGATATCATCACTAGTTAAATTCTCTATATTATATTCATTTAAAATATTTCCGGTGATATCAAGAGTATCTGTTTCTACTCCTACTAGTACTTTAGCTTCATAAATTTTATCTTCTTGAGTTAATAAATCTATTACTTTACATCCTTCATTTACACCTAATACTAAAACACCTGTAGCTATAGGATCAAGTGTTCCAGTATGTCCAATATGCCTAGTATTTAATTTTTTACATGCTATATTAACTACTTCTCTACTAGTAATATTTTTAGGTTTATTAATTACTAAAATTCCATCTTTCATATACATCACAGTTATATTTTACCAAAATAAAAGAAAAAAAACTATCTATTCGATAGTTTTTTCTTTATTGTAATTTCAACCGCACCATTTTATTTATATTTTAATTCTATATCATATGAACATTTATAGTCAA
>CAKPMC010000015.1 GCA_934167875.1 uncultured Bacilli bacterium | reverse complement strand
ATTGTACTAGTATAGTACTTATTAAAAGAATTGATTATATAGAAATTAGATAATTTAACAACTTCGTATAATTGATGGACTGTGTACCATTTTAAAAAGTGCTAGAATGCCTTTAAATAGGCTAAAAATAGCTATTTTTGATGATTTTAACAAGTTACATAACTAATTATATTAAAAAGACTAAATTAAGCTTAAAATGGCTTTAAATATCTTAGAAAGGAGTTTTATGTTAACTTTTAAAGATTGCATTGCATTAATGTTTGTTATTGTAGGTGGTATCAATTTAAATAAATTATTTAATTTAACTTACAATATCATTTTTGAATTAATTAATAAAAAGACTAATCATTAGTCTTTTTTTATTTATAACTTTTTATTTCTTTCGTTAGTCCTAAAATGTAGTCAGCTGATATATTTAAAGCTATACATATTTTCTTTAAATGAGTTATTGGCATAATATTTATACCTTTTTCGTATCTTGCATATTGTTGTTGTTTTAAACCAACTATTTCGCTTAATTCTTTTTGGCTCATTCCTCTTTTTTCTCTTGCTAATAATAATCTTTCTGTATACATTTAAACCACCTAAAATACTTATATAATTTTTTACAACATTTGTGTTGACTTTTAAACACATCTGTTGTAATATCTAATTAACAACATAAGTGTTGTTATTGAGGAGGTTCGATTATGACTTTAGCTGATTGTGATAAGTTGTATCGAAAAGGTTTTTATATAACAGTTAAAAACCACGCAAATATTATGTATGTAATTTTAGGAAAGGAGTGTTCAAAAAATGGAAGTTAAGGCTACATTAGAAGAAAGAACTTCAAAATCAGGAAATAATTATCAGGTGTTAGTTATTCATTTAACTGATACTTATGAAAAATTAGTTTTCTTAGAAAAAGCTGAGATTGAATTATTAAAAGCTAAAAAGGAAACTGATGAAGTTCCTAGTTTCTTAAGATAATGTATATTATCGTAGTTTGGCACAATTTGAACAAAGATATATACTACCATAAAATTATAAAAGGAACATATGGAACTTATTATATTGGTTATATAAATCAATATAATCATGAAATTATTGATATTATTCCTAATATATATCTTGAAAGTCATAAAGTGTCATTAAAAAATAAGGTATTAAAGAGATTAATCTCTTTTTTACAAAAAATAAATAATTGATAGAAAGGAGAAAGTAGTATGGGTGATGCTACTGTAAGCGTTATGGATGGTTTAGCTACTGCACTACAAGGTATTTTAACTACTGATAAGTTTTTCGCTAACTTAACAACTTTAGTGCCTGTTATTGGCGGAGTTTTAATTTTTGCTTTTACTTATCGCATTGTTAGAAAAATTGTTAAAGGTGCTCAAAAAGGAAAAGCAAATATTTAAGCTTTTCTTTTTTTATTAAGAAAGGAGTTTTGTTATGAGTTTTATATGTTATTCTGTAGGTTTTGCTTTTGGTTATTTATTGCCAACTAAAATCGAGCCTTATTTAGATAAAAAAATAAAAGAATTAAAAGAAAAAAGGAAGTGATTGTAATGTTTGATATTGCATGTGAAATTTTAAAAGATTTATGTAATCTTATTCCAATTATTACTGCAGTAATTTTGTGTTTTAATTTATGTGCTTATTTATTGTGGGGGAGGGGAGATTAATGAAATTTTATGTTCCTGATAAGTCCTTTGCATGTTATGAGGTTATAGATAGGCATACAATTAGAGCATATAAAGAAAAGCCAGTCTATTCTAAAAATATTGAGTATTTTGATATATATTTGGATGCTAATTATTTATATGGTTCTACTAATACTACTTGGTTTTGGTATAACAGTGAAAGTTCACATTCTAATTTACCAAGTTGTATTGATAAAAATGATTTAACTACTGATTATTATTACAGGAATGATATAGCTGATATTTTGATTATATTTGTTATTTTAGCTATTTTTATTATTTATTTACCTTATAAAATTTTTAGTAGATTTTTTGGTAGGTGGTTGAAGTTATGAAAAAATATTTGTTAATTTTTTTAAGTATCTTTAGTTTATTTTTTATAACTGATCATGTTAATGCAGCAAGTGAATTGTATGATTATATGTTTACTACTGCAACTGTTGTTAATAATGGTACTAGTTATTCTACTGGTTCTCGTAATCCTGGTAATCCTGGTGCTGAGACTAATTTTACTTATTTTAGTTTTGGATATTATAATTTATCAACTACTTTTCAACCTGGTCAAAAGTGGCGTATAACTGCTGATTATTGTACTAGTGATAATAATTATCTAAATAATTATCGCGATATTGGTCATTCTGGTATTACTAATTATAATTTAACTTATACTAAAGGTGGTTCTTGTGTATATACAAGTCCTTCTGGTGTTGTTTCAGTAGGTAGTTTAATTTCTTTTCAATTTGATTTTGAAATTGACCCTAGTGATTATACTACTGGTTGGGTTAAATATGAATTTTTTTTAAGTTCAGCAAAATGGCATTGGGTAGCATTTAAAGATTATCGTATATATCCTAGTAGTGAAATTAGTGAAAGTGATAATACTCAAAACATTATTGATAACTCAAATAAAAATCAGCAAGAAACTAATGATAGATTAGATAATATTAATGGTTCTTTAAATGATGATAGCGCACCAGATACAAATAATGCTTTTAGTGATATTAAATTAAATACTAATTCAGCTATATCTAATTTAGTTTTAATGCCTATTAATTATTTAAATAGAGTTTTAAATTTATCTAAGAATACCTGTACTACATATTCTTTAGATTTTGGCATTTTTAATAGTAATTATAAATTAAATTTGCCTTGTATTAAATTAGAGAATTTTTTTGGTACTCAATGGTGGAATATTATAGATTATTTAATTTGTTTTTATATGATTTATAACATTATTATGTTAGCTATTTCAGCTTTTGAAGATATTACATCTTTACGAGATAGCTATGATACTTTATATCAACCAAAACATGCTGATACAGGCTATAAACCAAAACATGGAGGTGATTAATAGTGGCTAAAGCTATTTTTAAGGTTTTGTTTAAAGTAATAACTGGTATTGTAAATGTAGTATTAACACCAATTAATTTGTTAGTAGCTAATTTATTACCTGATTTTAGTGAAATGATAGCTACTTTCAATTATGTCTTAAATAATATTTTAGGTTCTGCATTTACTTGGTTTTTTAGTATTTTTCCACCACATTGTAGAACATTTATTATCCTTTATTTAACTTTCCTAGTATCTTTTTATACTGTATCTATTAGCGCACATGCTGTTTTTAAAGTCTATACAATTATTAAGAATATGAAAGTTTGGTAATATGTGGGGAAGCTAACGAAGTGTAGCTTATTCTTATAAATGGAGCGAATGCGACTAAATAATTGCAAAGCAATTAAACGCGGGGAGAAGCCCACAAAAAAGTGGACTTCGGGGTTTACCCCATGGCGAAAGAAAGAAGGTAATATTATATGATTAAAGTTAAAGTTGATTTAATGTCGTTATTTCAAAAATCAAGTCCAAAAATAAAAGATGATTTTGCTATATATCTCGTAAACGGTTATCAAGGAACTGGAAAAACTTGGTTCACTGTTTATGATACATATAAAAAATGGAGTAAGAGGAAAATAAAAACAAATATACAAAGTTTGAAAATACCTGGTTTTAATATTGAGTATTTTACTAGATTAGAAGATATTTATAATGATACTGAAGATAATGTTGTTTATATCATTGATGAGTTGTCTAAAAAATATAATAAAAACTCTCCTTTAGATAAGAACTTTTATTCTTGGCTGCAGCAGTCTAGGAAACACAGTCGCTATGTTTATATGATTACTCAGGAATATATTAATGTTCCTAACTGGCTTAGAGGCGTTGCTAATAAGGTATTTACTACTTCTAAGGTACCGTTCTTGAATTTGTTCTGTACTACACTTGGTGTACCTGAGTTAGATAAAGAAACTTTTGAGTGGACTTCTGTAGCTATACTTAAGATTTATTATAAGAGAACTAAAAAAATATCCGACATGTACGATACTTTTGAAAGTATAAATACATTATAGCTAAGCGAAACGGCTTCGCGCTTTAGTGCGCAAGAAGTCGTTGAGATTGGGCTTCTACTTGACTAAAGCCCAACTTAACGGAATTTTGATACGTTTGTTCGATAGGGAAGAGGGGTGTTTTTTATTGAAACATTGACGCATTATTCTAGTGAAAATCACGGTTTTCTCGAAGAATATAATACAGTTAAAAAAATCTTTACTAATGGGACGGAAAAGATTAAAAAAACTTCTTTTTCTAATTGTAAAGGTATGAGTAGGGGAAGTATTCATAATGGAACTAGCACGGCTGATCAGTTAGAAGAAAAAACTAAGAAATATTTAAAGACTGTTAAAACTAATATAATAGATTTGGCTTTTAACTATAGTGCTTGGCAATACTTCATTACTTTAACTTTTGATTTTAGAAAAGTGGGGGAGTATTCTCATGAAAAAGCTATTGATATGTTAAAGAAATGGATTAACAATCAAAAACATCAAAATCCTGATATGACTTACCTACTCGTTCCTGAATTTCATAAGAGTGGTAGATTACATTTTCATGGTTTGATAGCTAATGTTCCTAAATGGGTATTTATTGAGGCTAGAACTCCTAAAGGTAGATTAATTAAAGAAAATGGTTTGCAGATTTATAATTTAAAAAATTATAATTTAGGTTTTACTACAATTTCACTAATACAAAGTCAGGAAAAAGTTTCTAATTATATTAGTAAATATGCAACTAAAGAATTAATTACTTTAAAAAATAAAAAAAGATATTGGTATTCTAGAAATCTTGAAAAACCTAGATTAGAATATTCATATCTTGATACTAATTTAAAAGATTATTTAAAAGATAGTAATATTACTTATTTAGAACAGTTTGATAAAGAATATTGTTCAATTGAAGTTGCACAGATTAATTAATTTAAAAGAAAGGAAATGTTGAAAATGAAATTAAAAACTTATAAATTATTTATTAGACATTATGATATAATTACTAATGATTATAAAATTACAGAAAAAATTATTAAAACAAATGATATATATCATGAAATCGGTTATATTTATTGTACTAGTATAGTACTTATTAAAAGAATTGATTATATAGAAATTAGATAATTTAACAACTTCGTATAATTGATGTTATGTTAACTAGCTTAAAAGGGAAAGAAATTTTTAATAACATATAACGCTATTTATTATTGTGTTTTTCCTCCAATTCTGACATTCTAGTTTTAATAGCTAAATAATATCTTGCTTTAATTTCAATCTTAATTTTATATATAAGATATATCAAAAATGGCATTAAAACTATTATTAATAATATTATAAGTACAATTAAATTTATTGTATTTGTATCTGTTGTATTAAAATCATTATACATTTAAAACTTCCCCTAACTATATTCCATCACAGCTCTATTATTTTTTATTTTATACTATAAATATAATATATCATAAAAAACAAAAACAATAAACTCAAAGTTATCTTTTTTAAATTAAAAGATAATAATAAAATAAAAAAAGTATATTTCTATACTTTTCTAGATTGTATTTCAGCTATTTTATCAAGTACTTCTTTAGCATTTTCATTATTAATTTCAGTATAACCTAATTCCTTAAGAGCTTGAATTTTAGCTGTATTCAATTCCTGAGTCCTACTAAGAACTTCCTCTTTTTTATGTTCTATTTCTTGAACAAATCTTTTATGTGTTTCAGCTATTCTACTCTTAGAAGCTCCCCCACCATTATATAAAGTCATTGCAGAGAACATAATACTTTCGAAAATAAACTGTTTTTCCTCGTTAAATACATATTCTTTATGATCTACAAATCCCATTGATTTAGCTATATAAGCAAGTATGTATTTAAGTTCTTTAGCAGTATCCATTGACTGTAAAAAATAGTATAAATAACGATAGCTATTGTAAACCTCTTTTGTCTTATCATCCATGATTTTTTCTTTTAACAATTGAATTAAATTAGTAAGTAGTTCCTGTTCTTTCTTACTTAAACCTTTTAATTCTGCTAAATCTATCTTATCATTACTATCTTTAACACTATCATTCAAACGACTTTCAACCTGAATTATATATTCTCCATCAACTTTAATTGAATCTAAATCTTTAACTTCTTTAACTCCTAAAAGGCAAAGAATCTTCATTGCTTTTTCTTTAGGCCAATTTTCTAAATTTTCTTCTGCAAGATAGTTATAAAGCATTTGTCTAGAAACACCTAGATATTTAGCTAATCTTACTTTAGAAATTCCAATTTCTGAGAACAAATTTTTAAGATTTTGCATATCTATGACCTCCTAATATAATTTTATCACATCTATTAAAAAATACAAGTAGTAAAGTTTACATTTATTTTACAATATATACCATAATTTTTTATCATCTTTACATACCGTTTTAATTATACCTCCGCCTAAACATTTATCACCTTGGTAAAAAACGCAAGCTTGTCCAGGTGTTACTGATTTAACTCTATCGTATTTAACCAATATTTCACCATTTTCCAAGTATTCAAGTTCAACTGGATAATCAGGAGCACGATATCTAAACTTAGCTGTACATTTATCAGGACGTTCATCAGTATTAAAATTAACCGTATCAATAATGCAACTATCAGAAAATAAATATTCATTATCTTCTCCAAGAGCTACATATAAAATATTGTCTTTCAAATTTTTTCCAACCACAAACATTCTATCCATAGTTCCACCAACATCTAAACCACGTCTTTGACCAATAGTATAATACATTAAACCAATATGTTCACCAAGAACTTCATTAGTTTCAATATTAACTATTTTACCTGGTAAATTTGGTAAATAATTTTTTAAAAAGTTTTTAAAGTTTCTCTCACCAATAAAACAAATGCCAGTAGAATCCTTCTTTTTAGCAGTTATAAGTCCATATTCCGCAGCTATTTCCCTTACTTTTGGCTTTTCTAAATCACCAATTGGGAATAATACATTTTCTAGTTGTTTATGTGATAATTGTGATAAGAAATAGGTTTGATCTTTATTAGAATCAACAGCTCTTAAAAGTTCTCCATCTTTAATTCTAGCATAATGCCCTGTAGCTATATAATCAGCCCCAAGTCTCTTGGCTTCCCTTATAAAATAATCAAATTTAATATATTTATTACACATAACATCAGGATTAGGAGTTCTACCTAGTTTTAGTTCACTTAAAAAGTATTCAAATACATTATCCCAATATTCTTTCACAAAATCTATTCTGTGAAGAGGTATACCTATTTTTTCACATACTGCTAAAGCATCATTATAATCCTGTTCTTGAGGGCAAATATTATTATCTAAATTAGGATTACCAAGAATATCACCGTTAATAGAAGTATCCCAATTTCTCATAAATAAACCAATTACTTCATATCCCTGTTGTTTTAAAAGGATAGCACTTACACTACTATCTACTCCCCCACTCATCCCAATTACTACTTTTTTCATATTACCTACTCCATTTCAACTATATATATTATAAAATTTAATTTCTTCCATTACAAGAAAAATTTAACTAAAAACGGTATTAAAAATGTTTCTATTATACTGCATATTATAATACTACCAAAACATATCAAACTAATTTGATTATATCTCTTAAAATATAAAGATAAATTTAAATCTTTTTTAAAAAATAATACTTGAAATAAGTGAATTGAAAAATTAATAGCATAGAACCCTAATAATAAAAATGTAATAAGTAAAATTATATTATGTGGAAATTGGGTTATAAAGCCTAAAATTAGTCCTTTTAAGCCATAATTAACTGTCATACTAGAAATACTAAACCCAAAGATAAAACCCTTTAAAAACAGTAAAAATATAATAACAGGAATACCTATAATAGATATACCAAGTATCCAAATAATAATTAAATAAAGTAAACTACTTCCAATAGAATTAATAAAAGAACTTAAGTAATTTACTTTATTACCTTTAATAGTATCAAAAAATAAATCAAGTTCATTTTTAACTAAAGACTTGTCCTCTTTAGAAATAAAAAATATAAAGATAATTCCACTAATAATACCAATAGTCATAATAGTAATTAAAAATAGATATTTCTTTTTTTGATTAATTACATTATTTTTTGCTTTTTTTATTATTTTATTCATTATTATCACCTAATTAATCATATTAACTTTTTTTAAAATTATGTTGAAATGTTTTACATTTATTATTATTTTTATTATAATTAATGTGAGGTGTAATTAATGAATAAAAAATTATTAAAGGGTATGTCCTTATTCTTAGCATTAATAATGCTTGGATCATTTGTTGTAAGTATATTAGTGTTATTTATTTAAATTAAAAAAGTTGAACTACTTTTCGCAAGCTAGTTCAACTTTTATTGTATAATCAGTACTACCATAAGGACTATTAGGATAGAAAACTAATTTAGTATTTTGATAGTCACACTTATTTTTATCTAATAAACTTTTAGTATGTTCATCAATTGGTACAAGTACATTAAGACTATTCATATCTATATTTACTCCTGAGTCAGTATAATTAGCTAATATTTGTTTATCTTCCATACCTGTATAGTAATAATTTTCATAAAAACTACTACCTAATTTATTTAGAGCTTCTTCTAATGATTCTTTTTTCTCTTTTTTTCCTGATGTTGCAAATATTATAGCAACAATAATAATAGTAGCAACCACAACAGCACTAATAGCAATAATGATTATATTTTTTTTACTTAAATTCTTCATATTAATCTCCTATAAAAAATGGTTTTAATGTTACAGTAGTTTTTTTAGATGTATCAGTTTTAACTATTTTATATAAACCTAAATTATATTCAGTTTCGGTTTTTAATTCGCTTTCAGTAACTTTTTTATTTAAATACCAAACAGGTTTTTGATCATTACTAATACGATTCATATTAACAATACCAACAACTGCTTCTAATAATATTACTATAAATAAAATTGTCGTAATAACGTTAAAAACAATTTTGCCAACTTTTTTCTTTTTTTTAGGCTTATTTGAAATAACTTCAGTCTGACTAATTTCTACTGTTTTTGTTTCTTGATTATCCATATTTATCTACTCCTTATAATAAAGATAATATCATAATTAGAAAGAAAAGTAAACTTATCATCTTAAAAAATAGTATTATTAGTTAAATTATTTATAATATACCAAAAAGCAAAATGATATTAATCATTCTGCTTATCTCCTTCTTTTAACATGGTAGTAATAAATATTCCATAACCTTTTTCTGGTTCGTTAACAACTACATGAGTAACAGCACCGATTATTTTATCATTTTGAATAATAGGGCTTCCACTCATACCAGCAATTACACCACCAGTATGATCTAACAACTCTTTATCAGTTATTTTAAATAATATATTTTTAGTAGTATTAGATTTATCAATATTAATAATTTCAATATCGTAATCCTTTAAAGTACTGCCAGAAATAACGGTACGTATTTTAGCACTACCTAATTTAACATTTTCTGGTTCCTCAACCTCGATAATATTTTCATTAGAAATAGTATCAGAATAAATTCCATATATACCACTTTCATGGTTATCTTTTATAGTACCGTAGACTTCATTACTATAAAATTTAGCTTCTTTAGAACCAGGTGATCCTTTAGTACTAGGATTAACACCTGTTACATCTGATCTAAAAATAGTACCATCTTTAATTTCAACTTTTAACATAGTAGCTTTTTCAATAATTTCATGTCCCAAAGCACCAAAGACTTTAGTATTAGGGTCAATATATGTTAGAGTACCAATACCATTAATTTGGTCTTTAACATAAAGTCCTGTCTTATATACCCCATTATTATCTTTTTTTAGTTCTAGTTCTGTGGACATAGTCTTGTTATTACGTTTAAAAGTAATATCAAGTTTTTCTTTCTCTTTATCATTATTGATTATAGAAATCATTTCATCAATTGATGATACTTCCCTATCATTTATTTTAGTGATTAAATCACCAACTTTTAATCCTGCATCTTCGCCAATATAAGTATTATCAACCTTATAAAAACCTACTACCATAACATTTTTGGAATTAATTTTAATCCCAATATTATTTCCACCAAGTATAATTTTATCAGAATAAGCAAATACTATAGATGGAGTTAAAGTTAAAAAAAGAAAAGAGAAAATTAGTAGTTTCTTTTTAAAATTCATAGAATCAACTCCTTTTAAAAATCGACTACATTAGTATTATGTAACATTTAAAAAAATATATATCATGAAAAAAATGGAAGATTTTTAAATGATATCATCTTTCAAAATACCAAGTCCCAAATGAAAAATAGTACCGTTTATAAGCTCCTGTTTTATCTTTTTTTGAAGATAAGTATTCTCTTGCAAAGTAGTATAATCAACCATTTCATTCTTATGATAAAGAAAATTTAAAATATCAGAAATACAATTTTCTCCATCTTCAACCCAAAATAACTGATAAAACTGATAAATATTAGAGTTTGAGTTCAACAACGAATGAACTTCACTGCTTAATAGCCAAGAATCACAGTAATATTTAAAGTCATTTATTAAAAAATATTTTTTGAGTTCTCTATAAGAAATTTTTAAAGATGATATAACTTCATTATTATCCAATTTTGAACCAGCTGGAATGTGAATTTTGATAGCAGAATAATTTACATATTCATATTGAAGTCTACCTATTTCTATTAATTTAACATTAATAAAATAAACTCCCCATAATAATTGAGATACTCGAATACCAGAATATCCCCTTTCATAAATATCTTTTAAAAGACATTCTCTGACTCTAAACACATGTTTATCTATTTGTTGCTGTTCAAAACCTATTTTTTTCATGTTTTCTTGATGAACAGTAGCACCAAGTAGTAATAAAAGATTAGTGGTAAAAGGATTAACATAAGTGCCAAATAATTCATCTATAGTCTTCTTTTTCCATAATTTTCGTAAATTATCAAATGGATTATTATATAAGACATCATATAAATAGATAAATTTTTCATAAACAGTAGGATTTGTTACCAACTCATCATAACACAAATAACACTTTTCTAAATAAGAATTATCTGTAATCTGGTAAAACTGTAAACATTCTTTTATTTTTTCTCTCATCATAATCACTACCCTATTTCATTTTTAATACAGTAATTTTCAAATTACCAGTTTTATTTTTTAAACATAATATCAGTTAATACAAATTAATAATTGAAGAATAGGCATATTATACTTTTTTCATACAATTTTGATAACAGTATTTCATAATATATATTATTATTCTATTATGATACGCCTTCATTCTATAATTTTATTGTACCACATTTATGGTAAAAGAAAAAAGTAAGTACCATACTTACTTAAATTTATTCTTCAATGTTAAATTCTTCTAATTTGCCATCTTTATTTAAAATACTATTAACTTTTTCTTCAGCATTTTTTAATTTATCATCACATAATTTAGCTAATTTCATAGCTTCATTGAAGTTCTCAATCGCATCATCTAATGGAATGTTACCACTTTCAAGATTTTTAACAATTACCTCTAATTTTTCTAAATTTTCTTCAAAAGTACACTCTTTTTCTTTTGCCATAATGTCCTCCTAATTATTAATTATTTTTTCTACATCAGCCAATACAAAACCATCCTGTAATTGGATTTGTAATATATCATCTTTTTTTAAATCTTTAACACTAGTAATAACCTTATCTTCTTTTTTAGTTATACTATAACCACGTTTAATAGTAAGTAATGGATTTAATATTTCTAATTTATTTAATAATGACACATATTGATTTTGATTGCGTTCCAATAGATGTTTAGTCAAAATAGGTATTTTATCAATTTTATTTTGTAAGGATGTTTTTTCATTTTGAATTAAGTTTTTCATTACTAAACATAGTTTTTCGTATAATGTATCAAATTTTTGTTCCTTTATTTGGTACATTGATATAGGATTCTTTAGTATATAACTATTTTTTAATGTATCTAAACGTTCACGATTATTTTTTATATAGTTTTGCATTGATTTATTTAATCGTAAATTTATTTGTCTCATATAGTTATAAAAGTCAGTTTGATTTGCTACAGCCATTTCAGCTGCTCCTGTCGGCGTTGGAGCACGTAAGTCAGCAACATAATCAGCTATAGTAAAATCTATTTCATGCCCAACAGCTGATATTACCGGTATTTTACATTCATATATTGCTCGAGCTACTTCTTCATCATTGAAACACCATAAATCTTCAATGCTACCGCCACCTCTACCTACAATTAAAACATCTAAATCATATTCTTGAGCTTTTTTAATTTGTTTTACAATTTCTGGAGCGGCGCTAGCGCCTTGCACCAAACTAGGAAATAGGATCGTTTTTGTGATAGGCCATCTTCTTTTAATAGTTGATAATATATCTTTAATAGCTGCTCCTGTTGGAGCTGTTATAATACCAATAGTTTCTGGAAATTTAGGTATTTTTTTCTTTTTACTAGCATCAAATAAACCTTCACTAGCTAATTTTTTCTTTAATTTTTCATATTCAATATAAAGATTACCTACGCCATCTTGAATCATATCATCAACATATATTTGATAACCACCTGTAGCTTCATATACACTTATTCTACCAGTAACTAATACTTTCATACCATCTTCAGGAGTAAAATTAATTTTACTTGCTTGTGAATAAAACATAACAGCATTAATACGTGAAGTCTCATCTTTAATAGTAAAATATAAATGTCCTCTAGTATGAGCTTTAAAATTAGATATTTCACCCTTTAAAAAAACTTGATTCAAGTTAGGATCTTGATCAAATTTATATTTTAAATATCTATTTAATTGACCTACTGTAATATATTTATCTTCCATATATTACTATTCACCTTCATGATATACTTCATCTAATACAGCATTAATCATTTTAGTAACTTTTTCATCACTATATTTTTTAGATAGTTCAACTGCTTCATTAATAGCTACAACTGGAGGTGTCTCAGTATATTTTAATTCATAAATACCAAGTGCTAAAATAGCTTGATCAACCTTATTTAAACGATCCATTGGCCAACTATCTAAATATTTATTAGCAAGTTCATATATATCTTTTTTGTTTTTAATAATTTCATCTATAGAAGTACTAACAAATTCATTTTCTACTTCTAACTGTTCCTTAATCAATTTATTTACATCAAACTCAATACCAGATTCACTAAGTATAAAAATTTGATATAAAACTTTCATAATAATTTCTCTTAATTCACTTCTATTTTTCATTTCACATCACCTGTAATTTAGTTTATCATAAACAACGAAAAAAGTCACTTTAAATGTGACTTTCAAATTATTTTTTTGAAACTAATTCATTTTTTAACTCGTATAATAAATTTAAAGCTTCCATTGGTGTCATCTCTAGTGGTTTTATTTCTTTTAATTTATCTATAATAGCTTGATTTTCATTTTCTTTATCCTTAGTAGTATCATCTGTATCTAAAAATAAACTAGTCTGAGTGAAAGTTTGTTTTTTTACATTTTTGTGTTCATAAACATCTAATATTTCATCAGCTCTTTTAATTAATTCATCTGGTAAGTGAGCAAGACTAGCAACATGTATACCATAACTTTTATCAACAGCACCATTTTTTATTTTGTGTAAAAAAGTTATTTTTTTGTCTTCTTCAATTGCACTAACATGTACATTTCTTAGATGTGGAAGTTCATTAGCTAGACTAGTAAGTTCATGATAATGGGTTGAAAATAAAGTTTTAGCACCAATTTTATCATGAATATATTCTAATATTGCTTGAGCAAGACTCATACCATCATAAGTTGCTGTACCACGTCCTAATTCATCAAATAATATTAAACTATTCTTAGTAGCATTTTGAATAGCTGTATTAGCTTCTTTCATTTCTACCATAAAAGTACTTTCGCCACTTACTAAATCATCACTAGCGCCAATTCGTGTAAAAATAGAATCAAATATAGGGATTATACAACTCTTACAAGGTACAAAGCAACCAATTTGGGCCATAATAACAGTAATAGCAAGTTGTCGCATATAAGTACTCTTACCAGCCATATTAGGACCAGTTATTAATAAAATATTGGTATCTTTTCCCATTATAATATCATTAGAAACATATTCGCCCTTACTAACTTTTTCAACTACAGGATGTCTACCATCTTTAATTTGAATAACATTATCCAAAGTCAAAGTTGGTTTAACATAACTATTTTCTTCAGAAACAACCGCAAAAGCTAAAAGCATATCAACTTCTGCTAAAGTTTTAGATATAGCCTGAATTCTTGGAATATAAGACTTTGCTATTTCACGAATGTCTGTAAATAATTTAAATTCTAGATTAATTATTTTTTCTTCAGCTCCAAGAATAATATCTTCTTTTTCTTTAAGAAGTGGCGTAATATATCTTTCACCAGTAGTTAAAGTTTGTTTTCTAGTCCAACCATATTCTTCTTTAATCTGATTAACATTACCCTTACTTACTTCAATATAATAGCCAAAAACTTTATTATAACCAATCTTTAAATTTTTAATTCCAGTTCTTTCTCTTTCTTCATTTTCTATTTTTAAAATAAAGTCTTTACTATTTTTCCTAATACTTTTAAGTTCATCTAATTCACTATTATATCCTTCTTTTATTAAGCCACCTTCATGTAGACCAATTGGTCCATCTGGATTTATTGATTTTTCAAGTAAATCATATAAATCTGTTAAAGTTTCAATATTTTTATCATAGTGAACTTCATCTAATATTTTCTTTATATTTGGTAGAGCCATTAAAGAATTTTTTAATTGTGTCATATCACGAGCATTACTATTACCATAGCTAATTCTACTAGATAATCTTTCTAAATCATAAACTTTATCAAGTTCTTCTCTTAATTCTTCTTTTAGAATAAACTCTGTTAAAAATTTTTCAATTATATTATATCTTCTATTTATTTCATTATAATCTGTTAATGGATTTTCAATATTTTGTTTTAAACATCTACTACCCATAGCTGTTTTAGTTTTATCTAATAGCCATAATAATGAGTAGGTACGATCTTGATTACGAATAGTTTCTACTAATTCCAAATTCTTTTTTGTATGAACATCAAATAGTAAATGTTTATGATGATCTACAAGTTCTACTTTTTGAAGATGTGATAAATTACCCTTCTTCGTTTCTACAAGATAATAAAGTAAGTGTTTTACTGTTGTATTAATTCTAATGTCTTTAATATCAGAAAGCATATAATCATATTCATTACCATCATAAACATTATCTTGAATAGTTACTAAAATATTATATTGTTCCCTTAAAATAGAAATAATAGTACGATCTATTTTATCATTGACTATAACTTCTTTTAAATTATAATTTAATATTTCTTTAATAACTTGATCTTGATCATGTTCTAATATTATGGCATAAGAATAGCCAGTTGAAACATCTATAAAACTAACGCCATAGCAGTATTCAAAATCATAGATATTACCTATATAATTATAATCTTTAGAATTTAAACTATCATCAAGAATGGTTCCTCTAGTTACAACTTGTATAACGTCCCTTTCAACCATACCTTTAGTTTCTTTAGGATCAGTTAATTGCTCACATATTGCTACCTTATAACCTTTTTCTATTAACTTATCTAGATAATTTTTATAGGCATGAAATGGTATACCACACATTGGAACTCTTTCATCTAAGCCACAATTTTTACCTGTTAATGTTAGTTCTAGTTCACGACTAGCAGTGATAGCATCCTCAAAAAACATTTCATAAAAATCTCCAAGTCTAAAAAAGATAATAGTATCTTCATATTTTTCTTTAATATTTAAATATTGAAGCATCATTGGAGAAATTTTATTTTTGTCTACTTCACTTCTTTTCATTACTGCCTCCTGGAAATTCAATTATCTTAGCTGGAGCCTTAGAAATTACCATATTATTATAATCATAAGGTTCACTAAAAATAGTAGCTAAAGTATCAGTAATATGTTGATCACGTTGATATTTATTATCTTCTAATATTTCTTTTACACTATTACTAAACATGTTAAAAGCTTTAAAATTAAAATCATTATTATATCTTCTACCATCATAACATAAATCAAATTCAGGTACATAAATAGGAGTTACAAAACTACCATCCTTATCAATAAAAGAACATATGCTTCCTAAAACATACCATTCATTTTCATACTTAGTAGCTAAATCTCTTTCTACATATGCAAGAATTCTTCCCTCTTCTTCTTCGAAACTAATTTCAGTAAATGATGGAGTTAAAATTTTAGCTTGATGAGGATCATACAGACTATATTCAGCTAAACCATCTGTAATACTTTCAATAAACCAATAGTTATCGTTGATAGTATTAACTAATCTACATGAAGTATAATCATTACCATGAATATCAGCTTTTAATACATATTTATCATTAGTTTTGGATAAATGAACTGAACGATATCCACCCTGTTCATAATTAAAAGTAAAACAGCATTCTGATTTATCATTAGTAGCAAAAACTTCAACAATTTGATTAGTAGAAAATGGAACTAATAATCTAGCATTTTTATCAATTATTCCATAATATTTATTCTTTTTGTAAGAAAATTCTGCCACAAATAGTTCTTCCAACTCTTCAATTTCAAGTAACGAAACTTTTTGATAGCCAAATGATTCAACATAAATTTTATTTTTCATATACATCACCAAAGTACTTATTATTATATCATTTTAAATTATAAAAGGAAATGTCTTTTTTACATTTCCTTAAGCTTTTTAAGTGCTTCTTCAAAAGTACTAACACCAATTATTTTAATTTTATAATTATGTTTTTTTTGTTCCCTTATTGCCTCCTCATAATTATCACCAGTTGGAACTAAGAATATATCACTTTTAGCTTTAACAGCACCGTTTAATTTATACTTTACGCCACCTATTTCACCAACATTACCAGTTTTATCTATTGTACCAGTACCTGATATTTTTAAACCTTTAGTTATATCTTCACTAACTAATTTATCATAAATAAATAAGCTAAGCATCAAACCACCACTAGGTCCAGATTCATTATTTTTAAAATTAAAGTCTATTTTTTTATCAGTAGTATAATCATATATAGTTTCAAAAGAAATACCAATTACTTTTCTATTTTTTTCCATTCTAACAATAGCATATTTAGTAGTTTCTTTATCTCCATTTTTAACAGTCAATTCTATTTTATCACCAACATTTTTATTATCTATAATATTAGCAACAGATGTAATATCAGTAACAGTAATATTATCAACTTTTAATAGTTCATCGCCGACTTTTAAATCAGTATCACTTTCTTCACTAATATAAATAATATAATTATGTCTATTTGTAAGACTATAAGGAACATTAGCATAATTATAAGCTGTTATAATAGCATTTTGATTAGCTCCTAATAAAGAAACCTGATCTCTTATCAAGATATCTTTTCTAGTTTCATTTGTTGATAGAGAAACATCTTCTTTTGAAACAACATCCCAGTTCTTATTAAAATAAGAAATAATATAAGTAGGAATAGTAGCATTTATTTCAGAAACATAACACATATTAAAACTACCTTTAGAATTATTGCCATCATCTACATTAACTTTAGAATCAATATTTATAATTCCACCACCAGTATATATATAATATGGTAGTGGATACAACATACTAGCTAATACTACTAAATATAATAATAGCCATAAGTAATTTTCTTTAATAAACTTTATACTATTTTCATACACTTTATTAAACATGTAATCATTCCTTTATTACTAAATTATAACACGAAAGAATGTGTTTTATGAATAAAAAGAAAACTAATATAATAATGATATGTCTATTATTGACAATTATATTTTATATGATAACAGCATCATCTAAAGTTATAGAAAGCGTTAGTTTTTCTATTTCTATTTGGAAAGATAATTTATTTCCAACACTATTTCCTTTTTTTGTTTTTTCTAATATGCTGTTAAATTATGGCTTTGTAGATATAATTGGAAATATACTATCCTATCCAATGAATAAATTTTATCATTTACCTGGTGAATGTGGCTTTGTTTTAGCAGCTAGTCTAATTTCTGGTTTTCCATCTGGAGCTAAATACACTACTGATTTAGTAGAGAAAAAAGTAATAAATGAAAAACAAGCTGAAAGATTATTAACTTTTACTCATTATTCTAATCCTTTATTTATATTAGGAATGATTGGTAGTATTTTATTAAATAATCAAAAAATAGCTATTTTAATTCTAATTGCCCATATATTAAGTGGTTTATTAGTTGGATATATATTTAGAGATAAAAGTAGTAATACTAAAGCTATGAATAATAGTAAAATTAAAAATAATAAGCCATTTGGTCAAGTATTAACAGAAAGTATTATATCAAGTTTAAATACTATGTTTTTACTATTAGGAATAGTTACTATTTTTCTAATAGTTAGTACAATTATTAATGAAATAATTACCCTACCACCAATTATTTCAACTATCATATCTGGTATATTAGAGATGACACAAGGAGTAAAATTAGTAGCCGAATTAAATACATTAGAATTAATAAAAGTAATACTAATTACCGGAATTATCTCCTTTGGAGGTTTAAGTGTACATGCGCAAGTAATAGGTATTATCTCTGATAAAAAAATAAGATACAAATATTTTTTATATGCTAGAATAATTCATTCAATATTAGCTATAATATTTGTATCTATCTTATATTTTTTATTTATTTAAACCTATTTTATAAGGATCTGTTTTAGTACCAGTTCCATCAATAACTACAGCATTAGCTTTTAAATTAATTACCGGTCTTAAAGCTTTTTCGCCAGTATTATTACTATAGCTAAGAGAATAAGAAGAAGATGTAAGTTCCCAAGTAGAAGCTGATTTAATACTATTATTTAATCTACCAGATGGACTCATCGTTCTAGAAGTACTTCCATTATATAAATAGTAGCTATTATTTTTTTTAACCGGATAAGCTCCAGCATATAAAGCTTCATCGTAAGTAATCAAGCCAACTTTTGTATTTACTACCCCATGCCCATTACCATCAGTAGCACATTTAAATGTTGGTGTATATAAATTAAATTTAACTGCTGTAGCACTGTCTGATGTATAATTTTCATTCCATAATACTCTATATTCTTCACAATAATTTCCAGTTAATATATATGAATCATAGTTAATTAAATTAGAATTATACCAATCATCTATAACTGTCTTAGCATTACTATCCGTATAATAATTTTTCTCACTAGTACCATAGGCATATGTTTTATTACTATTAATACCAGTCTGTAATATCAATCTAACACTACCATCTTCATTAATACGAACTATTCTCCATGTTTGATCAGCAAATGATACATAGTTATTAGTAACATTTCCTCTAAAATAATAAGTTGGATTACCACTATTAGTATCAGTTGATTTATATAATCCAGCTGTATCCTTAGTATTATTGGAAGATGTAGTTAAAGTAGGATTTGCTGTTATTATTGTATTATTATTAAGAATTTTTTCATTAATAGTTTCTCCTATTACATAAGGATCAGAACTTGTACCAGTACCTATAGCTTCAACGTCGGCTTTAATATTAATTACAGGTACTAATGATCCACCCCAAGTACTATTAGTTTCATTAGTTAAAGTAGCTGATAAATAACCATTTTGAAAACTAGAACCACTATTAATCAAACTCCAATTTCTTACAAACCAAATATCATATATGTTAGCACTTGTCCTTAAACCACAAGAATTCATAGTTAAAATATGTCTAGAACTTGGAATATTCAAATAATAGTTAGCATTAACAGTATCAGCATAACCACCAGCATACACAACTTCATCATAAGTAATTAAACCAATTTTAGCAGTTAATTTTCCATAATTATTACTATCATTCAAACATTTAAAAGTAGGATTATACTCGCCTATTGGAGTTAATGTAGTATTTCCAAGCGTATTAGAATGTGTATCATCAATAACGGTCTTAGCAGCTTCACAATAACTACCATCAGCTATGTAAGAATCATATTTAGTTAAATTAGTATTATACCAATTATCAAGTTGTGTTTTAGCATTACTATTTGAATAATATGAAGAATTATAATCACTAGGATTATTAGAATATTGATAAATCGTATTATTATTTATTCCCTCTGTCATAATAATTCTAACTGTACCATCTTCATTAATTCTAATTATTTTCCAAGTAAAACCAGCAAATGATACATAGTTATTAGTTACATTTCCCCTAAAATAATATGTTGGTTTACCACTATTTGTTGACATAGACTTATACAAGCCACTACTATCACCAGCATTATTAGAAGTAGTAGTTAAATTAGGTTTAGCAGTTATCACATTATTATCAGTTAAAATTTTCTCTTTAAATTTACCAGTATCTTCATTTATTTCATCATCCAAATCTTCATCACTAACAGCTACTATATGAATCCCAAAATCTTGATCAAAATCAACATGTGAAACATATACATCTATAGAATATATATCTACTTCTTCACCATTACTCAATATAGTAGAATCAGTTGTTAAAATATTATTATCTTCTACTGTTATAGATTGAAAATCCAAAATATTTCTACCACTAGGTATTTTATCTGGTAATGAATCACGTAATTTATACTTTTCACCATCATAATATATAAATTTATTTTCTACACTGTCTTTATTGTTAGCATCAATTTTACTAGTTCCAAAAGTTTTTTCGCTATCATCTCTATATACAATATTAATACATTGAGATAAACCCTGAATACTACTACACTCACCATCAGTGTTAATTTCTTTTACACCAAGATTTAAAATATCATCTTGAATATCCTTAGTTAAAGTATTCTTAAATGTATCCATTTCTAGTTTTTTCAAACTTAAACTAGCTTTATCACGATAATTCATAATAATAGTAAACATTCCAATTACCATAGCCATAATTAAAGCAAACGTTAATACAATTTCAATAATACTCATACCTTTATTATTTAATTTCATTATATCACCTACTTTAATTTATCTTTATCTATAACGATAACTGGTCTAAGACCAATGTTATTAGTACCCGTAATTTCCATTGGTGCAAGCTTACCATTTTGAACTGTCCAAGCAAAACCAGAATTATTATTAACGGTACTTGCCAACCAATAACCATTATTATTTAAATTATCATATAAAAATTTAGTATTACTCAAGTTAGTTTCAAACAAACTTCCAACATCAAAGCATTTTTTACTTACTCTGCATCCTAGTAAATTATAAATATCATTTTCATCAAGCAATCTAGCATGATAATTATTATAATAAATTGTATAACCATCACTAGAAGAAAACTGATTACTACTAGTAAGTGACTTAGTATTAACCCATGTATCCGTCATCTGTTTCAAATATGAAAGTAAAGTATCAGGATTACCACTAACACCAGTACTATTGAAATTGATATTATCACCTAAATTATTAGCTAATATTAAAGTTAAAGTACTTTCTTTAGAAGAACTATCTTTAAGTACATAAAAATTTCTATCTCCATCACCAGGATTAAAAGTAATCATATCACCTGCATAATACCTAGTATAATTACCTAAAAAGACACCTATATTTACATATTTCATAGAAGTTGATAAATCACTATTAGTAACCGTTCTAGTCATAAATAAACGATATTTACCACTTACCTGTTTAGTATTATCACTTGGATCATAAAAAGTATCTAAATTAGAAACAGTATTAATATAACTTCTAAAATTACTTAATTTACCCGAATCAAAAAAATCATTTTTCTTAACTTCTTCACGGAAACTACTTATATCATATCTAGTAAGTAAAATATAATCATCATTACTAATACCTAAAGTATTTTTAACCTTAAGGCAATAATCTTGATCACGATATATTAAACTATTACTACAATCACTAATATTAACATAAGTATTATTTTTAAGTTGTGTATCAATATAATTAAGATCAGCATATTTTATTATTACTTGTTTCATTAAATTACTTGCATAAACAGAATCAACATCATCATATGAAGACATTTTTTCATATTCACCAATGTATGGTATAACATTTTGATACACAATAATAAAAAGTGTAACAACAAAAGCAGTAACTATTAATGTTTCAACTAAAACAAATCCCTTTTTATTCAACATTTTCATAAAATTCACTATCCTTTATTGATTATAGCCTAAAATTATTATATAATAAATTAGAATAAAATACCATAAAAAGAATAAAGTTGAGGGAAAAAGTATGATAAATTATGATGTAGAGAAAACACCAATCGTTGATTTGGTTAATAAAATTATTATTACAGGCGTTAAATCCAGAGCCTCTGATATTCACTTTGATCCACAAGAAGATGGATTAAAAATAAGAATGCGTATAGATGGTGATTTAAGGGATCATGCTATTATACCCAAAGCATCTGAAAGAAATCTAATTACCAGAATTAAATTAATAGCTGGAATGAATATTACCGAAAATCGTCTACCTCAAGATGGTGCTATTAAGGGTAAAATTGATGATATGGATCTAGATATGCGTGTTTCTGTACTTCCTACTAATGAAGGTGAAAAAGCCGTTATTCGTATTTTAGATTATAGTATGAGTTTAAGCGGATTAAAAAGTCTAGATTTTTCACCAGAGAATTATACAAAAGTAGAAAAAATGTTATCTATTCCTAATGGTATTATTTTAGTAACTGGAGCTACTGGATCTGGTAAATCTACTACTACTTATTCAATGCTACAAGAATTAAATGATGAAGAAAGAAATATTATTACTGTTGAAGACCCAATTGAAATGAACATTGAAGGAGTCAATCAAGTACAGGTAAATTCAGACATTGGTTTAACTTTTGCTAATGTATTACGTTCCATTTTAAGACAGGACCCTAATATTATTTTGATTGGTGAAATTCGTGATTCTGAAACTGCTCAAATCGCTGTTCGTGCTTCTATCACTGGACATTTAGTTCTTTCTACTATTCACACCAATAATTCACTAAGTACAATAGAAAGATTATTAGATATGGATGTTGAAAGATATTTATTATCTAGTGCCCTTGCTGGTATAGTTTCACAAAAATTAGCTAGACGTCTATGTACACATTGTAGAAAGCTACGTCCAACTACTCCATTTGAAAAAAAATTATTTAAAAGTGTATTAAATAAAGATGTACCCGAAATATGGGAAACAGGAAAATGTGAAGAATGTACCAATGGTTATCATGGCAGAATCGCTATTCAAGAAGTTTTATCAATAGATGAAGAATTAAGAGATCAACTTGCTAACGAGCATCTTAAAAAAGAAGATTTAAGAGAAATGGTATATGGTAGAAATCACACTATTACCTTACTACAAGATGGACTTGATAAAGTATTAAAAGGATATACTACTTTTGAGGAAATTTATAAATTAATTGAAATTGAAGATGATTTAGATACTAAAGTTGCTGAATTAGAAATGAATAAAGACAATCAATAATGATATGAACCCCGTTTCTTGGACATAGAAACGAGGTTTTTATATGAGTAAATTAAGTTATGAAGATAAAGTAAAAA
>CAKPMC010000014.1 GCA_934167875.1 uncultured Bacilli bacterium | reverse complement strand
CAACTAATCCTTTTCTTTTCATAGATAATCACCTACTATTATTATAACATATTAAAAGTAGATATTTCTATCTACTTTTTAGACTCCTAATTTTACTAAAATCACATCTTCACCTATCTTGGTAATACTATGCCAGTTTATTTCTGTATCTGCTCCTCTATTAAAGAATTTAAAGAAATTTTTATTTGGTTCTATAATAAAAGAAACAATATTACCACTATTTTCATCTATTTTAACATCTATAATACTACCAATATTTTTACCATCCATAATATTTACTATATCTTTATTTTGTAAGTCAGATAATCTCATATTACCACCTAAGAAAGTATATGAATTAAATTAGTTATAAATGTATTTATTTTTTTCGCTGTGTGGATTCTAAATTATTTAGAAAACCTTGATTTATAATATCTTTATCTGATATTTCATTATCAATACTACTTAAATAACTAGTGAGGCGATTCATAATTTCCTCTTTTTTTGATTTAGTATTTTCGTCTGTTATTAGTTCTTGTTGTAAGTTATTATCAACAGTTTCACTAAACCATTTCATTCCTATTTCTTCTAATAATTTTATTTGGTCTTCTGTTATTTTATTTGTTCCTTTTACTTTATAAGCATTACGTTGGTTGTTTATCCAAACTCCTAGAGTTATACCATTTTCATCATATTCATAGCCATTTACTGTTTTAAAAGTTTGTGGGATTTCTAGATTGCCATGGTGTTCATAATAGATTTTGGCTAGATTATATTTTTCCAGCCATAACTCTTTTTTATCAACAATTTCGAAACGCATTCCTATTTCTTCTAATAATTTTATTTGATCTTCTGTTATTTTATAACTACCTTTTCCTTTATAGGCTTGACGTTGAGCTGATAACCATTTCCCTAAAGCTACTCCATTTTCATCATGTTCATAACCATTTATTGTTTTAAAGGTTTGTGGGATTTCTAGATTTCCATAGTGTTCGTAATAGATTTTGGCTAGATTATATTTATCCATCCATAATTTCATTGCATCTATATTTTCAAAACGCATTCCTATTTCTTCTAATAAATTTATTTGATCCTCTGTTATTTTACTACTTCCTTTTCCTTTATAAGCTCGACGTTGGTGATTTAGCCAAGTCCCTAAGGCTATACCATTTTCATCATATTCATAGCCATTTATTGTTTTAAAGGTTCGTGGGATTTCTAGATTGCCATAGTGTTCGTAATAGACTTTGGCTAAATTATATTTATCCAGCCAAGCTTCATTTCTATCTATATTCTCGAAACGCATTCCTATTTCTTCTAACAGGTTTATTTGTTCTTCTGTTATTTTACTACTTCCTTTTCCTTTATAAGCTATACGTTGGGTTGTTACCCAACGCCCTAAAGCTACTCCATTTTCATCATAGTCATAACCATTTATTGTTTTAAAAGAGGTTGGCATTTCTAGATTGCCATGGTGTTTATAATATATTTTAGCTAAATTATATTTATCCAGCCATAATTCATTTCTATCAACAATTTCAAAACGCATCCCTATTTCTTCTAATAAGTGTATTTTATCTTCTGTTATTTTACAACTTCCTTTTCCTTTATAAGCATTACGTTGAGTTGTTACCCAACGCCCTAAAGCTACTCCATTTTCATCATAGTCATAACCATTTATTGTTTTAAAAGAGGTTGGCATTTCTAGATTGCCATGGTGTTTATAATATATTTTAGCTAAATTATATTTATCCAGCCATAATTCATTTCTATCAACAATTTCAAAACGCATTCCTATTTCTTCTAATAAATTTATTTGGTCTTTTGTTATTTTATTAGTTCCTTTTCCTTTATAGGCCCGACGTTGGTTATTTATCCAAGATCCTAGGGCTATACCATTTTCATCATATTCATAACCATTTATTGTTTTAAAGGTTTGTGTGATTTCTAGATTGCCATAGTGTTCGTAATAGGCTTTTGCTAGATTGTACTTATTCATCCAAGTCATGGATAATCGATCTGATGTATATTTTAAAATCTCATATAAATTCTGATTAATCATACTAATATTAAAATCAGTTGTACTTAAGTGAATAACTCTTTTCTTAGTTTTACTATTATTTTGTTTTCTTACTTCTTTTACTCTATCTTTTAAGTTGTTTTCTAATTCTTTTATGTAATCAATATTATTAGCTAAATCAATGATAATAGGTGCTAGAAGTGTTTCTATAATTTCTTCTTTTTCCATATCATCTTTGATTTCTCTATTTCTTTCTTTACATAATACTCTTAATTCAGCTATATCTTTTTGATATAACTTATCATATTCCTCTTTATAATTTTCTCTTACCGATAGTCCTCTTCCTAATTGTTCATAATAAACGATATCCGATTTGGTACTTCTTCCCATGATCACACCATCTACCCCTGGTGCATGTACTCCTTCATTGTATTGGTTAATCGCAAACATAATTCTTAACTTTTGATTTACTTTATTACCATCTAAATCTTCATCATTATAAAATGCTTGACGGTTTTTCTTTCCTTCTTCTTTCATTTCACTAGTCGTTAAATAGAATTCATAGTCATCTTCTGTTAAGCCCATTTCTTGACACCATTCTTTTACTTCTTCCATAATCGTACCAATATCATTTACATTTTCTTCACTATTTAATGGACAGAAATAATAATATTTTCCATCTTTTTTTATATTTTCTTTAAATACATCTTTCATACTTGGCGCCATATGGACTTGGTTTCTGATATCATTTAATATTTTTGATAGTTCTTTATAATTTTTAGTATTATGATTTTCTTTTTCTAGTTTTATTTCTAATTCTTCTAATGTTTTTTCTAGATGAATATAGGCACTTTTATAAATTGGTTTTGGTAAAACGGCATCTATCATAGCATCACATAGATCATAATTACTAGCTACTTTATTAGAAAATATTTCTTCTCCTTCGGGATTTACCATATCTCTTTCATATGATGTTCCTCTATCTCTTACTGTATAAGCAGTCATTCCAAACACTTTTATATTAGGATGTGTTTCTATTATTTCATTTATTCTTGCTCCCCAAATTGGTGCCCCTATATGATGAAATTCATCTAATATTAATAAACTAACATTTAATTCTTTTAATTCTTTACTACTTAAGTTAATAAAACTTTGATAAGTTCTAAACTCTACATTTTTAAAATCTCTTTCTAAATCGAGATTGGGATTACTATTAATTACTTCTTTAATATGTTCAATTATACTTATACCTGGTACCACATATATTATTTTTTCATTTGGATTATCATATGCTAGTTGAAGAGCATTATAGGTTTTTCCTGTTCCCGTTGCTTGGACAAGGGCTACAAAATTATCTTTTTCAAACTGTTTTCTTACTTTTTCATATGATTCTATATTATGTTCATACAAACCTACTTTTTCATAATTATTCATTAATACTACCAACCTTTTTTATCGTTATAATAGAATCATTATCTTCTACTATTACTTGATCATCTTTATGAATATTAGCATTTATTATATTCTGTTCTTCTATTACTTCTATTATTTCATTATCCACTTTTATTTTAAATCCTATCTTACTACTAGACATAACACTTTCATTTCCTTTTACTGGAATAAATACTTCTACAACTAATCCTTTTCTTTTCATAGATAATCACCTACTATTATTATAACATATTAAAAGTAGATATTTCTATCTACTTAATTATTATTTTAATGATTGTTTTAGTGTATTAATAGCATTTTTCTCTAACCTAGATATTTGTGCTTGACTTATACCTAGTTCATTAGCTATTTCCATTTGAGTTTTACCAATTATATATCTTTCCTCAATGATATATTTTTCTCTTTTATCCAAATCCTCTACTGCTTTATTAACAGCTAAATTGACATCTAAATTCTGTTCTTTAGAATGTTTATCTTCTATCTGATCATATAAATAAATAGTATCACCACCATCATTATAGATTGGTTCAAAAATACTAACAGGACTTTTCATTGCTTCTTGAGCTGTGATTATATCAAAATAATCTACATCTAACTCATTAGCTATCTCTTCTAAAGTTACTTCTCTACCTAATCTTTTAGTCATTTCTTCTTTAGCTTTTAAGGTATTATAAGCCAAGTCTTTAATAGAACGGCTTATTCTTAAACTACTATTATCTCTTAGATAACGTTTTACTTCTCCTAAAATCATAGGTACAGCATAAGTCGATAGTTTAACACCGTGACTAAGATCAAAATTATCAATAGCTTTACATAAACCAATACATCCTACTTGAAATAAATCATCTAAATTTTCATTACGATGATTAAATTTTTTAATAATACTAAGAACTAATTTTAAATTACCATTTATTAATTCATCTCTAGCAGTAGGATCATTATTTTCCATCCTTTTAAATAATTCTTCTGTTTCTTCACTACTTAAAACTTTAATATCCGCAGTATTCACGCCACTTATTTCTACCTTGTGACGTGCCATAATTATCTCCTTTCAAGATAATTAAGATATATAATTAATAAATTTATACAAAAAAATAAAAGATTAATTAATCTTTCATTTCTAAACCACTTATTTCTTTTTTTATTTCATCAGACATATTACTAGTATTGTGAACATTTGAAGCTGTTACTGATAAAATTAAAAATAATACAACTACTATTACTGCTGAAATAGAATATAAAATTACTGATACAGCAAACCCTTTATTATTTAACACTAGCATCACCTTAAATTAATTATAATAAATAGAAATAAAAAATACAAGTTATTGTTTTTTCATTTTACGTATCATATCTTTATCTTTCTGAGATACTCGATATGATTCTATTATTTTTTGAAAAGATTTTTGATAAGTAAAAGTTGACAGATTATTATTTTTTAAATATTTTATAGTTTTATCTCTGTATTTTACAAAAGCTACTGATATTAACCAACTTATAGCCATATTTGTGTAATAATAATCTACTTTAATTTTATCTATTATTGTTAATACTTCATCTATATATTCATCTAATAAAAAATAATCCATCATTATTACTACCATAAAACGAAGTTCGAACTCATTTTTACTCTTTTGGTATTTAAGAATATATTTCCAAATAGTTGGTAATTCTTCTTTTTTAAATTTAAAACTTGAACAAGTAATATCACATACTGCCCAATTATCTATTTTAGGAACAAAGAAATCTAAATATTCTATTTTTTTAGATATAGACATTTTACTAGTAGCTATTATTAAACCTTCTATTACTGTTTCTTCATAATATTTATTATCTACTTCATTTAAATAAACTTCATAGTCTTCTTTTAAAATATCCTTTACTAGTTTTCTTATTATTGGTACCCTAACACCTATTATATTATCGACACCAGGACATAAACTACTATAAAACTTTCTGTAAGTTAAATCCTGATTTTCAAATAGTTTAGTTCTGATTTCTTCTTTCATAAAATCCTCCTATTTAAATAAAAAAGATATTAATAAATATGTCTAATAGAAAACAACTAACTAAGATAATATCAAGCATTTTGGCTTTATCACCTAGCATAATATATATTCTTCTTAATACTGGTTCAATATAATACATCATAAGATAACCCATTATAGCAAATATTAAAGACATACCTAGACATACACGACCATTGATATTTAAAAATCTACCTGTATAATCCCATATAACATTATTAAATATTTCACCTGATATATATGAAGCTAGATATTCAACAATAGTAGCTATTACAAATATTTTCACAAAGTTATAAATACGATCATCTTTTTTACTTACAAATAAAAGTAATGCTAAAAAGGTAGTACCATATACTGGACACCATGGTCCTGATAAGGTACCTGGTAAAACAAGTTTAGATCTAAATATAAGGGAAAATAAAATTTCTATAAACCAACAAGATATTGATACAAAAAAGAAAGAAAATATAACATACTCCCTATTTCTTTTAATAAACTTCATCATACTACTCACCTATAATTATTAGTTAAATTATATCATTATTAATATTAAATTTCAATTAATATAAATTACTGTATAAGAAAAAGAAATCCTAATTAGAATTTCTTTTATTTATTATTGAGCTAATGGTAATTTGCTATTAGCAATAGTAATTGTAGGTCTTACAAATGCTGATAATTCTAAGTCAGCATAATTGTTATTATTATAGTTAATTACAGAAGTACAACTGATTTTATTATCAGCAGCTACCCAACGATTAAGACCTATAGTAGAATCAGGTTCATCTGATAATATATATGGCTTGTCTGATCCGATAATATTATTGTCAAAATATGTATCTATATAGTTTTTATTAAAATTATTAATAAATACTTCTGCACTAGGTAATCCAACGATTATATCTTCTTGAGATAATGATGCTTTAATCTTAGTTGTGAATGCACTAAGTCTATTATTTATGGTAGCACTAGAATTTATGACTGGTTCAGTTGTATAATTACCATCTGCATCAATATAATCTTGTGATAGTAGTATTACTGGATTATCAACACTATATTCATAATCAGATGCATACCTATGGTTTCCTTTAATTACTACCCACTTACTATTATCTGATAGTGTTACTTCAGTACCTTCATAACATTCTTCCTGATTACAATATGCTGCCATTAAGTCACCCAAACCATCTTCTCCTAAATTAGCACTAGCTTTTACATTTACTCTTACTTTGAAGGTTTTATTATTCATAGGATAGATGTAATTGCCATCTGAATCTTCCTTATATGTTCCATCTTCATTTTTTTCAGGAGAAAAATCAGTGTTTTTATCAATCCATATTCTTAGTCGAAATGATCTTGTCTCTGGAGTTTTGTTTGTAAAAGCACCATAATATATTATTTTATTATTAGTTTCAGCTGATGTTGGTAATTCACTAAATTTAATTATTTCATTATTATCAGAATTAATACTCATACCAGTATTTATTTCCTTGGTTTTACCATTTTCTGTTTCTAATTCTGTTAATCCTACTTTTACTGCATCTTCTGGTAGTGTAGAATCAGATAATTTTTCTAATTCAATTTGAAATAATACTGTTTTGTCAGTTCCTTTTGTAGAAACGGTAAAGTCAAAATATTGATTTTCTCCATCTTGAGTTATTCCATCAGCATCAAACATCGGTGTTGCATCAACTAAATTTATTCCTTTTACACTTTTTTCATCATAACGAAATGTGATTTGACCAGTTGTGGCTGTGTTTTCAACTGTACCTTTCTTATAGTAGTTAAATAGAGCATATGTTGTTCCACCAGCTATACATAATATACCTGCTACAGCAAATATAGCTACTAGAACCAAGTTTCTTTTCTTGTTTTTCATTTTACTTATATCCTTCCTTATTTTATATTTTAATTATATAATGAATATTTTTAATTGACAATAAATATTTACAGATATGTGTAAAGTGATGTGTAAAAGAAAAAGAAATCCTAATTAGAATTTCTTTTATTTATTATTGAATGTTTTTGATATCTCTTTTTGAATAGATGATATTGGTTATTAGTAATAAAATAACTGTAATTATAACTGATATTATGATACCGGTTTTAATATTATATGCAACTGTACTTAATGACATTTGATAGCTTTCAGTATTCATAAAAATATATCCTGAATCTAAATACCAAAATGGTGTATATACAAGATATTTAAAATTACTTACAAGCTGCATCAACCACATAATTATAGATAAAACACTAATAATAGATGTAGTTCCTACTGTTAGTGATGTATTTAAAGTAACTGTTGATAGGAAGAATAATATACTTAGAAAAGATATAATAGGAATACTAGCTATTAGAATATTTTTAATTAAATATAAATAATAGTTAACCTCTATTACTTTACCACCAGAGACTATTAATTTTGGTGTTATTAATTCAGTAAATCCAAATCTAATACCAGCACAAATACTTAGTATAATAAGTCCTAATAACCATATTATATAAGTATCTAAAATTAAGTATAGAAATTTACTAAGTAATATTTTCCATCTTTTAACAGGAGCTGTGATAATATTCTTTATTGTCCCATTACTATGTTCCCTAGATACAATACCACTATTAGTTATACTAATAATAAGCATTACTATTACTGATAAATGTAGAATACGATTTACTTTTAGTTTTGGCGTTATATACATATTAAATTCACTAACATTATCTAAATAAGTATAAAATATATCTTGTTTGATTTCATGTTCTGTACTATATAATAATATTTTTCTACTTTCAATAGCTTTATTTTTGAGATTAGTATTGTAAGCTAAATACTCTTGATAAGAAGGATAGTCATTACTATTTTTATGAGTTTCTTGATATTCTTCAAAGGTATCTATTTTCATAGTAGCATTTTCTTTTAATTTCTGATATTGAATATAGTTTTTAGTTAAAAAATTATCGCTATTTTCTATCTTTTTATCTATTAATATCTTAACAATTTTATACTCATCTTCATCTAATAAATTATTATCCAGTTTATATTGAAGGTATAAATAATACTTATTTTCTTTTAGTAAATTTTCATAGTCTGTTATCAGTTTAGTATTTTTTTGGTATAGTTCATTTCTTTCTTCTATAGTTAAGCTACATGCTTTATTTAAAAACTCTTTAATTTGTTCATCGATATCATTTACACTACATATTTCTACTGTTTCACTAGTATTTGCAGCATTTAAAATTTCAATCAAATCATTAGATCTAGCTAACGGTATAATATAATTAGTAACAAAATCGTGTTTCCAATCTGTATAGGATGTTACATCGTTCATAATCAATGAAAAATACTTAATATAATTTTTACTATAACTATATGATATTTTTTCTTCAACAGTTTTTAATTCTGTTATGTCTTGCTCATTAAAATTTTTTTTCAAATTATTAATATGGTTTTTTAACTGTTCACCATAATTTTGATTATCTTTGGCATATTCAACTAATAGGTTATCTGTTTTATATACTATAAATAATGAAGCAAGTGTTAATAGTAAGATGCAGATTATTATTTTTTTAATATTATAATTTTTTATAAACTCGCTTTTTATTAAGTTAATTATTTTCAACTCTATCACCTCTTTCATAGTTATTAGTTGTATCTATGAATAATTCTTCTAATGATTTATTTTTGTATTTTACCTCTTCTATTCCTAAATCTTTGATGATATTACCTTTATCAATAATTATTACTCTATCGCATATATTTTCTACTTCTGATAAAATATGACTAGAAATTAAAATACCCATATTTTCTTCTTCACTAATCTTTTCTAAAATCATTCTTAAATCTCTGATTCCCATTGGATCTAGACCATTAGTTGGTTCATCAAGAATTAGTAATTTAGGCTTTTTAATAAGAGCATTAGCTAATCCTAGTCTTTGTCTCATACCAAGTGAATACTTTTTTACTTTATCATTAATTCTTTCTTCTAAGCCAACAAATTTTATCATTTCATTTATAAAATCATCATCTTTTATATCATTAATAAGAGCCGTTATTTTTAAATTTTTCTTACCACTTATATTTAAATACATATCAGGATTTTCAACAATGCTACCTGTTTTGGATAAAGCCATTTCTAAGTCTTTTTTAGTATTATAGCCACATATTTTAACTGTTCCAGTTGTTGCCTTATAAAGACTTAAAATAGTTTTAATAATAGTAGTTTTACCAGCACCATTAGGTCCAATTAAACCAACAATTTCTTTTTCATGAATAGTAAAATTAATATTATTTATTATCATTCTTTTACCAAAATATTTGGATAAATTTTCTACTTCTAATACTTTATTATCATTAATTTGTCTTTTTTTATAATTTCTTTCACCATTTAAAAGTTCATTAACGGTTACACTAAATATTTTAGAAAGTTCTGTTAAATAAGAAATATCTGGGGCATTAATTCCTCTTTCCCATTTTGATACTGAAGTAGCCATTATTCCAAGTTTATCTGCTAGTTCCTGTTGAGTCATTTTATTTTCTTTTCTAAGTTTGCTAATAAATAAACCTATTTTCTCTTGTTTCATTCTAACACCTCAAATTGATAATAACAAATATTAGTTAAAAAGTATATGGCTTATTAGGCTAGTTTATATATTTAAAAAGACAAACATTAATTGTTTGCCTAATTCATTTCTATTACAGTAGGATTTAATTCTTTATCAATTATAATTTCATATTTTTTACTAAAGGTATATTTACTGCCATTATAAAAATCAATTGTAACTTTGGTACTTCCTGTCTGTTTTGGTATTATATAGTATTTTTTCTTAAAATAAGTATCTTCTTTATTAACTGAAGACATTAAAGTAGCTTCACCGGTATCGATTGCTAATATTTTATTATTTTCAATATTTATTTCAGAATTGCCATTGCCTTTACCTTCAATATTAAGTTCTTTATATTTACTTTCTTTTATATATTCAAGACCAGCTTCTTTCAATTTTTCAATAGTTATATAATATTTACTTGGGTTATTATTAAGTAAATCTTTTACTAGATATTTTTCATTATCATTAATTATGGCATATAAAGTATTGCTTCTAGAACCATTAAAATAATAGTAATAATATTTATCTTCGTAAAATAATTCACGGATACTATTTACATTATTGCCTGTTTCATCTTTAATAACTAATTTATAATTATAAATATTAGTATTTTCATCGACGTTCTTTTGATATATTTTTTCACGATATTTTATAACTACTAATATACTTAATGCTACTAAAATAAATGTTAATATTATTCTAATTATAGATTTCTTTTCTATTTTATTGTGTTCTAATAAAAAGATGTTTTTTAATAGGTTATTTACTGATTTAATACTCATGATTATATATATAATTAAAGCACCTGATGTATTTAGAATTATATCATCTATATCACAACTTCCAGATAGTGTTAAGAACTGAAATAATTCTATTCCTATTACTATTAATAAAATTGTTATGATAAAGGTTTTAAAGTTATTTTGTTTATTAAATAATAGTCTTAGAAAGAAAGCCATTGGCATCAAAGCAACAAAGTTTCCTATTAAGTTGAATAAAACAGTTTGCGTAGAATATAAACTATTAAACATTTTTATATAGTTAGTTATAGTATGAAATGGTATTAAATTAAATGATGTTTTTATATAATTATTAAATAATTCATTTGACCAATTTATGAAAACTATACCATTTCTACCCCATGATTTATCAAACATTGTTAATGTTATTAATAAGATAATGTACATAATAAAGAAAAGCCATAAACTTATTTTCATTGGTTTATTATTTTTGAGATATTTTGATAATAGGATACTACCAATATATGCACATAAACAACTACTACATAAAATAAAGACTCTACCCATTTCGGTTAGTCTATTGACAATATTAATTTCTGAAATTCCATAGTATACTAAGAAGACAATAGATACTAAGTATAAAATAATACTACCAAATAATTTTAATTTAGATTTCATGATCTCACCCTTGAATATATATTCGCATATCACATTATATTTTTCAATAATATAACTTTTAATTTATTACTGTTTACAGTTAGTTTGTAAATTTAAGCAAAAGAAAAAATCCTATTTCTAGGATTTTATTTCTTTATGGCGGAGACAGAGAGATTTGAACTCTCGCAGCAGTTGCCCGCTCTACACCCTTAGCAGGGGCGCCTCTTCAGCCTCTTGAGTATGTCTCCAATTAACGGTATCTAAACTCTTGCGTCCGTAGTTATAATGATACCGTAATAAGTTTAGATTGTCAATAACTAAACTACTATTTTCGAAATTTAATTTAGCTTAGTTCCACATAAGAAGCAAGCTTTTGCATCGCTTTTAACTTTGGCTCCACATTTTGGACAGGTTACAAAACCTGGTTCACTTATTTCAGGAGTGATAGTTTCGTTATTTGTAGTATTATCTTCAGTTTGTTTAATGATTGGTTCTTGCTCATAATTAATCTGATTAGTGCTTATGGTAGGACTTGGTTCTGGAATAGTTATTTTTTCCATTGGTAATGGATTAGGTTCTATTTTAGATAATGGTTCAGGAAAACTAATACCAACTGTTTGACTAGGGCTGGTCTCTTCCTCTTTTACAGGTTCTTCTTCTATTTGCGTAATAAATGATGCTTTGGTTGGATCAAGAACTGGAGGTTTTTTTCTATTATCAATCAAATTAGGCTTTTTCATTATTTCTTGGTTTTCATCTACTTGCAGTAATGTATTTGTATAATCTTTTTGGTATACTCCTCCACCTATTGATATACCTATGTTTTCTGATTTAACATCTCTTTCTTCATGTATAGTTGGATTTTGATCCTGTTCATTAATCATTACTGGAATGTCAACAGCTTGAGTTTTACCTTCCATAGCCATTAGATTTATTCCAACATATTCACTACTACTAAAAGCTAAGATAGGATAAAAAATAAATGGTAGGAAAAGCATTCCTAAAGCAAAAGATTTACTTCTTCTAAATAATTTAGCTAATGTAAAATATATTTTTATATTAATAAAGATATTTACTATTGGTATTAATAGTAAAATGATATACCATTTTGGTAAATTAACTATTTCTAATAAAACTAATTTATTATAAATTGGAACCCAGGCTGAAACGGCTGAACGATTTGCTTTTTTGTAGATTTTACCTAATGATATAAAAGTAAATATAACTATTAGTAATAAAATGATACTTACAATAGTCATATATATTATATTATTATTAATTACAGTTTCATATGCTGTTGGATAATCATTATACATAATACCCCTCCTATTATCTATAATCTATTTTATCAAAAATAATAATAAATGAATATATTTTTTTAAAAGAAAAACTCTTACTTGCGTAAGAGTTTATATCATATGGTGACCAGTACGGGATTCGGACCCGTGAATGCCGCCGTGAAAGGGCGGTGTGTTAAGCCACTTCACCAACTGGCCAGATGGCGCCTGATGTAGGACTCGGACCTACGACCTATCGGTTAACAGCCGAGTGCTCTACCAACTGAGCTAATCAGGCATCAAATATATAAATGGCGCCTGATGTAGGACTCGGACCTACGACCTATCGGTTAACAGCCGAGTGCTCTACCAGCTGAGCTAATCAGGCACAATTACATAAAGCTATTTCATTATATAATACATTTTTTACTTTGGCAATACTTTTTTTAAAATTTTATTTGTTTTTGCGTTTCTTTATGGACTTCATCCCATATTTCTTTTTCAATATATCCTCTTAATCTGCAATCTTCTATTTGCATTTCTCTTTCATAATAAGTATCAATGGTATAATTAACGAATGGTATTAATTTCTCTTTTTCTTTATTCTTAATAATTAAATATTCTTGAAAATACCATCCAGATAAACAATCGGATACTTCATAACAGTATCCAATTGTTTTCTTATGGTAATATTTTTTAATCAATTCTTCAAACATTTTTAATAATCACAGTTACCTGGAGTTCTTGGATATGGAATAACATCTCGAATATTTTCAACTCCAGTTATATACATTAATAATCTTTCAAAGCCAATACCAAAACCAGAATGTACACATGAACCATACTTTCTTAGATTTAAATACCATTCATAATTTTCGATGTCCATGTTTAATTCTTTCATTCTAGTAGCTAACTTATCGTAGTCATCTTCTCTTTGAGATCCACCCATTAGTTCACCTACTCCTGGTACCTCAAGATCAGCTGCTGCTACAGTTTTACCATCTGGATTTTGTTTCATATAAAATGATTTAATATCTTTTGGCCAATCTGTTATAAATACTGGACCACCAAAGTATTCAGTAATATATTTTTCATGTTCTTTAGCTATATCTTCACCATACTCTGGTTTAAATTCCCATTTAATACCTTTTTGTTCGGCTTCTTTTAATAAAGTAATGACATTTTCATGAGTTATTCTAGTAAATTTACTATTAATTAGTTTAGTTAATTTATCAATTAAACCCTTTTCTACAAACTGATCTAAAAATTTCATTTCTTCTTTAGCATGATCAAGTACGTAAGAAATTACATATTTTAAGCATTCCTCTTCAATATTTAAAATACCATCTAAATCACAGAATGCTACTTCTGGTTCTATCATCCAAAATTCGTTAGCATGAAATTTGGTATTAGAATTTTCAGCTCTAAAGGTTGGCCCAAAAGTATATGTCTTTTTGAATGCAGTAGCAAAAGTTTCAGCTTCAAGTTGTCCTGAAACTGTTAGACCAACACTACGTCCAAATAGTTCTTTATCAGGATCATTTTTACTTGTTTTAGCTATTGAGTCTAGATTTTGAGTTGTGACATGGAACATTTCTCCAGCACCTTCACAATCTGATCCTGTAAATAATGGGGCATGAAAATAAACATAGCCTCTTTCTTGGAAATATGTATGTATTGCCATTGCAGTTATACTTCTAATACGAAATACAGCTTGAAAAATATTAGTTCTTGGACGCAAATAAGCTTGTTCTCTTAAAAATTCACTAGAATGACGTTTAGGTTGCATTGGATAATCTTCTGGGCAATCGCCTTCTAGTTTGATTTCTTTTACTTTAATTTCAAAATCTTGGCCTTTACCTTCAGATTTAATAACTGTTCCAATTACTGTGATAGCACTTCCATTATGATACTTTTGAATAGTTTCAAAATCTTTTAAACTGTTATCATATACTAATTGGATGTGTTTAAAGCAAGTACCATCTGAAAAGTCAATGAAACCAAACTCTTTTTGCTTACGATGATTTCTAATCCATCCTTTTAGTTCTATATCTTTATCTAAATATTTTTCTATTTCTTCATATAATTCTCTTAAATCCATTATTATTTCCTCTTTTCTTTATTTTTTATAACTTCATACTCTTCAAATCTATATTGCTGTTCTATATTAGGGTATTTTTCTTTATCTACTAAAGAATTGAACATTTGATATGGTCTTACCCAGCATTTTCCATCTTCAATATTTTGATAAACTACCATTCTAGATTGTTCAGGATTTTCCTCAGTATAGGTTTCTGAGTTATAAGCTATTTCTATTACTTCGTAAAGATGTCCTTTGAAGTGCTTATAGATATTTCCCACTTCTATTTTTCTTTCCATATTATACCTCTCTTACAAACTAAAAGACTAGTTAAGTCCCACGTATAAAAATACGTATGGGACGAAACTAGCCTTCCGCGGTGCCACCCACTTTATCATAAACATTTAATGTTTTATATGATCTCTTTTGATTTCTAATAAAATCCAGTAATACGATAACGGTTACTATACCGGCTTACACTACTTAATTATTTCGTATAAGCAACTCCAAAGTGTTCTTCATATTGATTTTTATGTTAGCTTCCACCATACCTAACTCGCTTTATAAATTAATACAATATTACTTTTCTTCTTCCAAGTTGATGAGAAAATTATATTCCTATTTATAAGATATGTCAATACTAAAATACCATACCTATAAAGAAAAAAGAACCTATGATATTCTTTAGATAATTTTTTATAAAACAAAAAAAATTAAGTTTCTACGGCTATAACATATTTGTTATACATTTTCATATCCATTTCTTTTTTTCTTCTATTGTTAATTTTTTCTTGCTCTACAGGATATACGCTTCTTACCTTTAATTCTTTGCCTGGAACAACTCTAATAGCTACTAAAATATTTCCTCTAATATTTTTATAATATTCTAAACCAGCTTTAGATTTATCATAAAAAACATAATCAGGATTATTAATTATTTCTTCAAGAGAATCCATAACATAATAGTAATCATCTACACTTTTATAATCATTAATGTGCCTATCTTTACTGTGTTCTTTTGCTTCTGGATACATTACTATTTTCTTGTTTTTATATTCATAAAGTTGCCATTTTTCTACCACTTCATTACTTACCTCTCCCAAAATTCTCTTCATGCTCTAACTCCCTTGCTGTTAAATTAAAAAAAGAGCCCATACAAAGTATGAGCTCGTGAGAAATAGGTCCTTGCATCACTTGGACATCTCATCGAACTATTATTAGTTCTACACTTAAGATTATTACTAATCCGTGATAGGCGATGGCTTTCTATCCTCTATTACTCACTTATATTAAATAGTACATTGCAACTAAAAACTGTCGTTTTTTGTATGTACCATCAAAATTGAAGAGATATACCCTTTCAATTTGTGGCTTGTATTATAACATAGTAAGTAAAAAAATGCAATAATTACTTATTTATAATTTACTAGCCACAATATAAATATACAACAAAAAAATTGTATTATCTATATTTTTTTACATTTTTGTAAATAAAAAATAAAAAAGAACCTATACCATAGGTTCTAAATCACATAACTGGTGGGCCTGAATGGACTTGAACCATCGACCTCACGCTTATCAGGCGTGCGCTCTAACCACCTGAGCTACAAGCCCAGTTAAAATCTGTGAACATTTACATTCTACTATATATTTTTATTCTTTGCAAGTATTTTTGATATAAAAATTCACAAATTTTTCTTTTTAATTAAAATTAAACTATTATTTCTCAAAAAATTCAATAATCTTATCTCTATCTTCAATACTTTGAACTACTTTATGATCTTTTATTCTAATTAATGTTGGATTAGTTACTTTTAAATTATTGATATTATCTACATAGATTTTAGTATTTTTACTATCTTCTGCAACTATATCTTTATTAATATCTTTTTCAAGGTCAACTATATATACTGGTAAAGATTTGTCTTTTTTAGTATAAGTATCTTTAATTGATAAATAATAACTAGCGTAAGTATCAGTAAAATTAAATAATAATACGTAATAATCTTTATCTGTACGATTGAATACTTGGCCTGCAATTAGTTCTTCATACTGAATACTAGTTTCTGTTTCTTCTGTCTTTTTCTTATTATTAAACTTAATTTCACCAGTAGCTAAAGCTGTAATAAAATAAGTTAATGCTAAAACTATAATTACACCAACAGCAATTTTAATAATTTTAGTATATTCTACATCACTATTAGAAGATGTACGATATAGATTTCTTTTTGTTTTTTTCTTCATGTTTATCACCACAAATTAATTATATTATGATTTATATAAAAAAGCAAACAAAAAAGAGGATATCCTCTTATTTCATAGTTGGAATTACATTTACACTTCTAGCAATATCTAGTAGCTCATCCTGACTCATTACATCTGATACTAGATAATAATCAACTCCATTACTACTCCATGTTATAGAACTATCAGTTAAAGCTCCTACTGTATCTATTAATAAATATGGTTCACCATAGGTTGGAATAATTGAAAATTCTTCTTCTATACTAGATGTTTCTTCTACTAATAGGAATGGTTTTTCTCCTTCAAAAGTCATAATAACACGTTCACCATCAGTCTTAGCTATTTTTTCTTGAGATGATAATGAAGTTCCGGTTGGAATATATAATGGATAAATGATATCTTCTAAATTTCCGGTTGTTTCTTCTTTAGTATTATTTTCAGTTGTACCCATTATTTTATTTAGATCAAATATTTCGTTATTAATATCTGGATTTATGTCAATAGTAGCAAAAGTCATAGTCATTTGACCAATATCATTTTCATCTACAACACTAACTTTTTTCAAATTAAATTTTTTATCAAAAGTAACTTTTTGTTTTACTAATTTACGATTATTTGGATAATTTACATTAGTAGTAAAAATATATGAGTTTTCATCTTCTATTAAACTTCTTTCTTCATCATCTAAAATATCATCTAGAATTGATTGAATTAAATATACTTGTGAATTATTGTATGGCCAATCACTTTGAAATTTAAAACTTTTATTAAGTGATGGTGTTAGTACATATACGCCATCTTCATTTTTTAAAATAATTTGTTCATGATTATTACTACGATTTTTTAAACTAACATAATATTTATCTTTCTTTTGATATACTACTTTTACATCATAATTATAAGTATCATCATTGTTAACTATTTCTAAATTTCCGGTTAGTTGATAAGCTTTTAAATTATCATATTTCTTTTTTATTTCTTTTAGCGTATCATCTTTATTATTCCCAAAACATCCTGTAATAAAACAACAACATACCATTAATAGAACTAAAAAATATTTTTTCATATTCACTCCTCTTTTCCTTCATTTAATACTATGAGATATTTTTTTCATTATTCATGAATATTTTATTAAAAAGTGATTATGCTAATACTGAGATAAGAAAAGGAGGATTTTATGCAAACATTACAAAAAGTTGCTTTGGCTTTAGTAATAATTGGAGCTATTAACTGGGGACTTGTTGGTTTATTTGATTTTAACTTAGTCTCTACACTATTTGGTGCTGATAATGTTATAACTAAAATTGTTTATGCTTTAGTAGGTATTGCTGGAGTTATTGATATTAGTTTATTATTTAATGATTATGAATAAAAAAAGTACTGACGTCAGTACTTTTATTTTTGTTCTATTTTTATTTTTACTTTTTTAGTTTTAGATTCATATGTTAATTTTAAATCATTTCCGGTTACTTTTACTTCAACTTCATATTCACCAGGTCCATATCCAGTTAAGTCTACTGTTGCTTGAATAGTATTAGGATCTAATGCATTAACAACATCACTACTTCCTTTTACAACAACGGTAACACTACTATCTTCTTTTGATACAGCATAAGCTTTATAATTTGAATTTAAATTAACTATTGATATATTACAATCAGTAAAATCTTTAGTTATTACTTCATCCATTGATACTTTTACTGTTACTGTTTTACTACTTATATTACGTACTCCAGCTGGCTTTTCAATATTTACTTTGAATGTTTTATCACTTGATAGATTAGTTACATCTATTTTTACTGGAATAGATTCTATATCATTAATTACACTTTCATCACCATAAATAGTAACTTTAGCAATTGATGTTGAGAACTCTTTGATTGATTTACCAAAAGCTACTTCACCACTTGGAATAACTTGTAATGGTACTTCTTTACTTGGAGAAGTTATTTTAACTTGAGCATTAATACTTGTTGGAACAATTTCTATTCCTTCAACTGGTTTTCCATCAGAGTCATAAGCAATTAATGGTATTTCTTTTAACGTAAAAGTACCTGCTTTAGGATTACTAATATTTTCTATATCTACTAATGCTTTAACCGTTGCAACTTGTTTTAATTTATAGCTTGCTCCTTTTATAATAACATCATTTCTACTTAAATCTACACTATCTAGTACTAGAGTTGTATCAAGTTTATCTTTATGAAGTATATCATAATCAAGTTCTCTTGTTTCAGATACTTTTTCATATACTACTATATTAGCTGTAGATGGATCAATTTTATAATCAATTGATTTTAAGGCTTTTAAACCTTGTGTATAATTTAATTTAACTTTATGACTACCTGGAGTTAATCCTCTTAAATCAACTGATACACTTAAATTTGAAGTATATTGTCTAGCTAAATATAAATCAGAAGTTCTACCAATTAAGGTAACATCAACACTAGTAGGAAGACCTTCTATTACATAAGCCTCTTCATTATATTCTGCAGTTACTGGTTGATTATACAATACTTCAGCACTTTTATTTAAAATAGTATCTGAATTTTGATCTACAATGAAGAATACTAAGAAAGCAAACACTAATGATAAAACTATTAAAGTTTGTTTTTTATTGATGAATTTTTCAATTTCACGACCATTATTTTTAATAAAATCTGTAATAAATAGAATGAATTTAGTAATTGGAGTTATTAACCATTTATCAAAAAATAGAATAATTTTTTTACTTATTTTCTTCATAAATATCTTCCTCTTCTAATTCATCTAAATAATCTTCTTCTTGTTTTGGTCTTAATTCATCTATTAACATCATTCTAACATCATCTATTGATAAGTTATAGAATAGTTCACCTTTAACAGCAATTGATACTCTACCTGTTTCTTCTGATACTACTATACTAATAGCATCACTTTCTTCAGTAATACCTAAAGCGGCACGATGACGAGTACCAAACTTCTTATTTACTTTAGAACTATTACTTGTTGGGAATACTGCTCCTGCACAACTAATTCTATCTCCTTGAATAATTACACCACCATCATGAAGTGGATTATTTGGGAAGAAAATAGAAATTAATAAATCACTTGATAAATCAGCATATACCTTTTTAGCTTTTTCAATGTAATTAGCTAAACTAATATCTCTTTCTAAAACAATAAGAGCTCCAATTCTTGCTTTTCTTAAATATTCAACAGCATTTACTATTTCATATACTAAACGTTCTCTTTCATCAACTGTTAAAATTTTATGTCTACCAAGTAATTGTGTTTTACCTATTTGCTCTAATACATTACGTATTTCTGGTTGAAATATTATTATCAAAGCAAGTGGTCCCCACATGATTACATATTCTAGTAATAAGCCTATAGTAGTTAATCCTAACCAACTACTAACAAATTTTAATACTAAAATAATAGCTACTCCTTTAAATAATAAGGTTAATTTTACATTATTACGAATATTTTTTAATATATAATATATTGCCAACCATACTAATGAAATATCAGCAATTTTCTTTATGATTGTGATAATACTATCTAATGTCATATTTATACTTTCCTTTCTTAAACATTAACTATTATATCAAATAAAAAAAGGTCACGCAAATTACCGTGTCTATTCTTTTTTTTGATCTGGATCTTCAAAAATAATTACAGGGTCTTTTACTTCTAAATCATTACTAACTGAATTAATACTATTTAAAGGCTGTGGTTCTATAGTTTGTTGCTTTTCTATTACCACTGATACTGGTTCAATTGGTGCAGGTTCTATATTTGTTTCTAAGTTAGGTTCTTTCTTACCAATAACAGCTACTTGAGCCTTTTTTTCTGCTTCTAATTTTTTTCTTTCCATCATGAATCCAATAATTGCCATAATGAAAATAATAGATAAGATTGAAGTAATAATATATAAAGGTCCACTTAATATATCTCTAAAAAAATGTATCATACTATCTCCCCTTATTCTATACAAATTATAACACGATTATTAATAGATGTAAATTGGAAGTTCGTGTTAGTATTATTACTAATTAAAAATTTAATTATTATTTTCTAAGATCCATTCTTGAAGATAATTAATTTTAGTATCACAATATTCACAATGTCCTTTAGTTGCATCAATTGAAGCTCCACAATTATGGCATTTGATTATATTAACCCCATTTTTTATTTCTAAGATTTCATTATTAACTTTTTTTAATATATAATTATCATTAATAAACTTAGAAGTAATTTTACCTTGTTCATAACTTACAATTCTAACATAAGCTTTTACTTTAACATGTAAAATTTTGTCTTTTCTATACTCAGTAAAATTATCAAAATCGATAATATCATAATCAATAATATTGAGATTACTATAGTACTTATTTCTAACTTCATAATTCAGATTGTTAAAAAATATTTTTTTATCAATATTAGTTCTTTGCCAAAATTCAATTTGTTTTTGATTTTCTCTATCCTTATAATTTTTGATTGGTCCTAAAACAATATATCCATCAATAATATAGAAGAAATAATATAAAACTAGAGAAAGTATACCCCCGTATATAAAAACTTTTGATATATCGTAAGAATTAAATGTCCTAGAGGTATATTTTATAAAGATAAATGATAAGATTGTACTTATAATGATATCAACTATTCCAGTTATAACTCTATATTTGGTATTTCTTAGAACTCTATCATAATGATATTTACTACCTAAATCCTTTTCAGTATAATCCATATTATAATATGTTCCACAATAAGGACAACCATCAACAAAATCCTTTAATTTTGAATGCATTCCACAGTTGGGACAAGTATATTCTTGATTCTGTTGATCATTTGATATAAAGGTATATTCTATTCTAGAATCAAACTTTTTCTCAGTATGAATAAGTTTATTTCCTAAATAGTACTGTTTTTCACATCTGATTCCTTTTTCAATATCATCATTATAACTATCATTAGTATTACGTTCTAAGATTTTATTTCCTACTATATATTTTGTTTTAATATTTATGTTTAATTTATTTAATTTGGTTTTTTGTGAATTATCAGAAATTAATGGCATTATTTCACTTCCTACCTGTTATTATTGTTATTATTATTGTTATTGTTGTTATTTGATGAAGATCCACCACTATATCCACTATATGATGATGGTGTATAGTGAGGAATAATATTAAATAAAGTATTAGTCATTATAATACCATCAATTGTGCTATTTATACATTTAGTAATAATAGTGATAGCATTAGCTGTGTCATTTCCATTTATAAGTGAAATGTTTTCGGCACATTTAACTGTACCTTTGGGATTTTTTTCTAAAAAATCATAGATTTGTTCTAAATCATTTTGAGATAACTCATAATATTTAGTTAAATCAATACACATTTTTTTTCTAATTAATTCTTCATATGTTTCAGGTTCTTTATTCATTTTTTAACTCCTTATCTATATAATAAAATTCTATATTTTGAAATGGTAAATTTATAGCTTGAATATGATAATAAGCATTATTTTTTTGTTTTAGGTAGTGATAATCTCTAAGTGATGATGTTGTAAAGAAGATGTTATTAGGATTATCTATAGAGTATTCTTTTGAATATTCTTTTATAAAGTTTGAAATATCATATTTATAATAGTCTTCTTTTTCGGAAATACTGTTATCTAAAACACCTTTATATATTTGATGGGTAGCTATATGTCTTTGTTTTGTTCTATTTTCATCACCATAGGTTACTAAATTACCAGATAATAACATGATATATAAAGAATTATTCTCAGGATAATCACATTGTTCTGATATTAAATTTTTTCTCATGTATATTTCTACTTTAGACTTTTTGGTAATGTAGATAATATCTCTTGATTTTTTTAAGACTTGGGATTCTAGATTATATTCTTTTTTATCTACTGATAAAATAAATGAATTATTATCATAGATATATTTTAAGTTATTATCTTGGTTAATAAGCTCTAATAAATCAGGATAATCATGTTGATTGTTATTAGGTGGTATATAATCTTTCAAATTTTCCATTCTCATTTTTTGAACATATTGGTATACAAATTCTTCATTATATTCATCCTTAAGATAGTTTCTATCTTTGTACATTTTTTGCTGTAGTTTACAAGTGTAACTTTTATTTGAATTATAATTATTTTTTACAAAAGGGCAACCTGTTTTACATAAATATAAGTAACCGCATTCAGTACATTCCTTGTTAAGTGGTAATTTATTATGATTATTAAATATCTTTTTATAGGCATTATTTAATATTTCTTCAACACTGTTATTATATATATTTCCATAGTAGTAATTAGGGTTCTTCTGTCCCCTCACACAGGAATAAATATCACCATTTTTTTCTAGTAGAAAGAACTTTTCACCACAGTTATCACAATTAGAACAGTATTCAGGTCCAAATTCATCAAACCATGGACCATTAACACCATAATCTAAATCTGTTCCATCAAATTCTTTATGCATTCTATCATATAATTTTAATTGCTCTTCTTCACTTATATGATGAAGTATTCCATTAGAATTATAATCAAACCCTATCATAAAATTAAAATCATTCATATCTAGGCATGTATTTTTATTTAGATATTTAATATCTTTTACTATTTCATCCAAATGATCATAATGTTCTTTAAAAATAGTTGAGGAAATTTTCTTTTTATTGGGAAGATTTTCCATTAATTTGATATTTTCTAATATTTTAGTTAAAGTCCCTTTATTAGCTTTGGTAAGCCTATATTTATCATGAAGTGATAATGGTAAATCTAGGCTTCCAGATACTGAAACATTAAACTCTTTTATTGTATCTATGTGTTTATCTAATCCATATAAGTTTGTTTTTATATGTGGTTTACCTATTTTAAAACCAGCATTAGTAATTAATTCTTTATTATCGTTGTAATAGTCATTTATATATTTAATTAGTTTATAAAAATCATCATGTGAAAGAGTTGTTACTTCTCCACCATGTAATGAAATATTAAAAGGAATTACATTAGCTGATTTAAATTTATTTATTGAATATTTTAGGGTTTCTAAGGGATTTATATTTTTATATTCATCTTGAGTATTATCTTCTAAATAGCAATATTTACAAGCCATATTACAGGCCATAGTTGGAACATATAATAAATGAATAAATCTGTAATTTTCCATGTCGTCACCACCAATTAATCACTATAATTAAAGTATTTTATAGAAGTTGGACTTTCTTTAAATGCACGTTCACTATAATATACAGTTTTTGGTAAAGTTATCTCATAAAGGCTGTAGCACTGTCTAAAAGCAGATGATCCTATTTCTTCAAGTTTACTATTTTCAGTAAAAGTAACTGTTTCTAAAGCAGTATTTCCATAAAAAGCATGACCACCAATTCTAGTAATTTTATCTGGAATTATAATTGTTTTTAATGAAGTACAATTTTCAAAAGTATTTCCTCTTATTTCAGTTAAGTTATTAGATAATTTTATAGATTCTAAAGATGAAGCTCCATAAAAAGTTTCACCACCCATATAAGTTAGTGTATCAGGAAGAACAATATTTTTTATTGAACTACAATTGTAGAATGCTCCGCCACCTAAATATTCTAGACTAGATGGAATATTTACATCAACTAAATTGATATCATTTTTAAAAGCTTGGCCTCTAATCTCAGTTATGTTATCAGGAAGAGATACGCTTTCTAAAAAAGGCATGTTTGAAAAAGTATTTCCCCTTAGACTGACTACTTTTTTCCCTTTATATGTATCAGGAATTGTAGCTGTTTTAAAATTATTTAAACCAAATGTATAATATCTAACGGCATAACCATTTTCAACTTTTTCATACATAATTCGTGGATTCATAAAAATTATTAATGGCAAGATTAATGCAGCTATAATGCATATAACTCTTATATTTTTATTTTTATCTATAGAGAATGAATTTTTAGTGTTCATAACAATATTAGAAATTTTTTCTGTAGGTCTTGCCTTTATTTCTTTTTTTAAATATTTAATTAAATTATAATTGGTAGTTATTTTGAAAAATATTAATAAAATTATAATGCCAATAATATATGTATAGATTGGAAAGTGGAAGAAAATCAAAGATATATAAATAAAAACTAAAACGGAAAAGATAATATTTAAAATATTTTTTCTTTTCAAAACATCTTCTGGTATTAATTTACTGTTCTTTTCTATACCAGCTTTTTCTAATTCTTTAGTGATAAATATTTCCAACAATTTATTTTCACTATTACTAAACATAGGATCAAAATCAGTAGGTTTAACTAGTATTTTAGGTACTGCTTTAACGGTAACATTGTTTCCATCAAAAGGAGTTCCACACATTGAACAAAATTTATCAGTAACTTTTAAAATGTGCCCACAATTTGTACAAGTGATTATCATTTCCTGATTTTCACTATTTATGGTTTTAACACTTTGAGAATTTAATGTATTTGAATTGTTGGGAACTGGTTGTGTAGAAGAAAAATTAGTATTATTAGTTGTGGTATTGGTTGAAATAGTTGGCTTAGAACGAATAGTCGTTATTGGCATAACAATAGCTGCTCCAATAAACACCAATACAAAATCAAACATGGCAATGCTTGGTGTTACAAAAAAATCAAAGAATATTAATATGACTAATCGTATAATAAACATTGTCCAAAAAATTTTATTACTATTATCTTTTGATATAATATCTGCAAGTGGTTTTAAAACAAATACTGACATGTGAATTGAAACAAATGATTCCATGACTAACGCAAAACCTAAAGGAATAAAACTTTCACTAACACTGGCAAACACTAGTGTTGGAGTTAATAATAAACTAGCTAATAATAAATATTTTTGATACTTTTTCATACTAAACACCTCTATAAATCAATTAATGATACTTTATTAATATATTTTATTATATCATATTTTTATTAATAATTTGTTTATTCTATATTTTTTAATATTTAATTAAAAAAATCAATCAAGATGAACTGAACCCAAAAAGTTGGACAGTTTATTAATAGTTTCTAATTAGAGGATTGTAACCTGTATTTTACAGGAGA
>CAKPMC010000013.1 GCA_934167875.1 uncultured Bacilli bacterium | reverse complement strand
GGTCGGGAAGACAGGATTTGAACCTGCAACCCCTTGGTCCCAAACCAAGTGCTCTACCAAGTTGAGCCACTTCCCGAAAAAATGGTGCGCTCGAAGGGATTCGAACCCCTGACCTTTTGGTTCGTAGCCAAACACTCTATCCAGCTGAGCTACGAGCGCAAGACCATACCAGGTCAACAAATAAAAATAATAATGGTGGCTCCAGCGGGAATCGAACCAGCGACACGAGGATTTTCAGTCCTCTGCTCTACCGACTGAGCTATGAAGCCAAATATGGCGGTCTCAACGGGACTCGGACCCGCGATCTTCTGCGTGACAGGCAGACGTGTTAACCAGCTGCACCATGAGACCAAATGGTTGCGGGAACAGGATTTGAACCTGTGACCTCTGGGTTATGAGCCCAACGAGCTACCAGACTGCTCTATCCCGCGATATAAGTTGGCGGAGGAAAAGGGATTCGAACCCCTGCGCCGCTTGCACGACCTCCCGGTTTTCAAGACCGGTCCCTTCAACCAGACTTGGGTATTCCTCCGTATGGTGCCTAAGGTCGGACTTGAACCGACACGAGTGTTGAAGCTCGCAGGATTTTAAGTCCTGTGCGTCTACCTATTCCGCCACTCAGGCACAAATAATGGTGTCCCGTTGGAGATTCGAACTCCAGACCCTCTGATTAAAAGTCAGATGCTCTACCGGCTGAGCTAACGGAACATATAATAAATAATGGCTGCCTCGGCTAGATTCGAACTAGCGCATGTCAGAGTCAAAGTCTGATGCCTTACCACTTGGCTACGAGGCAATTTCAGTGGTGGAGAGAGATGGATTCGAACCATCGAACCGTTAGGAACAGATTTACAGTCTGCCGCGTTTAGCCACTTCGCTACCTCTCCAAAATAAATGGTGCCGAAAACAGGAATCGAACCCGTAACCTATTGATTACAAATCAATTGCTCTACCAATTGAGCTATTTCGGCACTTAAATGGTGGGCGATACAGGACTCGAACCTGTGACCCCCTGCTTGTAAGGCAGGTGCTCTAACCAACTGAGCTAATCGCCCGAATAAACCACTAATGACTTGACAGTATCAAATATACCATTTTGAAAAAAATTTGTCAATACAATTTAACTTATTTTTTTTATTTTTATTAAATTTATTTAAAATTGGATAATTAAACATATATTATTTATTATTATTACTATCTATTTCATTAAGTTTTTCATCAATCCACTTTGGTAAATTTACTTCCAGTGGTTCAAATCCTAAAGAAACCTCTTTTAATTTAGGTAATGGTTTTTTATTTACTCTATAATTAATATTTTTAATAGTTAGTTTTAAATGGTACGAATCATCATCAACATCAACTATTCTGGCTTGTATAGTCTCACCAATATTAACATAATCATTAATATCTTTAACAAAGCCATCAGAAATTTCAGAAATATGAATCAGCCCACTATAAAATTCATCCAAGCTAACAAAGATTCCATATTTTTCTATACCAGTAACATGGCCTGTAACTATTTTCCCCTTTTCATATTTTAGCATAATATCATCACCCAACTCCGTTTATTATAACAGAAAAAAATCAATTGTTCAACTCATATTGAACTGTTAATAAATATATTATATAATTATGGTGGTGATTGAAATGAAAAATACAGAAGAAAAAATTATAGAAATAATTGATAAAATACGTCCCTTTCTTATAAGTGATGGTGGTAACATTGAATTTGTAAAATTTGAAGATGGAATAGTATATATAAAAATGCTAGGCCATTGTAGTGAATGTCCGTTAATCGATACAACATTAAAAGATAGTATAGAAGTAGCAATAATAAATGAAGTACCTGAAGTAGTTGAAGTAAGAAACATAAATGAATAATTTGTGTTTCTTTTTATTTTATTAACCAAGGAATTATAGGTATATTATATTTGTCCCTAAAAAATAAACTTATATTTTTAGAAAAAGTTTGAAATTCTTCAACTCTATTTTCTAGATATAGTAAATCAATTTCAGAATCATCAATAAGCATTTTTTCTATGTAGTCAAAAAAGAAACTTGGAAATATGATTCTAGCATACATCATTCTTAAACCATATCTTGAAAAATAATGACTATTTAAGTAATCATTAAATAAAGTTAAGTCAAAACAATTATTAATAAATAACGATTTAACATATTCACTAATATCTCTACTAGGATGATCTAATATAATATTGGTAGGATCATAATAATCATAAAATTTAAAGTTAACTGAAATTCGATTATGAGAAATTACTAATTCATCATTTATATCTTTTCTCTCAAATTGAACACTATCCTTAAAATACATAATAGCATTTTCAGCTAAACCAACAAAATAATAAAATAAAGCATAAATATTATTATATTTATCTTTTTTTAAATAAAATATTTCTTCAAAGTAATCTATTTTCTTTTCCCAAAAAACATTCCATGGAAACCTAGTTAATCCCAAAAGTTTATTATTATAATCAATAAACATATCATTTTTTATATCAAATATAGTTATCAAATCATTTTTAATATTACTAATCCTCATTAACACATAGGGTTTATTATTAATAACAGAAATATAGTTGTCAGCATTATTAGGAATAATTTCAAAAAAATATTCATACTTAATTAAACTATTTTTTAAATAATTATAATATGATAAAAACTGAGTATTATCATAAACTTTTAAAACATATCTAAATTTTTCATCATTAATAATATATATATTATCAAAGAAATATATATCCACAATTTTCAAATTATAATAGTAATTAATAAAATTTTTCATACTATCTACCTATAAATAGAATATGAAAAAAACACTAAAAATATTAGTGTTTTTAAGCAATACGTTTTTCAAATACTGGCTGTTCAGATTTAAATGTAGAATTTTCAAAAGAAGCAATATTTTCATCTTGACTTAATGCATTTAAGAATTCTTGTTTTTTTGCATTGTCATCTTCTATTTCTGTTATTTGTTTTTTGGTATTTAATATTTTATTTTGAAATTGCATAATTTTATTTTGATTTTCTTCTTTTCTTCTATTAGCATCATTTATTATTGATTCAAATTGTTTCTTCATTTTCTCTAAAGTTGCGCTTTGATTTTTTAAAGCATTTGTAATTTGTTCGCTAAGTTCTCTTTGACGCTTAAGTGCTGCTTCTAACATTTTTTGTGTTTCTGTATCTTCAATACTAATTTTCGATAATTCATCATCGCTCTTTTTAACTTCATTTTGTGCTTTTTCCGCTTCTGCTTTAACATTAAGAATATATTCTCTTTCGTTAGCAATCTGTTCAAAAGATTTATTATCATTTACACTATTATTAACATCTATAGGAGCATTTTGAATAGAATCCGTATTATCCATAGCAGGAATAATAGGAGCATCATTTACAATTTCAGGTTTAGAATCATAATTTTCATCAAGATTATCAGAATTATGAACAATATTACCATGCATAGCAATATTATTAAACATGTTTGTTCTAACATTAATAGGTTTTCCTGCTGTGAAAAAGCTGCGATCATAATCACGATCAATAATTGTAAACTGAGGTTTTTCTTTTTCAATACTTACTACACTTTTTACAGGTTCATTGTTAGGAATAGTAGCTTCAGTGACATTATTAACAACACTTGTAGCATCAAATGGAATATTTCCAACATGACGACTAAGATTATATTTACTAATCTCTCTTAATTTTATTTTATTTCCTAATTTGTCAGGATCATTATCTAAAATACCTGTATCAATACTTTTTCTTGTAATGTTGAAATCCATTTCTTTCACCTTCCTAATCGTTTTTTGAAAGTTCTCTTAAAACATCTTTAATTTTAGACCATTCCTCATCTGATTCAATAGCCCCCATTTTAGGTAAATCACCACTACGATCAACACTTGAAACATAAATAGTTATATTACCATTCTCGTCTTTTTCATTTTTTGTATATACAACATATTCTTTCTTAGTATCATTGAATAAAAAACAAACTAATTGTTCAACCTCTTCTGTTGTTCCATCAGCTTTAATTATTGAAAGCTTCTTATTTTCAGTTCTAGCATCATTTATATTCATATTTTCATCCCCTATCATCTATATACTATCTATACTATATTTTAGCATATTTATTATATAATTCAAGTGTTTTAGTCTTTTTTAATAATTTTTTCAATAATAAAATAACTACATTCATAACTGCAATAGTTTTTAATATGTTCATCAATATTTTCATAATCATTTATTTCATTCAAATTTTTATTTTGTTTATTACAAAAACCCTTTAATCTTAATTTATCATAAGAATAATCACCTAAAATATAATCAAAATCATCAAAATAATCTGTAATTTTTTCCATTAGTTCTTCATAATTAAAAGCATTTTTATAGTCTTTAATAATTTCATATTCTACATCATTTATCATTATTTTTTTCATAACCTACGCTCCCAAAATCATACTAAAAACAGTATAACACATTTTCTTAAATAGCAACAACATTAACTACTCTAATGGAATTGAATAAAGAGAAGAATCTTTAACCATACCACCACCATAATAACTTGGAACTTTTCCCTGTATCATTTTTATAGCCAAAGGGATATCACATTCTAAAGACATTTTATCAGTAGTAAAAGGTAATATTATTTGCGCTGTCATTTGTAGTCTAACCCCTACTTCAACCATAGCATTATTAATACCATATTGAGTTATCTTAGTAGTAATATTACTAGTCACATCACCAATATAATGTAATCTTATAGCTATAGTTGGTCCCAAATTAGACAAAAGAGAATTTTTAGTAATTACTCCCATTGGAATTTTAGTTATAATTCCCTTCTTCATATCATTTAAACGATTTTCTGGTAAATCAAGATCAGATATTCCAATTGTATCAAGATTTCCTTCCTCTAACAGTTTCAAATTATTTTGAACTACACTTGTAGCAACATTTAAAACTTGATTAACAACAATAGGATTAAAATCAATAGTTTGTATTTCTCCATTTTCCGTAACAACCGTATCAAAAATATTATCTGTATTAATTTTATCTTCTAATACTTGTGCAATAGCTTTATTTATAACGATAGTAGAAAACTTACCAATTTCTAATTCAGCCGTTTCTAATAAAATTGGAGTAAACCTTTTATTAATATAATTAATCATAATAAATACACATATAATTACCATCAAAAAAGTAATAAAAAATAGATGTCTTTTAGTAACTTTTTTTCTTTTTTTCAAATGAATCCTACGCCTCATAAATACTCCTCCTATATTTAAAAATATGCAAAATAAAAAAAAGTAGAAAAATTCTACTTTTAACTTAATAAAATTATTTTTTATATAAATTTATATATCACATAAGCAATCAAAGCAATTATCAATAATACTAACACTACTGTAACTATTTTTTTTACATTACTGCTATTTGATGAATCAATAAAAGATTTATCTTCTTCATCCTGTTCAAAATCTTCTTCTGATAAATCCATTGATTTAGTATAAAAAGATTTATCTATTTGATTTTCATCTTCAACATCATCTGAATCATCTATATCTTTATTATTATCATTAGAACTATCTAATAAATCAGTAGAATCCTTAGTATTCTCAAGTTCATCTAATAACTGTTTAGAAATTATAGTTTCAGAATCTTCAGTAGGTAATAAATCACTTAATAGTTCATCATCTATTTTTTTTCTTAAGCTATTAGATGTAATCGTATTAATAAGTTCTTCTAAATTATTTTCTTCTTCTTTAGTTAGTTTTTGTTTTTTATCTTTAGCCTCTTTTAATTTTTCTTTTGATAGATCCGAAAGAATACTATATTCTACTGTCTTTAAATAACGCCTTTGTTGCATTTCATCGTCACTACTTCTATTCTTTCTAGCATTCTCTAAAACATCATTTATATCATAACTTTTAGTTTCTAAATTACTTTGGTTAATTGACTCATCATATGAATTTTGATATTTAATAGGTTCATAATCAGGATTTATAAGTTTTTGTTTTTGATAATTTTCTCTCAAACCACTATCTCTAGTTTGTTTAAAGCCATCTAAATCAACAACATTATCATTAACGATATCTGTAAATTCAGTATAAACCTTATTATTATAAAGTTGTTTATACAAATATTCATTTTTTTCTGAACGACTTTTGATATTCTTGACAGAATCAGAATTGTATTTATCCATTCTACTTGTCATGATACCACCCCTTATCATAATCATACTTATCATATCATAAAATACAAGAAAGCAAAAGTTTTTAATTAAAAATAACAGAATTATTATGTTATTTGAAAGATTTTTGATATAATTTGATATAAGGAGGAAATAATGAAAACTAGAGTAAAAAAAGATACTTGCATTGGATGTGGAGCATGTACTGTTATTGCCGATAAAATTTTTCAAATTGGAGATGATGGTTTAGCTGAAACTATTGAATCAAATAATCCTGAAAAGATTTTAGAAGTTGAAGACAGTGAAAAAGAAAACGTTATTGATGCTTCAGAAAGTTGTCCAACAGGCGCAATTGAAATTATAGAAGAATAATAAAAGTGAAAAAATAATTAGTTAATAATTAATTTTTCACTTTTTTATTTTCATTTGCTAGTACATATAATTTACTAACTTCTTTATTACTTAATTTTCTATATTCACCTGAATTTAAATTATCAGTTGTTAAAAAAGCTACACGTTCCCTTTTTAATTTATCAACAAGATAACCAACAGCTTCAAACATTTTCTTTACTTGGTGATTTTTTCCTTCATGTATTGTTATTTCTACTAAACTATGATTATTATTTGTATCAATTTTTTTTACTTTTACTCTACTAGCCTTAACTAAAGAATTATCAATAATAACTCCATTTTCTAATTTATGAACAGCATCTCCATTTACTATTCCTTTAACCTTTGCTACATACACTTTATCAATTTCATTCTTAGGGTGCATAATCATATTAGCAAAATCACCATCATTAGTTAATAATAATACCCCTGTAGTATCATAATCCAATCTCCCAACTGGATATATTCTTTTATCAGTATCAATTAGATCAATAACTGTCTTACGACTTTTATCATCACTAGTAGTAGTTAAAACACCACGTGGTTTATTTAATAAATAGTATTCTTTTTCTTCTTTAGATATCAAGTTACCATCTACTTCAATAACACTTTTTTCACTAACTTTTAAACCGAGTTCAGTAACGACTTTTCCATCAACTTTAACTTTACCAGCTAATATCAAATCTTCTGCCTTTCTTCTAGAACAAACTCCACTATTAGCTATTACTTTTTGTAAACGTTCCATAAATACCTCTTATTTTCCACCTTTACTAGAAATTTCTTCCTCTATCTCAAAACTTTCATTTTGAATTTCAGATTGAAAAATTGCTAAAACATCAGGTAATAATTCACTTGGTATAGAACTTATCAACTTTTCTATATCATAATTACCAGATTTTATAACTTCTATGATTTTTGACAAATACATTTGTTTTTCTACTTCATTCATATTATCTATTTCCTTTCCTACCATGAATTTCTACTAAATTTGCTATACGTTTTTCAACTTCTTCAGCATTTAATAAAGCATTATTCAACACCTCTTGATTTGAATAATCTATACTTACATCTCTCTTAGCAAGAGTAATATTTGCTCTATTAAAATTATCAACTTTTTTAACGTAAGCACCAAGTATCAAATAATTATTATTACCAACATGCTTGTAAACAATTCTTACTTGATCATCACGAAGCTCACTATAATCTTTTAACTTAGCATTAATAGTAGAAAATGATTTATCCTCAGTTGGAGTTAGAGTATTTCTTCTTTTACTATCTAATAATTTACTAACTCTTTCAAAATATTCTTCAGGAAAACTTTTCATATCTTTTTCTAAATAAGAAATATTATTAGAATTATTTAAATAAAGAAGATTATTAACATAATCATTAGAATTACTTTCTTCAACATCCAATATTTCAACATCACTTTGATAATTCGATCTAACAGCATAATAATAATTACTTATTTGTGCTAATTTAATTCTACGTTCATTATATTCACTAATAGCTACTTTTCTTAATTCTATTGATTTATAAACTTCAACACTAGAAATATATTCAACATCCTCATTAATACTATCAATTATTCCATTAATCAAATTTTGATATATATAATCAAATACATCTATAGGATATTCAGTAAAATCCGGTAAAAAAGGTAAAAATTCTGGAAGATCTTTTACATCAGTTCTTCCCAACTCACACAAATAATCTTCAATAACTCTAGAATACCTATCTTTATATTTAATATCATCAACATCATCAATAATAAACTTAGTATAATTTGAATCAAGCATTTTAACAACTGTATCACTAACAAAGTATTCACTATTTTTAATTTTAGAATTATGTCCTCTAATATATTCTAAGCATCTAATATGATCCTTTGAATCAATATCATACCTTTTAATAAGATCATCAATAATTTCAATTTGCTTACCAGTAATTAAACCATCAAATTTAAAATTACTCAATATTCTTCTTTTTTCAATCATAGGTAAAAAATCACGATATAACTGTTGCTTCATTGGAATTAATTGATTAGAAAATTTTTGAAAATCATCTAGTATTTTTTTATAAATAGCAGACTGTTTACTGATGGAAGTGGTAAATAATTGTGTATTCTTCATCATCTTATCAAATAAACGAGTTCCTTCTTCCATACCATATACTGATGGCAATTGTAAACCTAAGGCCAAATAATTATTTTTTAACTCAATAGGATCTTCACTATTTAAAATATCAAGAAGATCACCTAAAACATCTCTTTTTATCAATAGATCGTTATATTCTTTTTTTAAGGAATCATACATCTGTACTTCTGTATAAAGTTTACTTTTCAAATCGTTAACAGCATCATGCTGTGTCATAATATCACCCCAAAAATCACTTGATTGAATTATAACATAAAATATAAAAAAAAGCACTAGAAATCATCTAGTTCCAAAGAAAATACTCACTAACAAAACACTCATAATTAAGGTAACTAAATCAGCAAATAAACCAGCCTTTAAAGCATAACGTATTTTTTTAATACCTATACTCCCAAAATATAATGAAATAACATAAATAGTAGTATCAGTTGCTCCTTGCATAACCGCCACAATTCTTCCTAAAAAAGAATCAACGCCATATGTCTTAATCATATCAATCATAATAGCAAAACTAGCATTGCCAGAAACAGGACGAATAAGAGCCATTGGTAAAACCTCTATTGGAATATGAATAAAATCAAAAACAGGTTTAAAAATACCAAATATATTATTTAGAATACCACTCTTAAGTAAAATATTAATACCAAAAATCATTCCTATCAAATAAGGAAATATACTAATACTCATACTAAGTCCTTCTTTAGCTCCATCCACAAACTCATCATAAACATTAACTTTTTTAATAATAGCTACTATCATTATAATTAATACAACACCTGGTATAAAGTAATTACCTATACTAGAAATACTCATTTTTTCTTTTCCACCTTCCACAAAAAGCGATCCATTAAAAGAGCCAGTACTGTGTTAACACAAGTAGCTATCAAAGTTATAAAAATAAGATCAGTTGGATTACTACCACCATACATAGATCTAACAGCAATAATATCAGTAGCTATTAAAGTAACACCACTAGTATTAAGTACTAAAAAAGTAATCATACTACGTGTAGCTCTAGTTTTATCTTTATTTTTTTCCTGCATACACTTCATTGCTTTAAGCCCGAAAGGAGTTGAAGCATTATGAATACCAAGCATATTAATCGTTAAATTAGAAGCAATATAGCCAAATGTTTCATCATCTTTATCAAGTTCTGGAAAAATAATACGAAATAAAGGACTCATTTTTCTAGCTAAAAAATCAAGTATACCTGCTTTCTTAGCTATATTCATAAGTCCACTCCATAAAACCATCATTGGAAACATACCTAAAAAAAGTTCCAAACAACTATTACCGCAATTAATAATTTCTTCATTAATAACATCAATTCTACCAGTAAATAAACTATAAACTATTCCTATAATTATTAAACTTACCCAAATTACATTAATCAAATAACCACGACCAAATCTTTTGGAAGAAATTCTTCTTTTCTTTATTCACTCTAACATAAACTTTTTCACTATAAATTTCTCGACCTGCTAGTTTAACTATAACTATTCCAACTTCATCATTATCATTTATTTTATCAAGTTTAGTAAGCTTAACTAATACTTTAACATTTTCTTTTTCAACTTCCGTAAGTGGATATTTAAAACTCTCTTTAATATAAATTTGATTTGGATAGTAAGCATTATCTACCTTAAACTTATTCTTATCTAAAATCACATAATTTTTATAATTTTCAAAGCCATAATTATACATTGTCTCATGAGAAATATATTCATTACCATCATTTAAAGTAACAGCAGTTAAATTCAAATTATTATGACTTGCATTAGTAACTAAAGTTCTACCAGCACTAGGTGTATATCCTGTTTTACCACCAGTAGCATAAGAATAACTACCTAATAATTTATTACGGTTATACCAAAGATAACTTTTCTTATCAGTTTGTACACTATATTTTTTAGTACCAACAATCTTCATATAAGTATCATTGTGAGATGCATAACTAGATAATAAAGCCATATCATAGGCAGTAGATTTATTTTGTGTCACCTCATCTAAACCATGTGGATTATTAAATACAGTATTAGTCATTCCTATTTCTTTAGCTTTATCATTCATCATCTTAACAAAGTTTTCTTCACTACCACCAATAAAATAAGCAATAACTATAGCTGCATCATTGCCACTTCTAAGCATCAAACCATATACCATATCAAGCAATTTCATCTTTTCACCAAGTTCTATATAAATATTAGAACCATACATAGTAAGTACTTCTTCTCCAACTGTAACCTCTTCTTCAAGTCTGCCTGATTCAATAGCTAAAATAGCTGTCATTATTTTAGTAATAGATGCAATAAGTCTAGGATTATCTTTATCTTTTTCATATAAAACTCTACCACTATCACTATCCATAAGTACACAACTACGACATGATAATGATAAACCAAATACATTAATTGGCATTACTAATATTAACATAATTACTACTATTATCTTTTTCATAACTTCACCTAACAAAGTATATGAAAAAAAGGACTTGTTTAGTCCTTAAAATATATCTTTATTAATAATAAAGTCCATGTAATTTTTGTCTATCTATATCACTAATATTATCTAATTTCCACTTATCATCAACTTTAGTAAGTGTGAAATTAATAGTATATTTTACTTTATCTTTTACTTCTTTCATTTTTTTAATTTTGTAGTCAAGGAATTTTTTATTATCAACATCTTTTCCTGTTTCATCTAAAAATTCATCACGATTAGTAACTAAATACTGTTCAGATTCATTTATAGCTTTACCATAATCATAAACTTCTATTTCAACTACTACAGTAGCATTATCTCCATCTTCAGTTTCATCTTTAATTTTATAACTTAAATTTTGATACTGTTTTTTCATAAGTTCACGATAATCATTTTTTTGATCTTCTACTAAACTACCAGCATCTTTAATAACAACATCTAGTTGTTCTAAGACATCCTTATCCATAGTTTGGTACTTACTTAAAAACTCTTCTACCTTTTTAGTTGGGGTATTCATCATATTTCCACAACCTGTAGCTAGAACCATAATCATTGTAGCAAATAGTATTAATTTTTTCATTTTTTCATCCTCCTTTACTAATATCATTAACTAAATTAATATTTTTATGCATAAATTTATATGGATACTACTTTTTTTTAAAAATTTATGTTAAAATTAGACAAGGAAGTGATAACTATGAAAAAAACTATTTTAACTGGTATTCGTCCAACCGGAAACTTACATTTTGGACACTATTTTGGAGCTACTAGGAATTGGGTTAAACTTCAAGATGAATATGAATGTTTTTTTGAAATTGCGGATGTGCAAGCTCTAACTGATAATTTTAACAATCCTGCTAAAGTTAGAAAGAATGTATATGAACTTACACTTGATTTATTATCTATTGGAATTGATCCTAATAAAGCTCATTTATTTATTCAATCTAAAATACCAGAAATTGCTGAATTAACTGTTTTTTATTCAAACTTAGTAACTATGGCTAGACTATATCGTAATCCAACAGTTAAAACAGAAATTGCTCAAAAAAAGGCTCTATTTGGTAATGATGGGGAAAGTGTTACTTATGGTTTTGTTGGTTATCCTATAAGCCAAGCAGCTGATATTACCGCACTTGGTGGTACTTTAATTCCTGTTGGTGAAGATCAATTACCTTTAATAGAACAGTGTCGCGAAATAGTTCGTAAATTTAATTCTATCTATGGTGTTACTTTAGAAGAACCAGAACATTTACTTAGTCCAACTCCACGTATTAAAGGCTTAGATGGTAAAGAAAAAATGGGTAAAAGCCTAGGAAACGCATTATATTTAAATGATTCACCTGAAGTAGTAAAAGAAAAAATAATGCAAGCTATAACTGATCCTGAAAAAATTAAAAAAGATGATCCTGCTAATCCTGATATTTGTATGGTTTACTATTATCACAAATTAATTAATAATCCTAATTTAGAAACAGTTTGTAAAGAATGCAAAAAAGGTGAACGTGGTTGTGTTCAATGTAAAAAAGAATTAATCGAAAAAATTGAAGAATTCCTAACACCAATCAGAGAAAAAAGAAAGTATTATGAACAACATCCTGAAGAAGTTAATAGAATACTAAATGAAGGTACAGAAGAAGCAAGAATTAGAGCTAAAGAAACAATTAAAAAAGTAAAAGCAAGTATGATGATTGATTATTAAATCATACCTGCTTTTTTTTATACATTAATTTAAGCAACTTATAAATACTATAATGTTTATCATTTAAGCTATCTTTCATACTATTAATTAAATCATTATACATTTTTTGAAATGATGTTGTTTCTTTATCATAATATTCAACATATAAATAATGAAGTTTTTGATAATTTTTTTTCTTATAACATTCCTCTATCTCTTTTAATAAATATTTTCGTATCAAAATTTCATTACGTGTAAAAAAACGATTTTTTAAAGTTTTATAATTTATTTTATAATTTAAAGTAAATGTTTCTAAATTACTGGCTAAAATAGCTATTTCTTCTTCTTCATCTAATAATAATTTACTTTTAAATATAGGTTTACCATTACTATCAAATTCAATAGCCATAACTCTTTCCCCATCTGAGAACAATGAACAATAATCTAATATTTTTACTTTTTTACTTGTATAAACTTCACAAGTTCTGTAAATTTTTATTAAAAAATCTTTATCAATTATTCCATCATAATATAGTAAATTATCAAAAATATTTTTATCAACATGTAATAACTTTATTCTCTTTATATTTTCTACATTATCATTAATATCCCATTCATAAAAGTCATACACTTCATCACAATCACAAAAATTAAGCAAAATATCATATATGTAAATCAACTTCATCGCACCCTTTCGTTAAAATTATAATCCCAACAATAATAAATCCAATAATGGAAAATAAACACTCTAATCTACTTATAATGAATTTAAAATAGTCTAAAAAACTATATCCCATACTCATTAAATTCATATAAGTTATAATGTATGTAAAACCAATTACCATAAGACCAAAACCCAGTAAAAAGAAAAATAGACGATACATAATACCACCTAATTTATTGTATTAAACATCATCCATTTATATTATTTATTTTTATTAAATTTTTATACAAAAAAAGTCATAAACCGAAGTCTATGACTTAAACTATTGAATTACGTATGGATCAGAAGCAGTACCCGTTCCAGAAGCCTTAGTGTCAGCCTTTAAATTTATTACTGGTCTTAAAGCATAGGAATATCCAGTAGGATCAGAATAAATAGCACCACTTCTATATAACTGCCAAGTATTAGACTGACTTTTATTATTTTTAATATTAATTCCACCAGGACTCATTAAAACATATGAATAACTTGAATTAGGTAAATAATATAAATTATTAGATTGTTTATAGTATCCACCTGCATAAACTACTTCATCATATGTAAGTAAGCCCACACTACTATTTACTAACCCATATCCATTACCATCAGTTTCACATCTAAAATTAGGTAAATAATATTGATAGTCTGCAACTTCAGCTTTATCAAAAGTATAAGTTGAATCTATTCTAACTTTAGCTTGTTCACAGTAATAGTTACCAGTAACTACAAATTTAGAATAATCAGTATTACTTTCTATATTTGTTTGATACCATTCATCTAATATAGTTTTAGCTTTGCTTGTTGTATAATACATACTGACACCAGTAGAATATGGATAATTATAACCACCATTAATACCATTTTGCATTACTATTCTTACTGTTCCATCTTCATTGATTCTAACTATTCTCCATTTTTGCCCTGCAAATGATACATAATTATTTTTTACATTTCCTCTAAAATAGTATGTTGGCTCTCCTGTATTAGTATCAGTTGATTTATATAATCCACTTTCATCACTTGTATTATTAATAGAAGTTGTTAAGGTTGGTTCTGCATTTACAACATCATATTCATATCCAAAAATAGAAACATTACTTTTAACACTAATTTTTATCTTATATTCTTTAGTTGTTGTCTTATCTTCACTTGTTACTGTTACTTTAAAATAATTATCTCCTGGATTTAATTCAACTGTCTTTTTAGTTGATAATCTTTTAATATTTGATCTTGTTTCGTTATATACTAAACTATCTATCTTCTCTACTTTAACTGTTGAATATTCATTTTCTGTTTCAATATCTATAGCTGCTTCTGTTGTTCCTTCTGGTAATGTAGCTTCATATTGATATTCTTTATCTTCTACTTTTGTAAGTTCACTATTATTTACTCTTACACTTTTTATGTTAGCATTTGCTGCTTGAACTTTATCACTTTCTGTTACTACATTAGCATTTGCATATACATTAACCGTTAAAGTAAAAGTCTTTCCATTATATGGATATGTATCATTTCCATCTTCATCTTTTACTGGTGAAAAATCGATACCTTCATCTAACCACATTCTTAATTTAAAATTCTTTTCATATTTAGTTGTATTTGCTGGTACTTTTCCTTTATATAATGTCTTCTCTACTATTCCTTCTGGTATAGTTGTATCAGTTTCTTTTAAATTAGAATAATTATCAAGTAATAATTCACTCTCTTCTCCATCTACTTCTGTTAAATATACTTTTACTGCTTTTTCATCTAATGTTGAATTACTACTTTTTCTTGCTGTTACTTCATATGGAATACTAGTATTACTTAATGTATCTGATGTTATCTTAAATTCAAATACATTACCACTTCCTGTTAACAGTTTTCCTTGATCATCACTAATAGGTAAACTATCTTCTATCTTTATTCCTTTCCCTACTCCTGTTACTTCTGTATACATGAAAGTTATTGTTCCTGTTTTTATACTATTTTCTGTTGTTCCCTTTTTAGTATAACTAAAGAATGCATAACTTACTCCTACTGTTACTATAACCAAAGTAATAATACCTAATATTGATAATAATATATTATTTCGATTTTTCATTATATCCTCCTACAACTCAAGTACTTTATCCTATTACATTACTAGTATATCTCATTTATTATTTATAAACAATAAAAAAAGATAGATTAATCTATCAAATATACTATCTTTTTTTAGATAATCTCTCTTTCTTTTTTTGATAATCAACAGTACAATTACGACTTAATAATAATACTATAATCCCACATATAGTTGGCAAAATTAAAAATGCTAATATTGGTAAAAATTTCTTTACTTCAGCATATATCAAACAAGGAATTAATACCACTTCCAAACATAATAATACCAATAATATTATTAATAATATCTTATTCCAATCTTTTTTATTTTTTTGAACATTCTTTTTATCCTTTTTCATATTTCCTCCACTACTTTTTTACATGCATATAATATAAATAATAAACTACTGATATAATACCACCTAAAGTAGCAATTAACATATCAGTCATTGTATCATCAACACCAGTCTTAGCTACCCATTGAACATCACTATTAAACAACTTGTCAGAAGTAAATTCAAAATATTCCCAACATGCTGCGATAGCTATAGTAAAAGTTAGTATAAAAATAAAATTAAATAATTTATGTTTACGATCATCAATCTTATTTTCTTTTAATATTATATAAGCTAAAACACTAGTCATTATACCTGATAAGAAATGCGTAAACAAATCAAACCACCAAATTTTATAATAAACTCCTAAAATGCTTCCTAATACTAAAGCTAGCAGTAAAAATAGATAATAGCCAAAAATAAGAGCCTCATTCATATGATACCATTTTAGTCTATCCAATAAATATGGTATCATGATTAATGGAAAAATGCAAAGAACTGTTAGTAGTTTAGATAATTTTAAAGTATTATAAGAGCTAACTAATACGTATACCATAAAACATACAAAGAACACAAACAATAAACTATTTATTATTTTAAGAATTTTTTTCATTAGAATCATCTCCTAATTTAGCTACCTCCACACCACTAATTAAATCGAATTTTTTAGATATTTTCTCCGTAGTAACATGGACATTTTCTACATCCTTATTAACCGTTTGGATACTTTTAGCAAGTTTATCCCAACGTTCTTTATAACGTGAAAATTCAATACCTAGCTTATTAAGTTCTTCATGAATTATTGAAGTATATTTATCTCTTTCAATATTCTTAATAATCATTTGAATAACACTCAAAGTAGAAATTAAAGTAGTTGGTGAACAAATCCATACTTTCTTACGATAAGCATAATCAAGTATATCAGAATGATATGCATTAATTTCAGCAAATATAGCTTCAGCTGGTAAAAACATAATAGCTTGATCAGATGTAACGCCAGGAATAATATATTTACTACTAATAGCATCAATATGTTTCTTAACATCAATTTTAAATTGTTTCTCATATAAGAGTCTATCAGCCTGAGAATTCTTTTTATCAACCATCATTTGATAATTTTCAAGTGGAAACTTAGAATCAATAATAATAGTACCAAGTGGTTCCGGAGCATAAAGCACACAATCAGCTATAGTAGTATTAGGAAGTGAACACTGCAACTTATAAATTCTATCATTTACTCCAAAAACATTTTCCATAATATGTTTTAAATTAACTTCGCCATAAATACCACGTGATTTTTTATCAGTTAAAATACTTTGTAAAGAAACAATATCACTTGATAGAGTTTCAATTTTCTTTTGAGCCTCATCTATTTTACTTAATCTTTCAAGTACAGAAGTAAATGTTTTATTAGTTTTATCAAAATTTTGATCTAATCGTTCATTTACCTTTTCATTAATAGCATTAAGTCTAGCTTCCATTTTATCATTCAAAGTATTAAAATCATTATTCATTTCCTTAGTAATATTAACTTCAAATCTACCAAGTCTTTCCGTCATATCACTATTATCTTTTTTATCAAAAGACTTAATAATAACCACAAAAAGTAAAATTATAATTAAAATTAATAAACCAATAACTACATATTCCATATTATCACCTAACCTTTAACTTCTTTTCTACTAATTTAGATATAAAAAATGCTAAAACTAATAAACCACCTATTTTAAATAATACCATAATATTAGTTAAACTCTCTAATAATGTTGTACCAATATAACCCCAAAAGTAAACTATAACTATTTTTCCTATCATAATGGCTAAGAAAAATTTTTCTGTCTTTATTTTAGAAAGACCACCAGCTATATTAATAAGAAAAGCTGGTGAAAAAGGTATAGCTATTAACATAACTAAATTACTAAAATTAATATTAGAAATAGCTTTCATTATATCAGCAAATTTATCCTGTTCTTTCTTTTTAATAAAACGATATAATTTTTTTTGAAAAAAATGGCGAAATAATGTAAAAGACAACATACACCCAATTATTGTCGAAAGCCATGAAATAATAAATCCAAAAAAAGAACCAAAGCTAATCATATTTAAAGTAATAAATACTGATAATGGTAGCATTGGAAAAATTGATTCTAAAATTATTAAAAAGACTCCACCAATAGGACCAATATTAGTTAAAATAGTAGTCGAATTACTAACAAAAGCATCTATTAGTTCCTTCATATTTTCACCTAATATTATTATAATACATAACACCAAATATTAAAAGAAAAAGAAATATTAATATAATAGTAAATATTAACCATTCTAATTTATCAATTTTATTTTTTTAATTAACCAACTAACTAATAAAATAATAAGTAAAATAATAATTGGTATCTTTAATTTTGAAGTATAATGTGAAAGAAGTACCCAATTATTTCCCAAAGAATATCCAACATAAACAAAAGCAAAAGTCCAAGGAATACTACCTAATGTTGTATAAATCATAAATTTAATAAAGCTAAGTCTAGTCATACCAATTGGTAATGATATAAAAGTTCTAATAATTGGAAAATTTCTACCAATAAAAGCAGCTAACATTCCATATTTATTAAACCAATCATCTGCTTTATCAATGTCTTCTTTTTTCATAAAAAAATACTTTCCATATTTTTCTACAAAAGGTCTACCTCCAAAATATCCCATTGCATAAATAATAGCAGCACAAAATACACTACCAAATAATCCTACTAAAAAAGCTCCCCAAAAACTAAATAATTTTTGACTAGCTAGTATTCCCCCTGTAGCCAAAATTAATTCACTAGGTATGATGATAATAATAGCCTCTAATATCATTGATAAAAACATACCTAAATAGCCAAAATTACCTATCATATTAACTACAAAATTAGCCATTATATCACCAATATATAATATGAAAATAGAATTTAACTTAGTCCATCTTTTTACCACAATTAGGGCAATATAAAGTATCAACTTTCATACCACAATTTGAACAATATAACTTTTTACCACCAACAAACCTTTCTTCCATTTTCATCATTTTTTTTACTTTATTAATTGAAATACAATACAAAGCTATCACAAATACTATATATACTAAAAATAATATTTCATTCTGTGTTAATAAACAAAAATCATAAAATCCATGAAGTATAAATGGTATAAATATACTTAAAAATAAATATCTTGTTTTTAATTCTTGTTGATTAGAAATTTTATTTTTCTTAGCCAAGGAAAAGTAATAACCACTAGCTATACCAAAAAAAGCATGAGCTGGAACTGTAGTAATTGCTCTTATTAATCCTGTAAAAATTCCACCAGAAATGGTATAAAGAATATTTTCTATAGTAGCAAATCCTAAAGAGACAAAAGTTGTATATACTATACCATCAAATAAATAATCAAAATTTTTATTTTTTTTTAAAAACAAATAAGAACAGATCCATTTACTAAATTCCTCTATTAAAGCAATACCAAAAAATGAGTATATAAAAACATTTATAAAATTACTAATATCAAGTTTAATATCCGGAATTTTAAATATATATGAAATAATTAAAGTAAAACAAACTGATAAAACTCCCATTAAAAAAGCCTTCACTAATTCACTTTTAGGTTCTTTTTCAATTCTATCAGCTCTATATATCAATATACCTATTATTAAGCTAGGCAAAACTGCTAACCAAATCAAATACTTCATATTATTCACCATAGCCATCATATCATAATTTAGTACATTTTGATAGAAAAAAAGATTAACTATTCATCTTCGTTAATCTTTTCAATAATTTTTTCTATTTTATTTCCATATTCAATAGATTCATCATATATAAATCTAAGTTCTGGTGTATGTCTAACTTCTATTCTTTGACTAAGTAATCCTCTAATAAAAGAACTAGCACCCTTCAAAGCTTTTAAAGTACTTTCTTTTTTAGTATCATCAAGTACTGTAAAATAAACTTTACAAAAACTTAAATCATTAGTAATTTCACATCCTGTAATAGTTACAAAATGAATATCATGATCTTTTATTTCAGTTTGTAGAATCATACTTATTTCTTTTTGAAATTGATCATTTAATCTTTCTATTTTAACACTCATAATATTTCTCCTTATAAATTATTATTATCTTTTTATTTCAATTAATTCATAAGCCTCAATAATATCATTTTCTTTAATATCTTGATAATTTTCTAAAGTAATACCACAATCCATTCCCTTAGAAACTTCTTTAGCTTGATCTTTTTCTCTTTGAATAGATGCAATTTTACCATTATAAACTACTACTCCATCACGAACAAGTCTAGCATTACTATTAGCCTTAATTACGCCATCCATAACATGGCATCCAGCAATATTACCAACTTTAGAAAATTTAAATATTTGTCTTATTTCTAAGGTACCATTTACTTTTTCTTCATAAATTGGCTCAAGCATACCTTTCATAGCAGCTTCCATATCTTCTACTACTTTGTAGATAATATCATATAATCTAATTTCAATACCATTTTCTTTAGCTGCCTCTACTGTTTTAGCATTAGGTCTAACATTAAATCCAATAATAATAGCATCACTTGCTTTAGCTAAAGTTACATCACTTTCCGTAATAGTACCTACACCACTACGAATAACTTTTACTCTAACATCTTCAACTTCAATTTTTTCAAGTGATTTCTTAACAGCTTCACAACTACCATTAACATCTGTCTTTAAAATTACATTAATTTCACGAATTCCTTCTTGAATACGACCAAATAAATCATCAAGAGTCATACCACTTCGATTAGTATCTTTTTCACGTAGTCTTAACTTTCTTTCTTCAGCTATACTTCTTGCTTGTTTTTCAGTTTCAAAAGCCATAAACTTATCACCAGCTTGAGGTGGCTCATTAAGGCCTGTTATTTCAACTGGAGTAGAAGGAAGTGCTTCAATAATATCTTGCCCTCTATCATTCTTTAAAGTACGAATTTTACCAAAACTTGTTCCAACAACAATAGGATCTCCTAAACGAAGAGTACCATTTTGAATTAATAATGTTGCAACACTACCAATCTGTTTATCTAAACGTGACTCAATAACAGCACCACTTGCATAACGATGTGGATTAGCTTTTAACTCAGCCATTTCACTAATTAATAAAATGTTTTCTAAAAGTTCTGGAATACCATCATGAGTTTTAGCAGATATTCTAGAAACAATTGTATCTCCTCCCCATTCTTCAGGAGTAATTCCATATTCAACTAATTCTGTTAAAACACGATCAGGATTAGCATCAGGCTTATCCATTTTATTTATAGCTACAATTATAGGAACTCCAGCTGCCTTAGCATGATCTATTGCCTCTTTAGTTTGTGGCATAACACCATCATCAGCCGCAACTATAATAATAACGATATCAGTAACACTAGCACCTCTTGCTCTCATTTCAGTAAATGCTTCGTGTCCAGGTGTATCAATAAATGTTATTTTCTTACCATTAATTTCTACTTGATAAGCACCAATTGCTTGAGTAATTCCTCCAGCTTCTCCACTAACTACATTAGCATTTCTAATAGCATCAAGAAGTGAAGTCTTACCATGATCAACATGTCCCATAATAGTAACAACAGGTGGTCGTTCTACTAAATTAGCTTCATCATCAATAATTTCAAAGTTTTCAAAATTACTAATATCAGCTGATTCTTCCTTTTTAAGAGTTTTATTATACTCTAATACTAAAATTTCAGCTACTTCAAAACTTAAAGAATTATTAAGTGTAGTCATAATGCCTAATCCCATTAATTTTTTAATTAACTCACTAGGTGCTACATTAATACTATCAGCAAGTTCTTTAACTGTCATATTTTCTTTATAAAGAACAACAGAATCATCAGTTTTAGCTTCATTAGTCATTAATTTTTCACGATGCTTATAAATTTCTTTTTTATCCTTCAAGAAAGTATCATTATCGTTAGATTGTACTTGCTTTTTAGGTTTAATCTTTGTCTTCTGCTTTTCACTAACCATCTTAGTATTAGCAGCTAAACTTTCTACTTTTTCAAAAAACTCATCATCATCATAATCATTTTCTTCTAAAGTGTCTTCTTCTACTTGATTATTATCAATTTCACTATCCAAAATAGTAATAGCATCTTGATCTAATAAATCATCCTCACCATTAACATCTAGTTGCAACTTTTGACATAAATTTAATATTTCTTCTACTGTTTTATTTACATCTTGTGCATATTCTAAAACACTCATCATATTAAACGCCTCCTTTATTTACGTATAATTTTTTCTATAGCTATTCCACTTTCCTCTAACATATTATGACTATTCCAATCAAAATAGTCACCATCATAAACAATACGTTTAAGTCTACAATTTATTAACATTCTTGCACATATTGAACAAGGATAAGTAGTAACATAAATAGTACTACCTTCTATAGGTATACCACATCTAGCAGCACTAATTATAGCATTTTGTTCAGCATGTACAGCCCTACAATATTCTTGCATAGTACCAGATTTAATATTATCTCTTTGTCTCATACATATTCCATATTCTTGACAAGATTTAATACCAATGGGAGCTGCATTATAACCAGTAGCTAAAACTACATTATTTTTTACTAGTACAGCACCAACATGTCTTCTGCAATTTGAATTATCGCTTTCCTTACATGCTAAATTCATAAAATATTGATCAATATATAAGCTTTCAACCATTTTTATATCCTCCTTATGAATATCTTTTTAGTATCTTTTGAAGTTCTTCAACACCAGTTTTTACATCATCTTTACTAAATTCTTTCTTAGGATTATAAGCAACTACTTCAACACCAGCTGCATCAAACATCATTTTACTAAGTTCAACTTGTTCAGACTTAGAATACATTCTAAGATAAACTACTTTTTTTATTCCAGCCTGAATAATTTCTTTAGTACATTCAATACAAGGATATAACGTAACATACAAAGTACTTCCTACAAGCTCACAAGAATTACCTCTACAGTTTAAAATTGCATTTCTTTCAGCATGTACTACAAAATTATTTTTAATCTTATCAATTTCTCCTGTAACTTCTCCAATGGAGTTCCAATAAAAACTATCATCATCCATTCCTTTAGTCAATCCATTATAACCAACTGATAATACTTTATTATCATCATTAATAATACATGCCCCAACTTGTGTAGATGGATCCTTGCTTCTACCTGATATTAAAATTGCATTTCCCATAAAATATTCATCCCAAGATAAATATTCTTCTCTTTTACCTGGCATTAATATCACCCCCCTAGTGTAGAAATTAAGCCTTGATAATATTTTCTATTTCATTATAAATATCTTCTGTGATTTCAGTTTCTAAACATCTAGCTAATGCTTTTGTTTTCTTAGCCTTTGCTAGAACTTCTAAATCTTTCTTAATATATGCCCCATGGCCATTAAGTTTTCCCGTTAAATCAACTTTAACTTCACCTTCTGGTGTTTTAACTATTCTCAAAAGTTCTTGTTTAGGAAATCTTTCTCTAGTCACAGAACACATTCTCATAGGTATTTTTTTTGTTTTCATAACTATTCTTCCCTAAAACTAATTCCAAGTTCACTAGCTTGTTCACTATTTTTAACATCTATTTTATATTTAGTTAAACGCGAAGCAAGTTTAGCATTCATTCCTTTTTTACCAATAGCTAGTGAGAAATTATCTCCATCAGCTATAACTAATGCTTCTTGTTTTTTAGGATCCATAATTAATACTTTTAAATCTTTAGCAGGTGATAAAGCATTTTCAATAAATACTTGTGGATCTTTATCATATTTTACGATATCAATCTTTTCACCATGTAACTCTTCTAATATATTAGCAATTCTACTACCTTTTTCACCAATACATGCTCCAATTGGATCAATACGACTATTTTCTGAATAAACTGCTACTTTACTACGGAATCCAGCATCTCTAGCTACACTGTATACCATAACAGAGCCATCATTGATTTCAGGTATTTCAAGTTCAAATAATCTCTTAACAAAACCATAATGAGTTCTAGAAAGTAATATTAATAAACCTTTACTATTAGAATCTACTTTAGTTACATAAACTTTAATTTGACTTCCCATAGTTATTTTTTCACCAGGAATACATTCTTTTTTAGGTAAAATACCATTACTTCTACCTAAATTAATATAGTAATTATCAGTATCTTCAAGTTCTACTGTACCTATTAACATTTCATCTTGTTTATCACCAAAGTCATTTAAAATACTATTTCTTTCAGCTTCACGCATTTTTTGAATTAAAACTTGTTTAGCTGTTGATGTTGCAACTCTTCCAAAGTCTTTAGGAGTTACTTCAGTATCAATAGTATCACCAACATTTAAAGTCTTATTAATCTTTCTAGCATCAGTCAAACTAATTTCTGTATCTAAATCAATATCATCAGCTTCAGGATCATCATTTTCATCTGCAACTACAGTTAAATAAGAATAAACCTTAATATCACCAGTTTTCTTATCAATTACTACTTTACTATTAGTAATACCAGTATTCTTTTTATATGCAGCCATCAATGCATTTTCCATAGCTTCAAATATAATTTCACGATCAATTCCCTTTTCCTTTTCTATTAAGTCTACTGCTTTAATAAATTCTTTTCCATTCATTATTCAACATCTCCTTTTTCTTTAGCATATACATCTAAAGTATAACTTTCTTTTATGGGATCTAATTTATCTAAAATAGGATTAATAATCCTAGTAGCCATAACCACCTTATTTAAAGGTATAATTTCATCACTATCTAAAATAATAGTTAATGTATTTTCATTATCAACTTTACCATAAGTAATATCATCAATAAAAACATTTAGATCTTTTAACTTATCACCTACAGCCTCAATTATCTTATCTTTCATTATTTTATTCCTTTCTCTATTGGTAATCTTCTTTTAGCTAATATTAACTGATAAATATCATTAGCTTGCTCATAATATTCTGTTTTATATCTTACATATTTTTTCTTTTTGTTAGAACAGATCTTAGCATACATAGGAACTTTATAAACATCATTCCCATTATCAGAAAAACAATATACTTGTTCACAAGAACTGTTGTTTCCTGATGTTGAAACAGTACATCCTTCTAAACAAGAAGCATCACAAAAAGTATTAGCAATTAACTTATATCCGGGATGCAAAAGCATTATCAACCCAAGTTTTAAATTACTCATAATTTCCCCCAAATCAAACAAAATCGAGTGGAATTCCCACTCGTTGTATCTAGATTATATCACAAAACTATCATTTTACATAGAAAAATTAATTAATTTATAAAAAAAATAACTGCTCATTAAAATAATATGATAATATTATGATAGAAAGAAGGAATAAAATGAATGATGTAATGATTAATAACTTTGATAAAAAGAAATTTCTAAAATTAATTTTTGTCTTAATACTATTTTTCTTTGGTAGTATTACTCAATTAATACCAATTAAAATATTTAATATGGATATTAATAATCTAACAGCAACAGAAAATATTCTCCTAGCTACTTTCTCTAACACAATAGTATTATCAATATTAATTTTTATCTATCGAAAAGACTTAAAAGAAGATTTTAAAAAACTAAAAAATAATTTCTATAAATGTATAGATTGCGGAATAAAATACTGGTTAATTGGATTAATAGTAATGATGGTTTCAAATATAATTATTATGACTCTATTTACTCAAGCTAAAGCCGGTAATGAAGAAGGTGTACAAAACTTAATATCTGGCAGTGGCTATATTTCTTTAATAACTATTGGTATACTAGCACCTATGATTGAAGAATTAACCTTTAGAAAGGCCTTTCATGATTTAATAAAAAATAAATGGGCTTTTATTATAATATCAAGTTTAGTATTTGGTAGTTTACACATAATATTTACTCTAAATAGTATATGGGATTTTTTATATCTAGTTCCTTATTGTTCTTTAGGAATAGCTTTTGGTTTAATGTATGCTGACAGCGATAATATTTTTACTTCTATAATGATGCACATGTTTCATAATACTGCAAGCACTGTTCTTTCTATCTTAGGAGCTATGATATTACTATGATGAGCCGCAGTGATAAAAGTGTAAAACTAGAAAATGAATTAAAGCAAGAAGAAAAGAAAAATAAAAGAAATAAAAAAATAAAAATAATATTAAAAATAACTCTAATTCTAATAATTATATTTTTATCTTTCATCTCATATATGCATTTTTTTGGTACAAAAGGATTAAAAGTTCGTGAATATAAAATAGAAAGCACTAATTTACCTGATAGTTTCCATGGTTTCAAAATAGTTCAATTTTCAGATTTACACTATTTAACTACTATTAAACAAAAAGAAGTTGAAAATCTCGTTAATAAAATAAATGACTTAAAACCAGATATTGTAGTATTTACAGGAGACTTAATAGATGAAACAAAAACCCCTACCGAAGAAGAATTAAATGTACTTGTAAATATCTTAAATAAAATAAATGCTACTACTGGAATGTATGCCATAAAAGGAAATCATGACTATAATAATGATTATTTTGAAAAAGTATTTAATCAAACTAAATTTAAAATATTAGACAATAGCTATGAATTAATTTACTATAAAGGAACTACTCCAATATTATTAACTGGTACTGGTAGTATTCTACATGATGATTGTGATTATAATAAAGCATTTAGTTATTCTGAAATGGATAATTTATATACAATATCATTAATCCACGAACCAGATATTACTGATAGTATAATAAATAAATATCATGTTGATTTAATATTAGCAGGACATACTCACAACGGTCAAATAAGAATACCTGGTATTGGTGCGATTATGAAAGTTGAAGAAGGTAAAAAATATTATAATGAAAAATACACTGTAAATGATACTAAACTATATATATCCGGTGGACTTGGAACAAGTATGTATGAGTTTAGATTATTTACTAGACCAAGCATAAATTTATATAGACTAACAAAAGAAGCAAATTAATCTTTGCTTCTTATTTATTATAATCAAAATTAAGTGGTTTTAACTCATCCAATACAAACATTCCGTCTTTTCTAATTAATACATCATCAAAATATATTTCTCCACCACCATAGTCTTTTCTTTGTATTAAAACCATATCCCAGTGAATACCTGAATCATTACCATTATAACAGTCTTTATATGCCTGTCCTGGAGTGAAATGTAAACTACCAAGTATTTTCTCATCATACAAAATATCACCCATAGGATATAATATTTTAGGATTAAATCCTAATGAAAATTCTCCTACATAACGTGCACCTTCATCGGTATTAAAAATTTCATTAAGTTTAGCATTATCTTCACTACAAGTAGCATTTATTATTTTACCATCTTTAAATTCCAATGAAACATTATTATATACTCTACCTTGATAAGGGCTTGGAGTATTGTAAGTAATAGTCCCATTAACTGAATTTTTAACAGGAGCACTATAAAGTTCTCCATCCGGTATATTCATTTCACCAACACACGGAATACTTCCCATACCCTTAATACTGAATGTTAAATCAGTACCTGGTGAAACAATTCTTACTTTATCAGTTTTATCCATAAGTTTTTTTAAAGGTCTAATCAAATCAGACATCTTTCTATAATCAACTGTCATCACATCAAAAGCATACTGAGAAAATTCACGTGAAGTCATTCCCGCTTTATAACTATCAAGTAAAGAAGGATAATTTAATAATACCCATTTTCTTTGATTAACTCTAACATCACTAGAAGGAAGTAAAGCTTGACTTAATTTTTTTGACATTTCACCAGAAACATTTTTATTTTCATAATCATTCATAGCATAACGAATATTTATAAAAGAATCAAACATTTCAACTTCATTTTCTTGAATTTTCTTTAATATCTCTATCCTACCTTCATTATTTCCTTCAGCTAAGTGAGCTCCTATTATAGGATCATTTATCTTAACAACAGGTATACCATTATTCTTATAAATTTCATCAACTAAATAAGATATAAATTCTCTAGTATCTAAAGATTGTGTAGTAATTAATACTTTTTCACCTTCTTCTACATGAATAGAATAATTAACTATCGTTTCTGCTAATTCTTTTAACTTATCACTCATTTTCACTCTTTCCTTTCTTAAACATAAAATACTTTAGAGGTGATTTTATGTATTCATACAATTATAATATACCCCAATATAGAACAAATATGTATAGACAAAACATGAATAATACTAATGATCAACGTTTTGTTGGTGGCTTTTTTGCTCCACTTTTATTAGGAGGAGTAGCTGGATATGCAATAGGAGCTAATAATAGACCAAATTATTATTATCCACAACCATATTATTACTATCCATACCCAACCTATTATAACAACAATTATTACTACAATCCATACTATTAGAAAAAAACTTTCCGATATTTTTTCGGAAAGTTTTTATTTTAGTAGGAGTAATTTTATTTATGAAAACTTTTATACAAAGTTTATTGATATATTTTATATATCAGAATTAATTATACTATATCACTTCTCCTTTCATGATATAAGTATATTAAAACATTATGAAATAATTTTAGAATAATTATGGGAAATTATGGTAATTTTAATCTTCTAATTCTTTTATTTCTTCTACTGATAACCCTGTAGCTTTTGAAATGTCATCTATAGATATAGTATTTAACTTTAGAAGATTTTTAGCTATTTCAAGCTGTTTCTCCTTTTTGCCTTCTATTAAACCAATAGCTCTTCCTTCATCCTTTCCGGTAAGGCGCATATCTTCCATATCAAATGCTCTTCTTTCTTCTACATCATATGCTCCAGCAAAATTAGGATCCATTAATAACTCTTCTATCTTATTTACCGCTTT
>CAKPMC010000012.1 GCA_934167875.1 uncultured Bacilli bacterium | reverse complement strand
ACTCGCAATTTAATTATAATACATTTTTATTAAAATAAAAAGACTATTAACAAATTTTACTTTGTCAACAGTCTGAATAAAATCCACTAATTGAATAGTGGATTTTATTTTTAAGAATATAGCATTAATATAAAAAATATGGTATATTATAAATAATATTAATGTAGGTGATAATATGTTTAAAAAGAAAACAGACTCAATAAATTATGGTAAATTAAATGAAGGTATAGCAATAGGCGTTAGTCTTTTAAAAATAATTTTTATTTTAACAATAGTAGTTTTGATTTTCATCTGCAGTAAACTACTAGAAGATTGGAAAATACTTTCTTCAATAGGAAATGTTTTATCTGTTATATCACCATTATTTATTGGAATAGGTTTAGCCTGGTTATTTGATCCATTTGTCTCTTATTTAAATAAAAAAGGGGTAAGTAGAATTTTAGGTGCTATCTTTGTATATATAATATTTCTATCATTTATTTATCTATTATTAAGGCTAATGATTCCATCTATTACTAATCAGTTGAATGATTTGGCTAAGAATGTACCTAATTTTATTAATTATTTAAAAGAAAATATTGATAAGTTCTTCGAAAATTTAAATAATTTAGGTAATTATAATTTTACTGATATAAAAATAAGTATTTATGATAGTATTAATAATTTAAGTAGATCACTAACAATCGATTTACCAAAAACTATTATGAATGCAGTCTCTAGCATAATATCTGGAAGTGTTAATTTATTAATTGGGTTATTGATAGGATTATACATGTTATTTGATTTCGATAATGTTAAAAAACATTTATATAGTTTGATTCCTAAAAAATACCAAGATGATACTAGAACCCTATTAACAAGATTAAATAATAATTTAAAAAGCTATGTTCATGGAACTTTACTAATTATGTTCATACTATTTGTATTTCAGTCCATTGCCTTAGCTATAGCCGGTTTAGAAGCACCAATGGTATTTGGTTTATTCTGTGCTGTAACGAATGTAATTCCTTATGTAGGACCATATATTGGTGGAATTCCAGCAGTAATAGTAGGATTATCTATCAGTCCAACAACCGGTATATTTGTACTTATTGCTATAGTGCTTGCTCAAACACTAGAAAGCTATTTCTTACAACCTATTGTTATGGGAAAAACCATGAAATTACATCCAGTAACAATTATGCTTGGGTTATTGCTTTTTGGTCATTTCTTTGGTATACTAGGAATGATTTTAGCAACTCCAGTAATTTCAATTTTAAAAACTATCTTTCAGTTTTTCAATGAGAAATATTCTATTATGGAGAGAATCACAGATAATTAAAACGTAAAAAAGATAAGTAATACTTTATTATTTGTAGAAAGCCTATGGTTGATGAAAATAGGTAATAATAAAGTATGAAAGCTACTTTTTAGTGACTAGTAAACTAGTCCGGCCCAGCCGTTATTCAAATTAAGATCTAATTAGGATGGTACCGCGTTAATCGCTCCTAACTTAGATCTTTTTCTATGAAAAAGTGTATGAAAGGAGTTATTATGAACGATAAAATAATTTATTTAATTAGTGGTAGAGCTAGAAATGGTAAAGGAACAGTTAGTGATATTATCAAAAAACAATATGAACAAAGAAATTTAAAAGTATGTGAAATTCAAATTATGAGGACATTAAAAGGTTACTTAAAAGATTACTTTGGTTGGGATGGTAAAGAAGAAACAAAACCCAGAAAAATGCTTCAGCAAATAGGTACTGATATCATTAGAGATGAAATGAATCTGCCATATTTTCATATAGATAGATTAACAGAAGATATAAAAGTATTATCCAATTTCTTTGATGTCTTCATAGTAAACGATATTAGATTACCATTAGAAATAGAAACAATTAGAAAAAGGTTCAAAAAAGTAATAAGTATAAATGTTACAAGGCCCAATTATATTAGTCCCCTAGAGACTAGTGAACAAGTTCATATAACCGAACTTGCACTAAATGATTATAAAAATTTTGATTATGAAATAGTTAATTCTTCCCTAGAACAGTTGACTAGTGATATAATAAAGATAGTAGATAGTGAGGTAAATAACAATGAAATACATGACTAGTACAGAAATTAGAAATATGTGGTATGACTATTTTGAAAAACATGGTCATAAAAAGATGGAAAGTGCACCACTTATTCCAATAGATGATGATTCACTTCTTTGGATTAATGCCGGAGTAACGCCATTAAAAAAATATTTTGATGGTAGTAAAGTACCAGAATCAAGAAGGATAGTTAGCGTTCAAAAATGCATCCGTACAAATGATATTGAAAATGTAGGAGTAACAACACGTCATCAAACTTTCTTTGAAATGATGGGAAACTTCTCAATAGGTGATTATTTTAAAAATGAAGCAATTGGCTTTGCTTATGAACTTTTAACAAGTCCAGAATGGTTCGATATTCCCAAAGAAAAGCTTTATGTTACGATTTATACTGAAGATAATGATGCTTATAATCGTTGGGTAGAAGTCGGAATGATACCAGATCATATAGTAAGATTAGAGGGTAATTTTTGGGAAATAGGTGAAGGACCATGCGGACCAGATTCTGAAATATTCTATGACCGTGGCGAAAAATACGATCCAGATAATAACGCCCTAGAGTTATTTAAAAAAGATGAAGATCAAGCAAGATTCGTAGAAATTTGGAACAATGTATTCAGTCAATTCAATTCTAAAGAAGGCGTTGATCGTAAAGATTACAAAGAACTTCCAAGCAAGAATATAGATACCGGTGCTGGACTTGAAAGATGGGCATGTATTTTCCAAGATGTAGATTCTAACTTCGATACAGATTTATTTGTTCCAATTATTCACGCTATTGAAGACTTGAGTGGTATTTTATATAATGGCGATGCTAGTTTCAAAATAATAGCTGACCATATAAGAGCTATTACAGTAGCTCTATCAGATGGCGCTATATTTGAAAATGTTGGTAGAGGTTATGTACTAAGAAGACTTTTAAGAAGAAGTGTACGTATGGGTAAAAAACTTGGCCTTAATGAACCATTTATGTATAAATTAGTTGATGTAGTTTGTGATATCATGGGTGAAAGTTACCCAGCTTTAATTGAAAATAGAGGTTATGTACAAACCCTTGTTTATGAAGAAGAACAATTATTTCATAAAACTTTAGCTAGTGGTGAAAGAAGATTATTAGAATTAATGGAAACATCAGAAACTAAAGTAATACCAGCTAATGAAGTATTTAAATTATATGATACATATGGTTTTCCTTACGAGTTAACACTTGAATATTTAGAAGAAAAAGGCTTTTCTACATCTAAAGAAGAATTTGATAGATACATGAATGAGCAAAAAATATTAGCTAAACAAAATCGTAAGCAAGAAGCAAACATGAATATTCAAAACGAAGAATTATTGAATTTTAAAGAAAAATCAGAATTTATCTATAACTCATATACAGAAAAAGGCAAAGTTATAGGAATATTTGATGGAGAAAAATTTGTTGATTCTATTAAAAAAGAAGGCTATATAATTCTTGATAGAACTTGTTTTTATGCTGAATCAGGAGGTCAAGTCAGTGATACTGGTATGATTATATCTAATAATTTCAAAGCCAGAGTACTAGATGTTCAAAAAACACCTAATGGTCAAAACTTGCATAAAGTAAAGGTGCTAGACGGTATTATAAAACTAAATGACTCTGTCAAAACTAATATTGATGAGGCTCGTCGTAAGAAAATAGAAGTTAACCATTCTTCTGTTCATTTACTTCAATATGCATTACGTAAAATAATTTCTGATAAAATTCTTCAGGCCGGTAGCTACGTTGATGATAGATCTTTAAGATTTGATTTTACTTATACCGGTAAGTTATTAGATGATAAATTAATAGAAGTAGAAGATTTTATAAATAATTATGTAAAAAATAATATTACTACTAACACCGAAATCATGAGCGTTGATGATGCTAAGAAAACAGGAGCTATGGCTTTATTTAGTGAAAAATATGGAAGTCAAGTACGTGTTGTAACTATAGGTGATTCAAAAGAATTATGTGGTGGTACTCATATTAAAAACACAAGTGAAATAAAACAATTTGCTATCTTTTCTAGTGAATCTAAAGGTAGTAATGTATATAGAATTGAGGCTTGTACAAATGATAGCATAGAAGATGTCTTATTAGATACAATTAAGCCATATAATGATGAAAAAATTAAATTATTAATGAAAGCACGTAATATTATATCTAAAGCTAAACAAGAAAATATTGAATTAACTTTTGATATTAATATTAATAATGATGAACCTCATAGTTATAAAGATATTGTATGTGAAAAAAATGAATTAGAATATACGCAAGATGAAGTTAAAAATTTAGAAAAGAAATATAAAGAATTGAAGTCTAAGACAGCACTAAACGATTTATCAGTATATGAAAGTCAAATCGAAACAAGAAATGATTTTAAAGTCTTAATCACAAAAGTAGAAAATCAAGATACTAATGTTATTAAAGACATAGTTGATACGCTATTAAATAAAATGGGAACAGGTTTAATATTAATAGCTAATGTATGCGGTAATCAAGCTAGTTTAATCATTAGAAATAATATTGAAAATAAATCAGCTGGTGACTTAATGAAACAAATTGCTAAAGAGTTAAATGGTAATGGTGGCGGAAGTAATACTTTTGCTCAAGGTGCAGGAAAAGACATTACTAAATTAGATGAAGTACTTAATTCAGTAAAGGAACAATTATAAATGAACAATATTATTTTAATTACTAGTGATGACAAAATAGTTTTGGATGAAAAGTTACATGAACTCACCAAAAAAGATAAAAATATAGAAATAGTTCATTATGATCTACTAGAAACAAATATAGGACGTTTAGTAGAAGACCTAGATACTTATAATTTTCTAACTAATAAAAAGATTATAGTAGGTCATAATGCTAGCTTTTTATCAAGCGATAAAACTAAATCTATAGTTGAACACGATTTAGAACGCTTTGAGAATTATTTAGAACATCCTAGTACTGAAAATATTTTAATTTTAATATGTGATAACATCGATAAAAGAAAAAAGATAACATCACTCCTAGTCAAAAAAGCTGATTTAATAGAAGGAAAAATTAATATACATAGTATTATTAAAAATAAATTAGAAAATTATTCTATAACTTCTGACGCTGAAAAAAAATTATTAGAGTATTGTCAAGATGACTATGAAAGAATAATTAATGAATTAGATAAGCTAATGTTATATAAGATAGATGATAAAAAAATAACTAGTGATGATATAGAAAAAATAGTTATGAAAAGTTTAGATGATAATATTTTTCATCTAGCTGATAGCATTTTATCCAGAAATAAAAAAGAAGCTTTTGAGTTATATAATAACTTTCTACTTCATGGTGAACAAGTAGTAAACATTATTAGAATTCTATCCAATAAAATTAGATTAATATATCAGGTTAAAGTATTATTAAATGATGGTAATAATGATAAAACAATCAGCAGTTTATTAAAGGTTCACGAATATCCTGTTAAATTAGCTAGAGAAGCAAGTTATCGTTATAGTGAAAAAATATTACTAGAGGATTTAGAAAAATTAGCTAATTTGGATTTAGAAATAAAATCAGGAAAATCAAATGGTGAAGTTGAATTTGAACTGTTACTAGCTACTATTTAGAAGTAAGAAATTTCTTGCTTTTTTTAATGGTTTGTAGTATAGTATGGCTAATTTTAAAAGGGGAGTGTATTATTATGAAATTAATAATAGAAAAATCAAGTGAACTTTCAGAAGATTTTATTATGAATACTAATGAGATGCAATTATTATCATATAACTATGCTTTTGATAAAAATATAACCGATGAAATAAATCAAAATATTTTTAAAAAAATTAAAGTTAATCGCAATTTTTATAGTGAAAACGCATTATATGTAGATGAAAATGATTGGAAAAATTTCGAAGAAAAACTAAAAGAATTTTGTTCAAGTGGTAGAAAACCAATAGAATATTTTGATAAAATTGAAATATCATGTGATAATGTTGATACCTTTGAACAAGTAAAAGATATTATTCCAAGTACTAATATTCCAATCATAATTAACATTAAATCTTTATCATTAGAGTATATTCAAGACAATTTAAAAAATATCAATAAGCTTTTAAGTACTAAATGTCCTAATGTAAGTTATATTATCAAATATAGTTTGGATTTATTTGATTCTCGTGGTGAAGATATATCAGCTTCTTGTGATGATATTTTAAATGCTACTCAGCAAATATTATCCATAAAGAATGAAATATTAAAATATAATCTTAGCCCTTTTGAACAAATTATGTATGCTTACGATATAGTTAGAAGTAGAAAATATAAAAAGAGTACAGAAAACTATACAGCTTCCAGAGATACTATTAAAATATTAAACAGTGATAATATTGTATGTTTGGGATATTCAAAACTATTTGAAACAATACTTGCAGAATTAAATATAGATGTTGAAACTATTAAGTTAAATTATATAGGTATGAAGGTAGGACATGCCAGAAACTTAGTCACAGTTATTGACCCTAAATATAATTTAAACCATATCTTAGCATTTGATACAACTTTTGATTCAAATAAGATGAATGACAACTCTTACTTAAAAAAATATAAATTTTTTGCAAGAACTCTATCAGCTTTTGAAAAATCAGAGAATGCAAAAATAGATGGACAAGAAGAATATAATATTAGCATAATGGGAAAATCAATATCATCATTATCAGAAGCAAATAGATTAAAAGCAGTAGATTTAATTCTTTATATCAAAAATCCATGGGAAAGAATAAATGCAACTAAATATTTAGAAGAAAATCCATTGGATTCAAAATATAATAAAGAAATAGAAAAAATATTAAGTGATAATATGGGGTTTTATGCACTAACCCTTCGATCTAATCCCAAAATAGTAGAAATATTAAAAGATTTTTATAAAGCAACAGTAGAGATGCTAAATAGAAAAGTGCCAATAGAAAGCTTTGCTAAATGTTTATATCAGGTTAGAAGAATAGAAGCTTATAAAGATCCTTCTGTTTATAGTTTTGATATAGATGAATTAATTGAAATAGTAGATGATTACTATATGTCGGAAAATGAATTAGAACCAAGTCTAAATGAACAACAAAGCCAATTATTTAAACAATTAATGTTAAAAAGAAAATCAATGGAGCAAACAGTAATAGAATCAATCCAAGAACTAGAGTGTATATCTAAAATAAGTGATAATGGTAAAATAGAAAAAGATATAAAAAGAATATACTTACTAAACAAATTAAAAGAATTAAATGAATTATTAAGAAAAAATGATATTGCTGATAACTCTAAAGTTAAGGATGCAGTTAAACTTATCAAAAAGTAGTTGCTAATTAATTAAAAAAAGTATATAATTTAAAGTGTTTAAAAACTGAGACAAAGAAGTAGTAATAAGATCATTTATTAATAGAGACCTTGTGGTAGGTGTAAACAAGGAATAAATACTTATGAATTCACCTTTTAAGTTGCTTATGCCGTAGTTCGCGTTAAGAATAAGAGGATAGATAATCTATCAAATTAAGGTGGTACCGCGACTATTTCGCCCTTAGCGAAGTGGTCGTTTTTTATTTGCTCAGTTAAAGGAGGACATATGAAAGAAAAAGTTAATATAATTAATGAAGAATTAATATCTGATTTAGAAAATGTTAAATCTTTAAAAGATGTAGCTGACTTAAAAGTAAAATATTTTGGTAAAAAAGGATTAGTTACAGAATTAACTAGTAATATGAAAGATTTATCGGTTGAGGAAAAAAAAGAACTAGGAAAATTAGCTAATGAAGTTAGAACTAATGTTACTGAAAAAATTAATGAAGTTGAAAAAAGAATTGAAAAAGCTGAATTAGATAAAAAGTTAGCTAATGATACTATTGATATTACTTTACCAAGTGAAAAAATTAAAAGAGGAAGTCGCCACCCATTTAATAGAATTATTGAAGATGTTGAAGATTTCTTTGTATCAATGGGTTATGATGTAGTAGATGGACCAGAACTTGAAACTGACGAAAATTGCTTTAGACGTTTAAATGTACCACTAGGACATCCTGCAAGAGATGCTCAAGATACATTCTATATTGATCAAGAATATTTATTAAGAACTCAAACATCAAGTGTACAGGCAAGAACAATGCAATCTAACGAAGAAAAGAAACCAATTCGTATGATTTGTCCTGGTAAAGTATATCGTCGTGATGACGATGCAACACATTCTCACCAATTTGGACAAGTAGAAGGATTAGTAATTGATAAAAATATTAGTTTAGCCGATCTAAAAGGAACACTAGAGTTATTTGCTAAAAAAATGTTAGGCGAAAACACTAAAGTAAGATTTAGACCAAGTTTCTTCCCATTTACTGAGCCAAGTGTTGAAGTAGATGTTAGTTGTTTCAAATGTGGTGGTAAAGGTTGCCCATTATGTAAACAAACTGGTTGGATTGAAGTATTAGGAGCTGGTATGGTTCATCCTAATGTACTTAGAATGGGTGGCTATGATCCTGAAGTTTGGACAGGATTTGCATTTGGTACCGGTCTTGATCGTTTCGCTATGTTCAGATATGCTATTCCTGATATTCGTTATCTATATACTAACGATATCCGTTTCTTAGAACAATTTGATAGAAAGGATGAAGAAAATGAAATTAAGTAGAAAATTTGTAAGTGATTATATTGATATAGATGATAATATTACCATTAAAGAATTAGCTGAAGATATGACTGGTATAGGTAATGAATATGATTCTTGTGGTAAATTAATACCAGCTACTAATTTAGTTATAGGTGAAGTAATTGAATGTGTTAATCATCCTGATAGTGACCATTTACATGTATGTAAAGTTAATGTTGGTAATGAAGTTCTTCAAATAGTATGCGGTGCTCCTAATGTTAGAACTGGTCTTAAAGTTATTGTTGCTTTAGATGGAGCTAATTTACCAGGAGGTGTAATTAAAAAAGGTATTATTCGTGGTCAAGAATCAAATGGTATGCTATGTGCTATGTCAGAATTAGGACTTGAACATAAATTCCTAACTGATAAAGATATTAAAGGTATACATGAATTACCAAGTGATGCTAAAGTAGGAGATGACCCTATTAAATATCTACAATTAGATGATGAAGTAATTGATTTTGAATTAACTTCAAACCGTGGTGATTTATTAAGTATCTTAGGTATGGCCTATGAAATAGGAGCTCTATATAATAAAAAAGTAAAAGATATTGATTTAACTTTCAAAGAAAATAATGAAGATATTAATAATTCATTTATGGTAGATGTAAAAACTGATAATTGTCCATTATTTCTAGCCAAAAAAGTAAAAAATGTAACTATCAAAGAAAGTCCTGATTTTATTAAAAATCGTTTAATAGCATCAGGTATACGTCCAATTAATAATGTAGTAGATATTAGTAATTATGTTATGTTAGAAACTGGTCAACCTCTTCATTATTACGATAGTAATCGCTTAGGTGATACTCTAGTAGTAAGAATGGCTGATGAAGGTGAAAAATTAACCACTTTGGATAACATTGAAAGAGCACTATCAAATAATGATATCGTAATAGCTAATAACTATGAAGCAGTAGGACTTGCTGGTGTAATGGGTGGATTAACTACTGAAATAGAAGAAGATACTAAAGATATTATTATTGAATCAGCTATCTTTGATAAAACTTTAGTACGTAAAACATCTAAAAAGATATTAAGAAGTGAAGCAAGTAATCGTTTTGAAAAAGGTTTAGATCCAAAAAGAACTTATATGGCTATGATGAGAAGCTGCCATTTATTAGAAAAGTATGCTGATGCCGAAATAGTAGGTGGTATGGTTGAATACAACACACTAGATATGGATGATGAAGTAGTGCCAATAACAGTAAATAAAATTAATCAGGTATTAGGTACTGAGTTAGAAGAAGATACTATTTTAGATATTTTTACTCGTTTAGGATTCACTTATGAAAAAACAGATGAAAATATCCTAGTAACCGTTCCAACTAGAAGATGTGATATTTCTATAACTGAAGATTTAATTGAGGAAGTTGGTAGAATTTATGGTATTGATAATATTCAAGGTAGAGTAATGACTCTTCCAGTTAAACCTGGTAATGTAAATAAAAATAACCGTATTATTCGTAATAAATTAGCATCTCTTGGTTTGAACGAAACATTAAGTTATGCCTTAATTCCATATAGTGAAGTAAAAAAATATACACTTGATGAATTTGAAATAGTAAAATTATTAGATCCAATGAGTGAAGATCGTAATAGTTTAAGATACAGTTTAATTCCATCTTTAATGTCCATATATGAATATAATAAAGCTCGTGGCAATAAAGATATCTGTATTTATGAAATTGGTAAAGGGTTCTCTAAAATAAATGGTGAATATCACGAAGAAAGTAAGTTAGCTATTTTAATGACTGGTTTGTATAATCTTGGTATGAAACCTAAAAAAGTTAATTTCTATACAATTAAAGGTATTATGGAAGAGTTATTAGATTATTTGGGTTATAGTAATCGTTATAGTTTAAAAGTAGAAGATATTCCTAATGAACTTCATCCTGGTCAAAGTGCATCTATAATTTTAAATAATGTTAAAATTGGTATCATTGGTAAGGTACATCCAAGTGTCACTAAAGATGATATCTATGTACTAGAAATTAATTTAGATAAAATGTTTACTTTCCGTGTAAAACAAATGCAGTATAAGGAAATTTCAAAATTCCCTGGAGTTAAAAAAGATTTAGCTTTTGTTGTAGATAAAAAAATCACAGCCCAAGAAGTTATGGCAGCTATTAAAAAGGCTGGAGGAAGATTAGTAACTGATATTAAGGTATTTGATGTATATGAAGGAGAAAATGTCGAAACAGGTAAAAAATCACTTGCTTTCTCATTAACATTTGAGGATGCTACTAAAACTCTTAACGATGAAGAAGTTATGACAGTATTTAATAGAATTATTGAAGAAGTAGAAAATAAACTTAAAGTAAAAGTAAGAGATAAATAGAATATATTAATCTATAATCGAGAAATAATTCTTATTTATAATCGTTTATAGATAATTTGAAAAGTTGGTAGACAATGCCAACTTTTTTAAGTTATAATTTAATTGTAATAAAAAAATATAAAAATTTGAGAGGTTAATTTAATATGAACGGTTTTAAAAAAGAAATAGTAAATCAGATTGATGATAAAATCAAGTTACCGTACATTCTATACATACCAGAAAATATGTGTAATGATGCAAGACTAATTGTCCGCTTTCTAACGCCAACTATTGAAGAAGGAAATTTAAATGAAATTTTGAATAGGATGATTGAAGATAACCTAACATCATTAGACTATAATACTCACTTAATATCTGAAAAATTATCATATCCAGTAATGGTACCTATTATTCCTAGAATTAAAGGATTTTATTCTAGTTACTTAGGATCAATGGTTATTAATAATGATTTTTCTAATATGCATGGTAACATAGAAGAAAGTCAAGAATTCCGTATGAAAGATATTGATAAGCAAGTATATTATATGATTAAACAAGCAATTGAAAAACTTGGTATTAGCAAGAAAGTAATTCTAAGTGGCTATTCAGCAGGTGCCAAATTTGCAACACAATTTGCAGTTTTACATCCAGACGTAGTTGAAATGAATATTAGTGGAGCAACAGGCGGATTATCAACATTACCATTAAAAGAATATGAAAATATTAAACTTCCTTATCCTATTGGAGTAGCAAATGTAAATAATTTTAATTTTGAAGAATTTAAAAAAATACGACATTTCTTTTATATTGGTGATAAAGACAATAATAATCCAGCTATTCCAAACTTTGAAGAATCAGGATTAAAAGATCCTAATGGAAATAATTTACCAAAATACGATGAATACAAAAATATTATATATAAATATAATGAAAAAGGTGCATTAACATCATATTATCCTGAATGTTATTCAGATGAAGAGGTTAGAATAATACACGCATTATATGGTGACGATAACCAAAAAAGATTTAAGAAAAATGAAGAAATTTATCACAGTTTAGGCATTAATTCAATTCATAAAGTTTATGAAGGACATCATCAAAGTATTTTTAAAAATAACCGTGAGATTATGGTTAACGATATCATAAATTTTATAAAAAATAAAAATAGTTAATACATTAAGAAAAGATTTGTAAACAAACGCCTATTTAAATCATATATATAAGTAGGTGGTAATATGGCAAAGGAAGATTTTAAAAGATTTGTTAGAAGTCATCCAGAGTTGGTTAATTATGTCAATAAAGGTACTATGAGTTGGCAAAAATTTTATGAAATGTATGATATATATGGAGAAAGTAATTCTATTTGGAAAGAGTATCAAACTACAAATCAAAGCGTTAACAATACTTCTACTACTAGTAAAAATAGTACAGTAGGTGATACATCTTTGAAGGATTTATTTAATATGGTTAAAAAAATTGATTTAGACTCTGTTAGAAAAGGTGCAGAAGGGCTTCAAAAAGCTATCGCACTAGTCCAGGATTTCAGTTTAGGAAGTAAACCAACCAATAATTACCAGGCTAGACCATTATATAAACATCTAGAGGATTAATGACAGTAGAGACTCAGATAAAAATAAGAAATAATCCCTATCTTTATCGTTATTTAAGAGATAACTCTAGTTGGTATAAAATATTGAATAGAAATCCTGAAGCAATTAAGGACATGGAAACTGAAATGAAACAAGTATATAAATTAAATGTAACAGATAAAATTGATAATATAAGTCAAAAAATTGAGATGTTACGAACATTTATGGATATCTTAAAATAAGTTGGTAGACAATACCAGCTTTTTTCTTTATAATAAAAGATGTGATGATTATGAAGAAAATTAATAATAAAGTAGATGAATTAATAAATATATTAAATAATGACTGTAGAATCAAAAGATTATATGAATTAAAAGTTGAATTAAATAATGATAAGAGTTTAATGTCTAAAATTGAATCCTTAAAAAGTTTAGATCAATATTCTACTGAATACAAGGATATAAAACTAGATTTATTTAAGAATCCTAAGTTTGTTGAATATAAAGAATTAGAAAACGAAATTAATATTTTAATATTAGAAATAAATCAAAAGCTCAAAATATTAACTGATGAAAGGAGTTGTCATCATGCGAGTAATTAGTGGTAAATATAAAGGTAGAAAAATTGAAGGGTATAATATTGAAGGTACCAGACCTACTCAAGATAGAGTAAAAGAGAGCTTGTTTGCTATGATCCAAGAAGAACTTTATGATTCAACTATCTTAGATTTATTTACTGGGAGCGGTAATCTTGGCATTGAAGCTTTAAGTAATGGCAGTAAGAAAGCATATTTTGTTGATAATAATACTGAATGTATAAAAATATTAAAAAAGAATTTAGAAAATATTAGCGAACATGATTATCAAGTTTTAAATACTGATTATTTACAAGCACTAGCTTATTTTTCTAAAGAAATGGTAAGTTTTGATATTATTTTTTTAGATCCACCATACAAATTAGAATGTATATCTGATATTATGGAAATTATAATTAAGAATAATTTATTAAATAATGATGGGATTATTGTTTGTGAGTATGAATTTAACAATTTTAAGGACAATTATAATTCATTAGAATTAATTAAAGAAAAAAAGTATGGATATAAAAACATTCGCATTTATAGGAGAACAATATGAGAATATATTTAGTAAGACATGGTGAAACCGATGCTAATAAAGATAAGATTATGCAAGGTCAAAGTCAAAATTTACAGTTAAATCAAAATGGTGTTATGCAAGCAACTAATTTAAAAAATAAATTAAAAGATATAAAGTTTGATGTATGTTTCACTTCACCCTTAATTAGAGCTTGGTCTACTGCGATGGTTATCGCTGGTGATAGAGTAGAAATAAAAGAAGATAAAAGACTAATTGAACGTTATTTAGGTAATTTAGAAAATAAAGATAGAAAATTATATGATGTTAATAAATATTGGGATTATAATCTAAATTCAAATGATGAGGATGTTGAACCTATCCAGGATATTTTTAAAAGATGTAATAGCTTCGTAGAAGATTTAAAAAAGAACTATCAAGATGATGCTGTTATTTTAATAGTATCACACGGAGCTATAACTAGATGTCTTCATCATATTTTAATGAATAGTAATTTGAATAAAAATTTAATTGATTTCAAAATAGAAAACTGTTATTGTAAAGAGTATCAACTAATTAAAGGAGAATAACTATGAACTACATAAAAGAAAGAATAATAGCTGAACAAAAACACATCATTGGTATAGAACCAGTTATGGATATTAACAATTTTGCATTACTTTTACTTGCTGATATGGCTAGTAAATCAAAAATATTTTATTCAGATAAGCAAAATTCAATGACAGCATCTTTGCCACTTAATTACTGTGAAGTTATTGAAAAAATCATGTATGAAGAAAATGGTTGGGGCATTAAGTTTGCTGAATTAATTGATATATATTCATACTATGAAAATCAAAGTGATTGGGAAATGGAACTAGGAGCAGCAATTAGTAAAATATTACAAGATGAAAAGTTAAAAAGTGATTTGGATTTAGAATACTCCTATCTAAATATACATTTTACTAAAACACAAATAGAAGAAATAAAAAGTAGATTTGACGAAGAAACATTAGATATAATGGACCATTTTTCTAATTTGTTAGGTGCTTATGTATACACAAGACAATGGAGTATAGAATCAAATGAAATGACTCGTAATAGAAATCGTCATCTATATAATACCAACAAGTATTTATATTATGAATATATACAAAATGGGATAAAAAATCCCCAAAAGTATATTAAAGAATTTAAACCTATAGAAAAGCGACACTAATAAGCAATTCTATTTTATAATTTTTTTAATGCATTTGTAAAAATTTAATTGACTTTAAAATAGAAAACTGTTATTGTAAAGAATATCAACTAATTAAAGGAGAATAACTATGAATTTTTGCATAAAACAAGATATAATTAAAGAGCAAAGATACATTATTGGCATAGAACCAACTATGGATATGAAAAATTTTGTATTACTTTTACTTGCTGATTTAGCCAGAAAATCTGAAACAATACACTGCATTGATAATCAGAAACTAATGGTAGCTTGCCTGCCGCTTAATTACTGTGAAATTATTGAAAAAATCATGTATGAAGAAAATGGTTGGGGCATTAAGTTTGCTGAATTAATTGATATATATTCATATTATGAATGTCAAAGTGATTGGGAACAAAAACTTAGTATAATCATTGCCAAAGTACTAAAAGAAGAAAAACTAAATAGTAATTTAATATTAGAACATAGTTATATAGAAATACAGTTTACTAAAGCACAAATAGAAGAAATAAGAAATAGATTTGATGAAAATACTTTAATGGTAATGGATCACTTTTCTAATTTACTAGGTGACAACATTTTTACAAGGAGTTGGCAAGTTGCTAATAAAGAATCAGATAGACATATGAATCGTTTAAGGTATGAAACTGATATTTTCAATAATAAAAGACTAAAACTGATGCCATTAATAAAAAATTTTTTATAATAAGAAAGCCTATTATATGAGGCTTTTTTCTTTTGAAAAAAAATTAAAAAAGTTAGCATTCTTTGTTGACTTTTGCTAATAATAAGAATATAATTATATTAGCACTTGGGAAATGGTAGTGCTAATAGGAGGTAAGTGATGCTAACAGATAGACAAAATCAAATTTTAAAATTAATAATTACTGAATATATTAAATCAGCAAGACCAGTTGGATCTAATTTAATATGTAAGGAATTAAAATGTTCCAGTGCTACTATCAGAAATGAAATGGCATCATTAGAAGAATTAGGACTCCTAGAGAAAACACATACATCATCAGGTAGAGTTCCTAGTGAACAGGGATATCGTTATTATGTAGACCATTTAATGAAACCAAAAGAATTAAATGGTGAAGATATGTTAAAACTTCAAATTATCTTTAATAACCAACAACTTGAATTAAATGATTATTTAAGTGAAAGTCTCAAGTTAATCGCTGACATAACTAACTATACATCAATTGTATTAGGTGGTACCTCACATGATAATAAATTAAAAGAAATAAGTGTTGTACCAATAGATAACGAGAACTTGATAGTAATTGTTGTTACCGACAAAGGTCATGTAGAAAATAAAAAAATAACTTTAAAGAATGTTTCTCATGAAGAAATTAGAAAAACAGTTAATTTAATTAATGACTTAATTGTTGGTACACCAATTGATGAAGTTAGTAGCAAACTTGAGTTTGAAATCAAACCAATTATTGGTAGATATGTAAAAGAGCACGAAATTGTTTATAATACTTTTTATCAAGTATTCAAAGACTTTTCAAGTAAAAATGTTAATGTCGTTGGTAAAAATAATATATTAAAACAGCCTGAATTTAATAGCGTAGATAAAATTAAAGATATATTTGGTAAGTTAGACAATGAAGAACAAATTATTAATTCTATTGAAGAAGAAAATAATGATATCAAAGTTTATATAGGTAAAGAAAACAATTTAGATGATGAAGTAACAGTTATTAAAACTAAATATCATACTGCTGATCAAGAAGGAACAATAGCTATAGTTGGTCCTAAAAGAATGGATTATGATAGAGTAGTAACCTTACTTGAATATATTAAATCTAACATTGAGGAATAAGGAGATAAGATGAATACAGAAGAAAAAGAAATAAAGAAAGATGAAGCTTGTTCTTGCAATGATGAGTGTGAATGTCAAAAAGATGAAAAACATGAATGTCATTGTCAGCATGAAGAACATCATGATAAAAAACATAAACATAAAGAAAATCATGAGCTAGAAGAAGCTAAGAAAACTATCATGGATCTTCAAACTAAACTTATGTATGCACAAGCAGATAGCATTAACTATCGTAAAAGAAAAGATGAAGAAATAGCCAATATGTTAAAATATGCTAATCAAGATTTACTGTTAGATATGGTAAACATGATTGAAAATTTGGATCGTGCTGCTAGTGTAAAAGCAGAAAGTGAAGAAAGTAAAAAGATTCAAGATGGTATTAAAATGGTAAGTAATCAATTCAAAGACATCTTAAAAAAATATGGTGTAGTTGAAATTGAGGCATTAGGTTATCCATTTGATGAAGATTATATGGAAGCTATGATGGTAGGAAACGATCCTACAAAACCTAATGAAATGGTACTAGAAGTACTAATGAAAGGTTATAAATATAAAGACAGAATATTAAAACATGCTGTTGTTAAAGTTAACCAAACTGAAGAAAACAAAAATGAGAAAGGAAATGATTAATTATGAGTAAAATTATAGGTATAGACTTAGGTACAACAAATAGTTGTGTAGCTGTATTAGAGGGAGGAGCTGCTACTGTTATTCCAAATCCAGAAGGAAATCGTACAACTCCATCTGTAGTATCAGTAAAAAAAGGTGAAAGAATAGTAGGTGATGCTGCTAAACGTCAAGCATTAACTAATAAAGATACTGTTTCATCTATTAAAAGATTAATGGGTACAAGTGAAAAAGTAGAACTTGATGGTAAGAAATACACTCCAGAAGAAGTATCTGCTATGATTCTTTCTTATATGAAAGATTATGCAGAAAAATATTTAGGAGAAAAAGTAACAAAAGCTGTTATTACAGTTCCTGCTTACTTTAACGATAGTCAACGTCAAGCTACTAAAAACGCTGGTAAGATTGCTGGCTTAGATGTTGAAAGAATCATTAATGAACCAACTGCAGCAGCTCTTGCATTTGGTCTAGATAAACAAGATAAGAATCAAACTATCTTAGTATATGACTTAGGTGGAGGTACTTTCGATGTATCAATTCTTGAACTTGGTGATGGTATATTTGAAGTTAAATCTACAGCTGGTAATAATAAACTTGGTGGAGATGACTTTGATAAATGCTTAATGGATTATATCGTTAGTGAATTCAAGAAAGAAAATGGAATTGATTTAACAAAAGATAAATTAGCAATGCAAAGATTAAAAGAAGTATCAGAAAAAGCAAAGAAAGACTTATCTGGAATGACTTCTACTCAAATTTCTGCACCATTTATTTCACAAGGAGAAGATGGACCACTTCATATTGATATGACAATCACTCGTGCTAAATTTGAAGAATTAATTCATGATTTAGTACAATCTACTCTAGAACCAGTTAGAAAAGCTTTAAAAGATGCTAAACTTGATAAGAAAGATATCGATAAAGTTATCTTAGTAGGTGGATCTACTCGTATTCCATGTGTTCAAGAATTAGTTGAAAAAGAATTAGGACAAAAACCATCTCATGAAGTTAACCCAGATGAAGCTGTTGCTATGGGTGCTGCTATTCAAGGTGGTGTATTAACTGGTGAAGTTAATGATATCGTTTTACTTGATGTTACACCATTATCACTTGGTATTGAAACATTAGGTGGCGTTATGACAGTATTAATTCCAAGAAATACAACAATCCCAACTTCTAAATCTCAAGTATTCTCAACTGCAGCTGATAATCAACCAGCAGTAGATATTCATGTACTTCAAGGTGAAAGAAGTATGGCAAATGATAACAAGACATTAGGACACTTCCAATTAACAGGAATTCCTGCTGCTCCTCGTGGAATACCACAAATCGAAGTTAAATTCGATATCGATGCTAATGGTATCGTTAATGTTACAGCAAAAGACCTTGGAACTAACAAAGAACAATCAATTACTATTACTTCAAGTACTAACTTAAGTGATGAAGAAATTGAAAGAATGAGAAAAGAAGCTGAAGAACATAAAGCTGAAGATGAAAAACGTAAAGAAGAAGCTGATACTAAAAATGAAGCAGAACAATTAGTATTCCAAACTGAAAAATCATTAAAAGATTTAGGCGATAAAGTAGAATCTAAAGAAAAAGAAGAAATCGAAAGCTTAATCAAAGAAGTTAGAGAAGCAATCGATAAAAATGATATCGATGAAATTAAATCTTCAAAAGATAAACTTCAAGAAAAAGCTATGGCTTTAGCTACTAGAGTTTATGAAGAAGCTGCAAAACAACAACAATCAGCAAATACTGAAGAAGCTAATGACACATCATCAAATAATAACGATAGTGATGTTCATGAAGCAGAATATGAAGAAAAATAATTAAATAAATTAAAGATTTAAGTTCTAGCATTCAAGCTAGGACTTAAGTTTTTGTCTATATAAATAAGGAGAAAAAATGGAAAAAGAAATATTACGTAGTGAGCAAAAAAAAGAAAATACTTGGGATCTTGAAAAGATATATCCAAGTATCAATGACTACCAACAAGACTATAATACTGTTAAGAGTCTAATGAATAATATTAGTAGTTATAAAAATCACATCTTAGATAGTAGTAAATCCTTATTAGAATTATTAGAATTAGATCAAAAAACAGAGAGAATTATAAGCAAAATGGCTAATTATGCTTATCGCAAATATGATGAAGATTTATCAAATACTAATAGTCAAGAATTAGTAGGTAATTTTGATAAATTATATGCTGAATACAGCCAAAATGGATCATTTATAGTACCTGAAATATTAAATGGTGATTATTCTTTAATAGAAAAATATATCAGCGAAGAAGATAAATTGAAAGATTATGAACTATTACTAAAAAGAATATTTAGAAATAAGCCCCATGTTTTATCAGACAAAGAAGAAAATATAATATCTTCAATGCAATTAATAGCTGGCGAGCCAGAAAAAATTGCTGGTATTATTAGAAATTCTGAATTACAGTTTAAATCAATAAAAGATGAAAATGGGAATGAAGTTAAACTTAATAACGAAAATTGTATGATTTATTTAAGAAGTAACGATAGACGAGTTAGAAAAGATACATTTGAAGCATTATACAGTTCATACAGTAAATATAAAGAAACGTTGGCAGAAACGCTTCAAGGACACGTAATGGTACTTTCTAATTCATCAAAATTAAGAGGCTTTAAAAGTAGTAAAGAAGCAAGTTTATTTTCGAATCGTGTAAATACTAAGGTATATGATAACTTGATCAAAGTAGTTCATGATAGAATGAATGTTGTTTATGATTACTTTAAATTAAAAAAAGAAGTTTTAAAACTTGATGATTTTTGTTTATATGATGCTTATGTTAATCTAGAAAAAGGTATAAATAAAAATTATTCTTATGAAGAAGCTAAAAATATAGTATTAGATGTAGTTAAAGTATTTGGCAAAGACTATCAAGATAATATTAGAAAAGCATTTGATAACCGTTGGATAGATATTTACCCTAACAAAGCTAAAAGAGGTGGAGCTTATTCATCAGGTAGTTATGATACTGTTCCTTATATACTTCTTAATTTTCAAGGTAAATATAATGATGTATCAACATTAATTCATGAACTAGGACATTCTATGCATAGCTATTATTCTAATAAAAACAATTCTTATTTATATAGTGGATATAAAATATTTGTAGCTGAGGTAGCATCTACTGTTAATGAAATGTTATTAAACTACTATATGTTAGAACATGCTAATAGTAAAGAGGAAAAGAAAGCTATACTTAGCGAGATGATGGATTTATTTAAGAGTACTATTTATCGTCAAACAATGTTTAGTGAATTTGAAGATTTTATCTTTAGTGAATATGAAAAAGGCAACGTTATAACAAATGAAATATTATGCAATAAATATTATGAATTAAATAAAGAATATTTTGGAAATGATGTCATTATTAATGAAGAAATTAAATATGAATGGGAAAGAATTCCTCATTTCTATTATGATTTTTATGTATATCAATATGCAACTGGGTTATCAGCAGCATGCTATATTGTAAATAGAATCAGAAATAATGAAGAAAATGCTGTTAGTGATTATTTAAAATTCCTATCTACTGGTGATTCCATGGATCCAATAGATGAATTAAAGGTAGCAGGAGTAGATATGGAAGACGAAGATGTTATTAATAAAGCTATCGATATGTTCCAAGATATAATTAATCAATACAAATCCTTGAAGTAAGAGGTGAATAAGATGGATAAAAAAGATTATTATGAAGTGTTAGGTGTATCTAAAAATGCATCTCAAGATGAAATAAAAAGTGCTTTTAGAAAGTTAGCTAAAAAGTATCATCCCGATGTAAGTAAGGAACCTGATGCAGAAGCTAAATTCAAAGAAGTTCAAGAAGCATATGCTGTTTTGTCTGATGAAGATAAAAGACGTCAGTATGATCAATTTGGCCATGCCGCATTCCAAAACGGTGGTGGTGCCGGCGGAGCTGGAGGATTTGGTGGTTTCGATTTTTCAGGTTTCGATTATGGAGATATATTTGACAATATTTTTGGTGGCTTCGGAGGTGGCTTTTCAAGTGGCCGTAATAGTAGTCGTGCTCGCCGTGGTAGCGACTCACTAATGCGCATGAAATTAACATTTGAAGAGGCTGTATTTGGTTGCAAAAAGGATATTGATCTAGATATAGTAGAAGAATGCAGCGAATGTAATGGCAAAGGTGGATTTGGTGAAGAAACATGTGATAAATGTCATGGTAGCGGTACTATCACTACTGAACAGCATACTATTTTAGGTAGTTTTCTTTCCAAAACAACATGTAATAAGTGTGGTGGAACAGGTAAGACATATCAAAAAACATGTACACACTGTCATGGTAATGGCCGAGTAAAAGTAAATAAAGAATTAGAAGTTAAAATACCAGCAGGTGTAGATAACGGAAGTAGATTAAAATTATCTGGTAAAGGTAACAGTGGCTCTAATGGTGGACCTAATGGTGATTTATATATTGAATTTGTAGTAGCAGAACACGATTTTTATGTTCGTGATGAAAATGATATATATATTGAAGCACCTATTACTGTTACCGAAGCTATATTAGGATGCAAAAAAGAAATCCCAACTTTATATGGTAATGTAACATTAACTATACCAGCAGGTTCTGAATCTGGTGAAAAACATCGTATTAAAGGTAAAGGAATCAACAACGAAGCTACTCATAAAAAAGGTGACATGTATATAGTTCTTAAAATAGTTACTCCTAAGAAATTAACTAAAGAACAAAAGCGTTTACTTGAAGAACTAAATAATACTGATTTAACTGATGATAACGATATCAAAAACTTTGAACGTTTTGTTAAAAAAAATAGTTAAATATATAAAAAGGTATAGACAATAAATGTTTATACCTTTTCTTTATTAATTTCATCATTTTTAATTTTTTCAAGTTTCTCATATATTTGTTTTAACATTCTTTCATTAGGTGAAGTATCCTGAGGTTTAAAATATTTTTTATTAATTATGTTATCTGGTAGGTATTGCTGAACTACAAAATGATTAGGATAATCATGAGGATACTTATATATTTCTGAATGAATTTTAATTGTATCAGGTATATCACCACATCTTCCAGTTTCAAAGTCACTAATAGCCTCATCAAGTGCTACATGAGAAGAATTGGATTTAGGCGATAAAGCCATTTGAACTATTATATCAGCTAAGGGAATTCTGGCTTCTGGTAGTCCGACAAGTTCACTAGCTGAAATAGCTGCCATAACTCTAGGGCCAATATCAGGATTAGCCAAGCCAATATCTTCATAAGCAATAACACTCATTCTACGATAAATACTGTCTAAATCGCCAACAGCTATTAATCTAGCTAAATAATGAAGAGAAGCGTTAACATCACTACCACGAATAGATTTTTGAAATGCAGAAAGTAAATCATAATGACCCTCCTCATCTTTATCAGAAACTAAAACCGGTTTATTATTAATTTCTTTAAGTAAATCTATAGTAATTTTTTTATCGCTACTAGAATAGTAAGCAAGTTCTAATAAATTATAAGCATATCTTAAATCATTACCAGCCAAGCTAGCAATATATCTAATCGCATCATCTTTTATTTTAATACCATTTAAATCAGGATGTTTAATAGCCTTTTTAATTCCTAAAACAATATCATCAGTAGTTAGATCCTTTAATTCAAAAATGTGACATCTACTGCGAATAGCTGGATTAATCTTAAAATATGGATTAGAAGTCGTCATACCTATTAAAGTAATTAAACCACTTTCAAGTTGTGGAAGAAGTAAATCCTGTTTATCTTTATTCAAACGATGAATTTCATCCATAATAAGTACTAAACCATCATACATCTTAGCTTCTTCAACTACAGTATCAAAATCCTTTTTATTATTCATAGTAGCATTAAGAAAACGATATCTAACACCCAAATCTTTAACTATTGCGTTAGCTATTGATGTCTTACCAATACCTGGTTTACCATATAAAATCATTGAAAATATCTTCTTATTTTCTACTAAATTTCTTAAAATTTTACCTTTTCCCAATAAATGTTGCTGTCCTATAACTTCATCAATAGAATTAGGGGCAAGTTTTAAAGCTAATGGTTTCTCCATATACATCACCACAATTAATATTGTACCAAAAAATAGATTAATAATAAATCAAAAAGCACTCTAAATTTAATTAGAATGCTTTTTTTCATATATAATTATACCTATAAATCCTATTAATGAAATAATTGATATAATTTTTCCTAAATCAGAGTAGGGAGCTTTAAATTTTAGTTCAATATTGTGTTCTCCCTCAGTAATAGGAAAACCAATAAACATATCATTTACTATCTCTATATCCGTTTTATTTCCATCTACATATAAAGTAAAACCATTATCATAAGGAATAGTAAAAATAAAATATCCATCCTCTAAACAATCAATCTTACCAGCAATTTTATCACCTTTAGTATTATTATAATCAACCTTAAATGGTACTATATCATTATTTTGATCAAAAAAACTATTAGGAATTTCATACACTTCAATATCAGCTATCTCATAAATACCATTACTGAATTCTATATTCAATTTATCAATATCTTTATTACTTGATACAACATAATTAAACTCTTCATTACCATTATAATATCTCCAAGTATAAGATAATAAATTACTAACGCCATTAATCGTAATAGAAGCATCACCATCTTTACGTTTAGGTATATTATTTAATTTAAATCTAATAACCAAGCTACTATCAATTATTTTATCATTTAAATCTAAAACTATTTTACCATCCTTTTTACTCTCAATATAATAGCCATTTTGAGTTTTAGTATAGGTAATATTTTCAGTAGAAGTAACTCTATAATTTAAATCTATTTTTTTACCTTCAAAGTCTAAATTAGTATTACTAGAATTACCATTAATAATAATATTAGTATCATAAGCTTCCAATTGTTCTAAATAAGATAAATTATTATATTCAGTTTTATTTAATAAATGATTACTACTAAAACCAATAGGGTAGGTATTCTTATTTTCATAAAGAGTTCCATTTTCATATTCTTTAATTTGATAATAACCATAAGGCACATTACTATCAGTTAGTAAATAACGAACACCCATAAACTTTTCAAAAAACAAATTACTAGTTTGTCCAAGCATAAAATAATTACGATACATCTGATTATTTTTAAAAGTAGAAAGGTAATTATTTAAATAATTAGGATTAGAAGTAGAAGAGTAAATAGTAGTTCTATAATCTCGTTTACCATAAGAATAGTTAAGACCATTTAATTCACTAATATTATCTTGATAGCGATATAAACTATCAGTATCTTTATTTATATACTCAGAAACATCATAACTATAATAAGAATATTGTTTAATATAATCATCAATACTAACTAATTTATCACTAATATTATTAAATAAAAAAATTAAATAACTAGCTACAATTATAGGAATAAGTATATAATCCTTTTTCTTTTTGCCATATAACCATAGTAATAATAAAGTAAGTCCTAATTCAATATAGTAATAATAATATCTAAAATTATTTTTAATACCAATTAATAATAAACTACTAAGTATAGAAGCTAAAATAAGCCATTTCCAAGACTTTTTATTATTATCCAATAATTTAATCATACTAGCTATCAAATAAAGCCCTAGAGGCAAATATGGTATAAATCCTTTACCATTAAAATATAAACCACCATTAAGTATATAATTAATAAAAGGAAAACTAATAATAACCATTAAAATAATAGATACAATCCTATATTCTTTTTTAGAAAATAAAATATGATAAATAAGAGCTAACCAAAATACTGCTACCAACCCAATACCATAAGTACCATACATAACAAAATCTAATGTAACATGTGGGATTAAAGAAGACAAATTAAGCGTTATAGAACTACTATTTCTACCATTCAATATAACATATATAACCGGTAATAATAAAATACTAGTTAAAAGTATTCCTATTATAATTCTAAATATAAAAGCAGCTATCTCTTTTATAAAACGTTTAAAATTAAAACTATTATACTTATTAATGTATAAAGATAATCCATATATAAAACAAGCAATAATTCCTGATACACTATAATAATAACTAGTAAGTATCATTAAAGCGATATTGATAATAAGTAAAGAACTTTTTTTAGAATCAAAATACTTTTTAACTCCCATTAAACTAAGTATTAGAAAAGGCATATAATTCATAAACATAATATGTCTATGACTATGAAAAACAAAGCTACTTGAGAATAAAAATAATAATGATATAAAAAAACTAAGCTTATTTGAAAAGTTATTTTGTTTTAAGAAATAATAAAATAAAATAATTGATATAATAACTATTAAAAAACTTGTTACTATTATATAAAAATTCATTGGCACAAATGGTAGTAAATAAGAAAACATAATAATAGGACTGTATAATCCATAATAAGCTAAGTAAAATATATTTTGTCCTGATCCTAAATGACTGGCAAAATTAGGAAAAAGGTTACCAGTTTCAAAAAATAAATTCCTAAAATAATTAGGAAATAATGTATGCTGATTAACCCAATCAATTTGTGATCCATATATATATCCGAATCTAGTTATTACAAAAAATTGCAGTATACTGATTAATACTAATGCAATTATATATTTTTTATTATCATTTATATTTTTAATTTTATTTATTAATTTACTCACTCTTACCACCTAATTTCCATTTTACTACATCGTCTTTTAAATAGCAATTACCCATTTATAATAGTTAAAAATGCCTAATTATGGTATAATATAAATGGTGATGGTATGAAAGAAAACATTTCAATAAGTGATTCTATTAATGAATACCTGGACAGTTTAATAGCTGAAATCCACTTATCAAAAAATACACAATTAGCTTATGCTAATGATTTAAAGAAATATGAAAAGTATTTAGAAGATAAAAAAATATATAAAATAGAAGAAATTCAAAAAGATGATATATTTAATTTTTTGAAATATTTAAAAAAGAAGGGTTTAAAACCACAAAGTATAGCTCATTATTTAACTAGTATTAAGAATTACCACAAATTTTTATTACAGAATGAGTATTTAGAGAAAGATATTGCTGCTAGCATAGAAAGACCCAAATTAATTAAGAAATTACCTAATGTTTTGACAGTTGAAGAGGTTGATAAACTTTTAGATATTGATACAATCACTCCATTTGACTATCGTAATAAATGTATGTTAGAATTACTTTATGGCACAGGCCTTAGAATTAGTGAATTATTATCTCTTACTATTAATGATATAGATACAATTAACTGTACTATTAGGTGTATCGGAAAGGGAAATAAAGAAAGAATTGTGCCAATTAATGATTATGTAATTAAAGCACTTAATTCATATTTAGAGGTACGACCGCTACTATTAAAGAATAAAACAACTAAGGAATTATTTTTAAATAGTAGGGGAAATAAGTTAAGTAGAGAAGGTTTTTTTAAAGAACTCAAAAAAATATTATTAAAAAAAGGCTTAAATCCTAATGTTTCACCACATACTTTAAGACATAGTTTTGCTACTCACTTGCTTGAATATGGAGCTGATTTAAGAGTAATACAAGAAATGTTAGGACATAGTGATGTATCAACAACCAGAATATATACACACATTACTAATCAAAAAGTAGCACAGGATTATGAAAAATATCATCCTAGAAACGAGGAAGAATAATTATGAAATTTAAAAGAATATTTTTAATGGTTTTAGATTCATTAGGTGTCGGAGAAGCACTTGATGCTAATAATTATGATGATAATGGAGCTAATACTTTAGGACACATTAAAGATAATTATGATTTGTTTGTACCAAACTTAAAAAAATTAGGCTTTTTAAACACAATTAACATGGATGTAAATAATGATGTTGATGCTTATTACACAATAGCTAGACCTACTAATCCAGGTAAGGATACTTTAAATGGACATTATGAAATAATGGGTGTAAAAAATGATATTCAATTTAAATCTTTTACTACTAATGGTTTTCCAAGAGAATTATTAGACCAAATTGAATTTGCTACCGGACGTAAATTATTAGGAAATAAGAATTGTATAGGAAAAGATATAATTAATGAACTAGGTGAAAGACAGATTGAATCAAACGGTTTAATTATTTATACATCAAACGGTTCAAATTTATACATTTCTGCACATGAAAATAATATACCAGTAGCAAAACTCTATGATTATGCTGAAAAAATAAGAAAGATTACTATGCGTGAAGAATGGAAAGTTGGTAGGGTAGTAGCTAAACCATTTACCGGTAGACCAAATAATTTTAGATTCACTAATGAAAATCAAGTATATGCAGTAAAACCACCTACTATGAGTGTTATGAACTTCTTAAAGGAAAATAATTATAGTGTTATATCTATTGGTAAAATTGATGATGTATTTGACCACGAAGGAATTACTAAAACTATAAAAGCTAAGAATAATCAAGAAGCATTAAATAAATTAAATGATATCATGACTAAAAACTTCACTGGACTATGTGCAGTAAACTTAAATGATTTTGATATAGAATATGGTCATAAAAGAGATGTAGAAGGTTATGCTAAGGCAATAGAAGAATTAGATGTAGAAATACCTATGGTTTTAAATAAATTAGAAACGGATGATTTATTAATAATAACAGCTGATCATGGCTGTGATCCAACGTTTAAAGGTACAGAACATACAAGAGAAAATGTTCCTGTTATTATATATGGCCGTAATTTAAAAGAACCTAAAAAATTAGATATTTTGAACTCAATCGCTGATATTGGTGCAACTATAGCAGATAATTTTGAGGTAAACAAACCATTCATTGGTAAAAGTTTTTTAGATAAATTAAAATAAAATTAAGAAGAGAAGAGTAGAGGGGTTAAAAAAAAAGAGTACTATTTCTCTTCTTTTTTCTTGCATTCGCATCTAAAACTTTTACAAGCAGTCTCTTTACTTTCAGTTGCTTCTTCTCTTTTACAGTTACAATCAACTTGTATTTCATCTAATGTACAATCGCCACAATTTTGATAATCGCAAGATTCTACATCACATTTAATTTTTTGATTATTACTCTTTTTCATATCATGCCCTCCCTTTTTATTATGATACGTCCCCTATTTATTTATACATAAAGAAGAGTAGAATATAGTGTTCTGTATTTTAAATCGAAATATAAAAAGATGGATAATCATCCATCTCGAATTAAAATAGAAATAAATTATATGGACAATTATATGTTAGAAATAATAATTTTTAATATAAAATTTAAATATTAACAATATAATATTAATTAATTAAATTTAAAATAAGTTAACAAAAAAATAAATTTAATGATATTAAAATGATATTAATTAAAATATATAATATATTATCAATTATATAACAATAAAACTAAACACATAATTTATAATTAAATATAGAATATAATCGATTTAAAATATAGATAAAATAAGCTTTTTATCAGAATATCTTACTTCGTATAATTGATGGACTGTGTACCATTTTAAAAAGTGCTAGAATGCCTTTAAATAGGCTAAAAATAGCTATTT
>CAKPMC010000011.1 GCA_934167875.1 uncultured Bacilli bacterium | reverse complement strand
GTCTCCTGTAAAATACAGGTTACAATCCTCTAATTAGAAACTATTAATAAACTGTCCAACTTTTTGGGTTCAGTTCAAGGTGATTTACTTTATTTAGTATGAAACCTTTATTTTTTAATCGTTTTTTGATATACTTGGTATGATTTGAGGGTGATATGATGAATGAACTTTTTGAAAAATTAAATATTAAACCTAATGATTTACGTTTATATACATTAGCTTTTTCACATTCTTCTTATGTCAATGAAAAACATTTGAAGGCTGATTATGAAAGATTAGAATTTTTAGGTGATGCAGTTCTTGACTTAGTAATGAGTGATTATTTATATAATCATTCTTCCTTTCATGAAGGAGATATGACCAAGATAAGGGCTAATTATGTATGTGAAAATGCTTGCTTTACTTATGCAAGTGATTTGAATTTTAGTAAATATATTAAAGTTGGGCATGGTGAAGAAAAAGAAGGTGGACGCTTTAAAAAAGTAATTTTAGCCGATATATTTGAATCATTTATGGGAGCTATTTATTTGGATTTAGGTTATAGTGAAGTAAGAAGAGTAATATTAGAAGTTATTACTCCTTATATTGAAGATAAAACAGTAGTGTTTTTAAATGATTATAAGAGTTCTTTACAAGAGTTAGTTCAAACTGATCAAAGAAGTTTACATTATGAATTGATTTCTGAAAAAGGGCCTGCTCATCAAAAAGAATTTACTATGTCAGTAAAAATAGATGGTATAATTTATGGTACTGGAACAGCGGGATCTAAAAAAGAAGCTGAGCAAGAAGCTGCCAAAAGTGCTCTTGAAAAATTAGCTACACTTGATTAATGATGGCAACTAAGGTATAATAAGAAAGTATTTAGGGAAGTATTAATATGGTTGATAACTATTTAGTATTAAAACAAAAGTTACAAGAAACAAAAGTACAAGCTTTTAAATTAAGACTTGGTATAGTTCGTTTTGGTTTAATATTTAGTGATAAAAAATGGTTATTAGAAGATCCTACAGTTTTAGAAAGATATACTAATTTAATTGGCATGGCGAATGATAGCTTAAATAATATAACAGAACTAGAAAAAGAACTACATATGTTAGATCAAGAAGAAATATTATTCTCACTTATTGATTTAGAAGATGAATTTGATTTAATACATGAAAATCTTGTTTTTGAGACTAATTACTGGCGTTTAACTAAAAATTTACTAGAATTACTTGATGATTATAATATTCAAGGTGACGATATATTTGATTATTTAACTAGAAATGATGAAGTTAGTTCATTATGTTTTAATCAGGTTAAGATTAACCAATCATCGTTAATTAAACTTAAGAAAGAAAGGAGAGATATACTTGAGTAAAATTAAAATATTTGCCTTAGGTGGCTTAAATGAAAATGGCAAAAATATGTATATTGTTAATGTAGATGATAATATATTTGTATTTGATGCCGGTTTAAAATATGGAACAGATAAAATGTTAGGAGTAGATTATATCATTCCTAATATGGACTATTTAGTTAAAAATAGAAAGAATATAAGAGGTATTTTCTTAACACATGGACATGAGTCCAATATGGGGGCTATTAGTGATTTAGTACAGTTAATACCAGAGGTTAATGTTTATGCAACGAAATTTACTATGGAAGTTGTAAAAAATGATTTATTAGAAGCAGGTGTTAGTCAAGCTAATTTAAAGGAAATTAGACCACATTCTAAAATTGAATTTACTAAAGATTTATATATTTTCCCAATTAGCATTACACATTCTATTCCAGATTCAGTATGTTATGTATTATATACTAAAGATGGAGCTATAGTTTATACAGGAGACTTTGTTTTTGATTCAACTATGAAGGGGCCATATAAAACTGATATAGGAAAACTTGCATATGTTGGTAAACAAGGTGTACTTTGCTTATTGTCAGAATCTTTTTATGCTGAAAAGGGAGGACATACATCTCCTAATAATCGTATAAGTGATTTTATACGTGAGATTCTTCGTAAAAATGAAGATCGTATTATTGCTACTATTTTACCAGCTCATGTATATAGAGTACAGGAAATATTTAATGAAGTTATGAAAACTCATCGTAAAATAGTAATAATGGGTAAAGGCTTACAAGATTTAATTAATAAAGCAATTGATATGAATTATTTAACTATTGATAAAGATCGTATTGGTGATTTATCTAACTTAAATGATAAAGGTGTTGTTGTTTTAATATCTGATGAGAAAGAGAAACCTTTTGCTAATTTAGATCGTATATTAAAGGGTTATGATAAGTATATTAAATTAAAAGAAACAGATACTATCTTTATTACTGAGCCATGTTATGATGGTATTGAAAAGAGATATGCTATTATCTTGGATGATATTGCGAGAAATAATTTAAATGTTGTATCATTATCAAGCAAAAAACATTTATTGCATCATGCTTCACGTGAAGATTTAATGCTTATGATTAATTTGATGAATCCTAAATATTATTTTCCTGTAAAAGGAGAATATCGTCATCAATATATGAATGCTGAAGTAGCTGAAGAATTAGGAATTCCTAAAGAAAATATTATTTTAAAACAAAATGGTGATGTTGCTGAATTTATTAATGGAAAATTAACTGATTCAAAAGAACATATTGATGTTGATGATATTTTAATTGATGGTAAAAGCCAAGGCGATATTGGTGAACTTGTTTTAAAAGATAGGGAAATGTTAGGAGAAAATGGTATCGTAATTATTAGTGCTACCATTGATAGACAAACTAAACAAATTTTAGCTGGTCCTGAGGTTTTAACTAGAGGTTTTATTTATGTTAAAGAAAATCAAGACATGGTAGAAGAAACCAAAAAAATATGTTTAGAAATAATTCAAAATAACATTAGTTGCGAAGATAGAAAAGTTGATTATACTAAAATTAAAAATGAAGTAAGAGAAAACTTAGGAAAATATTTCTATAAAGAAACTGAAGCAAAACCAATGATAATAACTGTTATTCAAGAAGTATAAAATTATACTTCTTTTTTTAATTAAACTATGCTAGTATTAAAATAAGGAGAATATATGAAAAAAATAATAGCATTAATATTATTTATAATATCTGTTGTATTAATAACAATTGGTTTTAGAATTATGTATTTAAATTATCAGGAAGATAAGAAAAATAAACAAATAATAACTAATATTATAAATAGTTATTCTGATTATGTAAAAATAACTAATAAAAAAAGTGTTTATATAAAAAATAATGATGATTACAAGGAAATAGGTTATCTATACAAAGATACTGAAGTAGCACTTGTAAATAAGAATGTTACTTCTAAAGATGATATTTATTATCAAATAAAAGGTACTGATTATTATATAGATTATTTAAATATGGAAAAAATTAATAATATTACTATTGATAACAGTTTTGATAATTATTTAATTGGTAATACTATCAAAGCTAATCCTATTAAATTATATCAAAATGATATATTGAAAATAGAACTTAACGATGAATATAATTTTGATGTTTACTTCATTGATAATAATAAGTATTATGTTAAATACTTAGATCAAATTTATTATATTGAAGGAGATTATGAACTTACTAAAAAAGATAATACTGATATATTGACTAGTATTAGTGTTTTGGCTTTGGATACTGGAATTTCTAATGATAAGATGAATGAAATATTAAAGTATTTAAAAGATAATAACTATGAAAGTATATCTTTACAGGAATTTATATACTGGATTAATGGTAATATTTCTTTAACTAATAATAAAGTGTTATTAATTGCTAATAGTGTAAGTGAAGATAATAAAAAAATTATAGATAATTATCAATATAAAGTTAATACTGATTTAAATAATATTAATTTTATATCAGGTGATATAAAGTTAAATATTGGTGATACAAAATATTATAAATATGTTATTACTAATGATATTTCAATTAATAGAGTTAGTGATATGCTTAATGGTATTAAAGAGAAGAAAAAAGAAACAGGAATAGCAGTACTTAATTATCATTTCTTTTATGACGGTTCTAGTGGAGAACAATGCAATGAAAGTATTTGTTTAGATGTTAGTAATTTTAGGAAGCAATTATCTTATTTAAAAGACAATAATTATAAAATTTTAACAATGAGTGAGTTTAATGATTGGATGGATAGAAAAATAATATTGCCTGATAAATCGGTTTTAATTACGATTGATGATGGGGCTATGGGTACTAGTTCTATAAATGGTAATAAAATAATTCCTATTTTAGAAGAATATCAAATGCCAGCAACACTATTTTTGATAACAGGTTGGTGGGATGCTAGTAATTACAGGTCTAACTATTTAGAATTGCAATCACATGGTGATGAACTACATCATAATAACTATTGTCGTAATGGAAAATGTAGTTATAAAGGATTAATGCTTAGTAAAGAAGAAATTGTTGCTGATTTACAAATTTCAATAAATAAGTTGGGTACTAATTTGGCATTTTGTTATCCATTTTATCAAAAAAATAATACTATGATAGAGGCCTTAAAAGATACAGGATTTAAATTAGCTTTTAGTGGTGGCAATAGAAAGGCTAAACAGACTGATAATAAATACAATATTCCTAGATATGTAGTTTATAAAAATACTAGTTTAGATAGTTTTATAAAAATGGTTAAATAGAATTTAATTTTATATAAAGTTGAATTTTACATTAAAATTGCATTTTTTATTATATTTTAATTGATTTTAATACTAATTTATGATAGAATCTTAGATGTTTGAAGCTCCTGTTTCAAACCGCATTGATTAGGTTTTTAAAACAAATTACTTTGTACCTTAAGAGCGAGTCTAGAAAATTTAAGAAGGAGGTATATTATGAAAGCAGTTATTAAAACAGGTGGTAAACAATATTTAGTTTCTGAAGGTAGCGTTATTTTCGTTGAAAAGTTAAATGCTAATGAAGGAGATAAAGTTGTTTTTGACGAGGTTTTAATGTTAGATTCCAAAGTTGGAAATCCTTATGTTGCTAAGGCAAGTGTTGAAGGTGTTGTTGTAAAACAAGGCAAACAAAAGAAAATTAGAGTATTTAAATACAGCCAAAAAGATAGAAGCAACCGTAGAACACTTGGACATAGACAACCTTATACAAAAGTTGAAATTAAGAAAATTAATGGATAATAGAATATGATTAAAGTAAATGTAGAAAGTAAAGACAAAAAACATGTAGATTGTGTTAGGATACATGGACATGCAATGTATGATGATTTTGGTAAAGATATTGTATGTAGCAGTGTTAGTAGTATTATAACAACAACAGTAAATGGTATTTATGAAATAGATCATGAATATTTAAATGTTGAATTAATAGAAGATGGCATGATTATTACTGTTTTAAAAAAAGATAAAGTATGTGATACATTAATTAAGAATATGTTATCATTACTTTCTGAACTTTCTGATAATTATCCAGAAAATATTAAAGTGAAAGGTTAGTAAGGAGGAAATAATATGATGATGAGATTAGTTTTAAATATACAATATTTTGCTCACCATAAAGGTCAAGGATCTACTTCCAATGGTCGTGATTCAGCTGGACGTAGATTAGGAGCAAAAGCTGCTGATGGTGAATTCGTTACAGCAGGATCTATTCTTTACCGTCAAAGAGGAACTAAAATTTTCCCAGGAAAGAACGTTCGTCGTGGAAATGATGATACATTATTTGCAACAGTAGATGGTATCGTTAAATTTGAAAGACTTGGTAGAGATAAAAAACAAGCAAGTGTTTACGAAGTAGCAGAATAGTCAGTTGAGACTATTCTTTTTTTATGTTTTCTTTTATAATGATAGTGAGGTGGTATCATGAGACATACGATGGGATTACAGCCTGAATATTTTTATGCTATCAAAAATGGTAATAAAAAATATGAATTAAGGCTTAATGATGAGAAAAGAAAAATTATTAAAAAAGGTGACATAATTACTTTTCTAATGGAGCCTGATAGAATAGATGGTGTAGATACAATAGTAACTGATTTAATATATTTTAATAATTTCTCAGAAATAGTGGAAAATATAGATATTAATTTACTAGCTTCTGATAAAACTAAAGATGATTTGATAAAAGATTTGAATAAGTATTATCCAATTGAAAAACAAAATAAATATGGAGTTGTAGCTATCAAAGTAAATATTGATTATAAAAAGGAAAAATCATGTGGAACGATAACCTATAAAATTAATAATGGTAAAAGATATTATTTATTAGTTCACCATAATGCTGGCCATTGGGGCTTTCCTAAAGGACATGTAGAAAATGGTGAAACAGAGTATGAAACGGCTATTAGGGAAACTAAAGAGGAAACTGATATTGATACTGAAATAGTAACTGATTTTAGAAAAGTTATTACTTATTCACCAAAAGAAAATACTATTAAGGATGTTGTTTACTTTATAGGTAGAGCAAGCAATGATAAATATCATAATCAGGAATCGGAAGTAAGTGAAGTTAGATGGATTCCTGAAGATAAAGTTTTGGATTTAATAAGTTATCAAGATGAAAAAAATATTTATAAAGAAACAAATAATTATTTAAAAAATTGTAGTGAGGATATGAAAATTCATCTTTATAATGAGGATAATTTAAAGGATACTGATATAGATGAATCTGTTATTAGATGTAAAGCTGTTATTATAAATTCAAAAAATGAAGTATTGCTGGGGTATTGTAATGGTACTTATCAATTTCCTGGTGGCCATTTAGAAAAGGGAGAAACATTATCTGAGTGTTTGATTAGAGAGGTAAAAGAAGAAACAGGAATAGAATTAGAAACCAAAGAATATCAAGCTTTCTTTCTAAATAAATATTATAATAAAAATTATAGAAATACTAATAAAAATAGAGAAAATAAAGTATATTATTTTATGATTAAAACAGATACTAAATATAATTTGAGTAATACTAATTATGATGAGTATGAAAAAGAAAATAATTATACTTTAGAATATATACCTATTAATGATGTTAAAAAAATACTAATAGATAGCATACCTAATAACTCTATAAATAAAATAATAGTTAATGAGATGTTAGAAGTCTTTGGAGAAATAAATGATAGAATTAGTTGAATATGAAGATAAATATTTAGAAAATATTAGAGATTTATTAGTTGAATTAGAAGAATATATTATTTCAATTGATAAAGATGATTTAGATCAACTACATGAAGAATATAGAGAAAAGATGGTTTTAGTTGATTTGAATGAGATAAATAATAATAATGGAAAATGCTATTTAGCTGTTAAAAATAAAAAGATAGTAGGTATGATTATGGGCATTATTCCTAAATATGATGAGTATGATTATTTAGATTATAAATGTCCAAAAAGAGGCATAATAACTGAATTAGTAGTAACTAAAAAGGAAAGAAGTTCTGGAGTTGGTAAAATACTTATTGATAAAATAGAAGAATACTTTAAAAGTATGGAATGCCAGTATGTATTAGTTGATGTTTTTGCTTATAATACTAGTGGTATTAGTTTTTATAATAAAAAAGGTTACCATAACAGAATGCACACAATGATAAAAGATATTAGGAGGTAATATGCTCTACATAATAACAGGGCCAGCAGGAGTTGGTAAAAGTACAGTAGCTAATAAAATTGCGGAATTAAGTAATAAATGTGCTTGGATTGAGGGAGACGATGTTTATCATTTAGTTAAAGGCGGATATGTTAGCCCTTGGAAAGAGGGAAATCATTTAGATATTTTTTGGAAAAACAGTATTTCTTTAATTAAAAATTTTTTAGATAATAATTATGATGTTGTTTTTAATTATATAATAAAGAAAGATGATTTGATTAGACTTCAAAAGGAGTTCGAAAATCAAAAAATTAAATTTGTTTTACTTATTGCTGATGAAGATACTTTAATATCAAGAGATAAAGAAAGAAATATAGATTCACAAATGGGAGAAAGAGTTTTAGTTTTATTAAAAGAATTATTAGCTGAAGATTATGATAAAAAATATATATTAGATACAACTAACTTATCTATTGATAAAACGGTTAATACAATAATTAATAACGATAATTTTCTATGCTAATAAATAAGTTATGGAGGTTACTATGTTAAAAGATAAAATTTATCTTAGTAAGGATGGGTATAACCAATATTTAGAGGAAATTGACAAACTTAAAGAAAAGTTAAATCAAAATAATTTATCTAAAAAACAAGCTTATGAAGAAGCTCCTGGTGATGGTTGGCATGATAACTTTGTGTTTGAAGATATAGTTAGGCAGGAAGATAATTTATTAACTCAAATAGAAAATATAATTAAGAAAAATAAAGATATTGTAGTTATTGAGAGAAAAAATAATGATAATTTGGTAGATATCGATGACATAGTAGAACTAGAGCTTATATATCAAGACGGTAGTAGCGAAATGGATAAGTTTTTACTAACAGCTAGTTATAAAACCAATCATTTTAGCGATATTGATGAAGTATCTATAAATAGCCCTTTAGGAAGATGTATATATCTAAAGAAAATTGGAACTACTAGTAGTTATGAAGTTAATGGAATAACAATTAAAGTTAATATTATTGAAAAAGTTAGATAATTATATAAAATACTTATTGACATAGTAGTTACATTTTGTTATTATTTGGTCAAGTCGAGTGAGTGTTGATATAAAGCTCAACAGGGTTAAAACCTACACGTATTACACGGAGTCACTAATTATAGTGATTTTCCGTGTTTTTTTATTACTATAAGGACTAATATTAAGAAAGGAGGATTATACACCAAATTCGAGGGAGAAGATTTAATAGGATATAGAAGTCATATCCTTAGTATAATTAAGAAAAAATAGGAGGTATTATATGAAAGATTTAGGAACTGTTTTATTAGAAACAGATAGATTAATATTAAGAAAAATAAAAAAAGAAGATGCTTACCAAGCTTTTGAAAATTGGACTAATGATGAATTAGTAACTAGATATGTTACATGGAATCCACATAAAAATGTTAATGTTACATTACAGTTATTTGAAAAGTGGGAAGACGATTACAAATTAGAGCATACCTACAGATGGGTTGTTGAATTAAAAAATACTGGTGAAATAATTGGTACAATTGAAGTAGTTAGAAAAAATATAGAACAGAAAACAGCAGAAATTGGATACTGCTATGGTAGTAAGTATTGGAATAAAGGATATGGAACTGAAGCTTTAAAAAAAGTACTTGATTTTTTGTTTAATGAGGTGGGCTTTGAATTAATATATGCTCGTCATATTATCGATAATGTTGGAAGTGGTAGGGTAATGGAAAAGGCTGGGTTAATCTATGAAGCTACTTTAAAATATAGAATGATAGATAAGATAACTGGAAAAAGAACACACTTAAAAGTTTATTCTAAATTAAAAGATGGAATAATTTAAATTTGATATAATTTAATTGTTTGTCTAATTATGAACTTATGATAAAATATTATTTGTTTTGAGGTATTTTATGAATGAAGTATTATTAGAAGAAAAATATGTATTAGAATATATTAGATATACATTGAATGATATTATGATTGGGACTAGTGATGTTACTGATGCTAAGTATCATCATAATACACAGTATCTTTTAACTAAATCCATAATTAAACATGGTATTTTATCATTAGAAGAATTAAATAAATTAGGAATAAGAAATTATACTAATGATACTCTTAAAGTAATGGATGATATTGAATCTCATATTAATGGAAAGACAGGTATATCACTATCTATAGTTGGATTAACTGATTTATATCGTGATGAAGAAGAGTATGATCCTTATGATAGTAGTTTAGTTGATTTATTAGTGTCTAGTGATATTAAAGCAGCTAGAAATAGTTGCCATTATGGTAATGAATTTGTATCAAAAAAAATAATAACTCCCAATAATATTAAGTCAGTTGATATAAGATTACTACAGTATATAGAAAGTGATAGATATCAAAGTATTGATGATATAATCAGTAAATACAATAGTTTAAGAAAAATAGCCTTATCTATTATAAAAAGGAATCTTGATATAAAATTTAGAGAAATGTCTGATGGTAAGGGTGACATCTTTGATATAGATAGATTATCTAATATTCCTAAGATAAAAATTAAAAATTATAGTTAAAGTATTATCTGTTATAATATATATGTGTATAGGAGATAACTTATGGAAGAACAATTAGGAAAATTTATTTTAGACTTATATCGTAATGGTATTAAAATGGATTATGGTAAATTAAATCAATTATTAGAGGAAGTAAATCAAGTCTTAATACATGGTAAGGATAAAACTAAAAAAGAAATGATAGAAGAATTATTAGAAAAATATACTAATGATATTGCTTCAATATTAAATGATAGAGATTTAATTCCTGGCTATAGTGTTGGAGTTCATGTTGGAAATACTACAGTACAGGTAATGGATGGTTATACAGATTCTAATAAGAATAAAAAAATCGATGAAAATACTATGTTTGATATAGCTTCTTGTAGTAAATTATTTACACAAATTATTGCATATAATTTAATTAATGATGGTATTTTGTCTTTTGATAGTAAAGTTTCTGAACTAGATCCTCGATTTACGCAATTAGGTGATTTAACGATAGGTGATATTACTAGTTTTAATGTTGAATTTAGAACACCAGGTAGAATAGAAGATGCTAGTAGCAATAGTCAAGCTTATGATATTTTGTTTAATACTGAAGTGGTATCAAAAGATAAATATAATTATAATGATATTGGTATGATGATTTTAAAAGAAGTAATGGAAGCTACTACTCATAAAACTTATGAAGAATTGTTTAATCAATATATTGTTTCTAAATTAAATTTAAAAAATACTTATGTAAATGTTCCTACTAATAGGTATCAAGATTTAACTGCTTCTCCTAATAGTAGTATTGGATTAGTAAATGATCCTAAGGCAGTAATATTAGGTGGATATAGTGGACATGCTGGAGTATTTGCAAATAATTCTGATTTATTAAAAGTTGGTAGTGGTGTTTTAGAAGATAAACTACTACCAGAGGAAATGGTTAAAGATGTTTATATACCTGGCCTTAATGATAATAGAAGAGGCATTATGGGTAATACTTATGTTTATCATGAAGAAGGTTTAGATAAATCTTTTGTTAGTAATAATGAATCACGTGAAAGTTTTAGAGTGCAGGGTAGTACTAGAAATGTTTTTGGAGCAAGTAGGTATCATTTATCAAATGGAGTTTATGTAAATAGTAATTCTATTTTGTTAAATCCAGCTTCTATGGATTTAGAATATGCAACTACTTTACAAAAAGAAATTAATTCCCGTGCTTTACAGAAATGGATAGCTAAAGATCCAGTTAATAATGATAGAAATAATTTTAAAGAGAGTATTTTAATTAAAAATTTTGCTGTTAACAATCAAGAGTTTAAACTAATTGATGTTAGAAGTATGGTATCTCTTGGTAAGACTAGTGATCCAATAACAGAGTTAACGGCCGAGTTATCTATTAAATTAATGTTCTTAGATTCTGTACTTAAAAATTATGAATCTGAAAAAGACAAACAAGAAGAAATTAATATTAAAATGTAATCTTTGAGATATACTTTTGTATATCTCTTTTAATATTATAAAATATATAATATAGAGATAAATGATAATAAAATTACATTTAGTTTACAAAAAATGACAAAAAGCAACAAATTATGTTGTTTTTTTTAAATTTTATTTTATAATTTAATTAGTGTAGTAAATATATATAAGTAGGAGAATTTATGAAATTTAATAGTACAAAAGAAAGACTTTCTTTCCTATTTAAATTATTCATTTTGGTTGTATGTGGAATTGGATTATATCTAAATTTTAAAATAGGTTCTTTGCGTATGTTATTGTATTTTACGTTGCTTAGTAATTTAATGTGTTTTATTTTTTATTTAGTTACTATAATATTAAGATTATGTAATAAATTAAAGAAAAATAATATATATTATATTTTTAAGGGTATGGTAACAATGGCAATAACACTTACTATGTTTGGCTATTGGCTATTGGTTGCTTCTAGTGGTGATTTTGGTATTTACATAAATCACATGACATCGTGTATAATTGTGCATTTATATACGCCTATACTGATAATGCTTGATTATCTAATATTTGGCGAAAAAGGAAATTTAAAATCAAATTATCCATTTATATGGAGTACAATAATTATATTATATGGAGTATTTACTTCAATATATGGATTCTTTGGAGGAATGTTTTTAGGTGGTGCTAAATACCCATATAATTATTTAAATATTGAGGAATTTGGTATTGTTAAAGTTTGCATTAATTGTTTGGTCATTTATATTACTTATGTTGTTTATGGAGTAATTATTCAAAAAATTGATAAACTTTTGGGAAAGGAAAATAAATAATGAAAAATGAGAATGTTGATAATCTTTTAGATTATAGAAAAAAGTTAGCCTCTCTTACTGAGGAAGAACAAAGAAAACGTAATTTACAGTTAAAAAAATTGAATGATGGAAGATTGCAAGGACCTATGTTTGATAAAGATACAATGAATAAAGAATGGTTAATTAATTATTCTGATGAAGCAATTTTAACTGAACTTCCTAAGGCAAAAATATATGATTATTTATATGAATGTAATAAAGATAATATGAATGGAATAGCTATTAATTTTTTTGGCTTGAAAACAACTTATGGTCAATTATTTAAAAAGATTGATAGTGTAGCTAAATCTTTGCTTGAACTAGGTGTAAAACCTGGCGATATAGTTGTTGTTAATTCTGTTACCTTACCACAAACAGTTTATTTAATGTATGCACTCAATAAAATTGGTGCTGTTGCAGATTTTACAGATTTAAGGACCGATAAGGATGGAATGAAACATTATATAGATGAAGGAAAGACTAAAATTTTATTTACTTTTGATTCAGCATATAATGAATTTAGTTCTATAATTGGGGATACTTCTGTTGAAAAAGTTATATTTTTAAATGCAATGGATGAGGTTCCTGAACTCGGCAAAATATTAACTAATTTTCAGGAGAAAAAAGCTATGACACCTGCTGAAAAAGAAGTAAGAAATAATACTACTAAAATTATTAAGAATACATTAAAGAAAAATAATAATGTAATTACATGGAATGATTTTCTAAAATTAGGAAGAAATCATAAGGATATTGTAAGTACACCATATCAAAAAGATGCTCCAGCGGCAATTGTACATACTAGTGGTACATCAAATGTTCCTAAATCTGTTGTTTTGACTAATGATAATTTTAATTCAATGGCAAAGTTTTATCAGTTAGCTAATGTTGACTATAATAGGAGCCAATCATTTTTAAATATTATTCCTATTTTTGTTGCATACGGTGCCGTTAATGCTCTTCACATGCCTTTATGTTTAGGAATGACTAATATTGTATATCCTAAGGTTGTTGGAAGAGACTTTCCTGATATTCTTCAAAAATTTAAGCCAGATCATGTATTAGCTATACCTATGCATTGGAATTATTTGAAAGCTTATGTTGATGATTTTAAATATGAAATCAAACGATTAACTAATGAATATAATTTAATTTCTAATGAAACTTTTCATGATAATAGTTCACTTCAAAAAATGGGTGAATTGAAAAAGAAAATTAATAAATTACAGGATAAATTAAATCATTTTTCATTATCATTTTTAAAAACTGCAGGTTGTGGTGGTGACAAACTAGATCCAATTAAAGAAAAAGAACTAAATGAATTTTTAAAAGAATTTGGTTCAACATCAGAAATAATAAAAGGTTATGGTATGACGGAAGTTGCTTCTTGTGCATCAACTAATTTAAATGGTAAAAATGAAATAGAAAGTATCGGAATTCCTCATGTTGGAAACAATATTGGAATATTTGATCCAGAAACAGGAAAAGAGGTTTCTAATGGCGAACAGGGTGAAATATGTATTCAAACTCCAACACAAATGAAGGAATATTTAAACAATCCTGAAGAAACACAAAAAATAATTAGACAACATGATGATGGATCTTATTGGCTTCATACTGGTGATATAGGCCATTTTAATGATAATAATTTTTTATATTTTGATGAGCGAATGAAAAGATTAATTATTAATAGAGGATTTAAAGTTTCAGCTTCAGCGATAGAAGACTTGATTAGAGAAAATAAATTTGTAGATAGCTGCTGTGTAGTTGGAATTAAAAATGAGGAAAATGGTGAAATTCCAGCAGCTGTAATTGTTATTAAAAAGGAATATTTAGAAGAAAAAGATGCTATTTTAGAAAATATTAAAGAAATGTGTCAAAAAAATTTACCAGAATATTATATGCCAGGATTATTTACTTGTATTGATCAACTTCCTTATACTAAAAATAGTAAGGTTGATTATAAAAATGTTGAACAAATTGTTACAAAAAAATTCTATGCTAGTAATTATAGCAAATAAAATCGTGGGAGATGTAATATATGACAAGTACAATTTTCATTTCAGTAGCGAGTGTTTTTTATACTTTGCTGTTAATAGTTGCATACTTTTATAAAAAAAGAATTAATAACATCGAAAATAATATATTTTCAAAAATGTTAATAATTACCTTTTTTAGTATAATTGTTGAATTTTTTTGTGGATTCACATTAAAAAGGATAGAAATAATGCCAATTATTAATTTTCTTACTCAAAGAACTTATTTATTATTACTTTTTACTTGGATATCATTATTTACTTTTTATACTTTTATTATTTCGTTTAAAAAAGTTAATGATAATGAATTTAAACAAAGTAACTTCTACAAAAATAGTAAAATAATATTTTGGATAATGTATTTTATAATTTGTATAATTTTGTACATATTGCCCCTTAATTACTATACAGATGGGGTAATGTATACATATGGACCAGCTGCTAATTTTTCTTATATTGTAGGTATTATATACGCTACATTTGCAGTTATATCTATGTTAATTAATTATAAAAATGTTAAAAAAATTAAATGTATTCCGCTTCTAGGATATATTTTTGTCAGCTTTCCTGTAGTAGCATTTCAAATGATTTATCCTGATGCATTGTTAACGACACCAATGGAAGCATTTATTACTTTCTTAATGTATTTCACAATTGAAAACCCAGATGTTAAAATGATTGAACAACTAAACATTGCTAAGAGTGAAGCTGAACATGCCAATAATGCTAAGAGTGAATTTTTAAGTAGTATGTCACATGAAATAAGAACACCACTTAATGCTATAGTTGGTTTTAGTCAAGCTTTATCAGAAGAAGATTTACCAGAACAAGCCAAAGAAGAAGTAAATGACATCTTAATGGCTAGTGATACTCTTCTTGATATTGTAAATGGTATACTTGATATTAGTAAGATAGAAGCTAATAAATTAGAAATAGTTAACACTGAATACGATATTAATAAAGTATTTGAAGAGCTTATTAGTTTAACTAAATCTAGATTAGGTGATAAACCACTTGATTTTAGAGTTAGTATTGATCCTAGTCTTCCTAGGTATTTATATGGTGATAAAGTACGTGTTAAACAAGTAGTACTTAACTTGCTTACTAATGCTTTAAAATATACTAAAGAGGGTTGGTTTGAATTAAAAGTTACTTCAGTTCGAAAAGATGATATTTGTAGGTTAATAATATCAGTTCAAGATACCGGTATTGGTATTAAACCTGAAAGTATAGATAAATTGTTTACTAAATTTGAAAGACTTGATATAGAAAAAAATAATACTATAGAAGGTACTGGATTAGGTCTTGCTATTACTAAGAAATTACTTGAATTAATGGGCGGACAAATTGTGGTTCAAAGTGTATATGGAGAAGGCTCTAAGTTTACTATTGCCCTAGATCAAAGAATAGTTGCTAATCCTACTATTGCAACTGAAACAGTTACTCCTATTAATGCTACTCATTTAGATTTATCAAATAAAAAAGTATTAATAGTTGATGATAATATGATTAATTTAAAAGTAGCTACACGATTACTAAAAGATTATTCTTGTATAATTGATACTGCTAGTAGTGGTTTTGAATGTATTGATAAGATAAATGCTGGTAATAAATATGATTTAGTTTTAATGGATGATATGATGCCAAAGATGAGTGGAGTAGAAACTTTCCATAAATTAATAGAAATACCTGGATATAGTACACCAACTATTGCTTTAACTGCTAATGCTATTTCTGGTATGAAAGAAAAATATTTACAAGAAGGATTTCAAGACTACTTATCTAAACCAATTGATAAGACAGAATTGTACAGAGTATTAGTAAAATTTTTGCAACAAAAATAAAAGTGTGATATACTTGATTTATGATAAAGGAGTGTATGAGAAATGAAAGATGTTAGTTTATTAACTAGTAATGGTGTCAATGTAGAAAAAAGTCTAGAATTATTTGGAGATATGGAAACATATAATGACACTTTACATGATTTTTTAAATGAAGTAGAAGGAAAGCTTGCTAAGATTAAAACTTATAAAGAAACTGCTGATATGGCTAATTATGCTATTTTAGTTCACTCTTTAAAAAGCGATAGTAAATATTTTGGCTTTGAAAAGTTAGCGGAACTTGCTTATAACCATGAAATGGAAAGCAAAGCTAATAATATGTATTATGTTACTGATCATTTTGATGAATTAATGACAGAAGCTAATCGTATTGTTGCTTTAGTAAAACAATATATGGGTATTACTAGTGGGGTTAGTACTGCTACTACTGTAAAGCCTTTGGTAATTAAAGATAAAACTATTTTAGTAGTAGATGATTCTAATGTAGTAAGAAATTTTGTATATAAGATATTCAGTAATGAATATGATGTTTTAATAGCTAATGATGGTAAAGAGGCATTAGATATTATTCGTGCTAATGTAGATGATAAAATTGTTGGAATGTTACTTGATCTTAATATGCCTAATGTAGATGGTTTCCAAGTATTAGATTACTTTAAACAAGCTAATTTATTTAATAGAATTCCAGTAGCAATTATTACTGGTGAGGGAACACAAAATAATATTCAAAGAGCATATCAATATCCAATTGTTGATATGTTACAAAAACCATTTAATGAAGTTAATGTAAAAAATATTGTTGATAAATTAATAATGGTTCGTAATATGAATAATCATTAATTATAGTAAGAGAGGTAATGTATGAAAAAAGTAGTTTATTTAAGTATGGTCTTTCTTTCATTTTTATTAGTTTTAACTGGATGTGGTAAGAAAGCTACTACTATTGATGGTAAAATGGAAGATTTAATAGCTAAATTATATGATGGTATTGATGAAAATGATTTACCAATGTATTTAGAAAATATCACTTTAACTGAAGAAAGTTTATCAAATTATATCGGAACTAGTGATATTAAATGGAAGGAAGCAATTGCTTCTGAATCAAGTGTTGGATCTATTGCTCATTCAGTAGTACTTATTAGAATGGATGATAAAGCTACTAGCAAAGATATAGAAGAAGCTAAAAATAAGATTAAAGAAAGTGTTGATCCTGCTAAATGGATTTGTACAGAAGCAGAAAAGGTTTATGTAGAAAGTAATAATAATCTTATAGTAGTTATTATGACTTTTGAAGATATAGCTGATCCAATTAAAAATAATTTTTTAAATTTAAAATAGACTTATCAACTGATGGTCTTTTTTTATTTATCTAGTAAATAATTGAAATTTTATCCTTTTTATGGTATTATTGTACTGTTTTATAAAACCTTATAAAGAGGGGAAGTGTTAATATGTTTATAGATGAAGTTACTATTGAAGTACATGCTGGTAATGGTGGTGATGGTTGTACTGCTTTTAGACGTGAAAAATTTGTGCCAATGGGTGGACCTTATGGCGGAAATGGTGGTAGAGGATCTAATATCATTTTTAAAGTAGATGAAGGTTTACATACACTTTTGGATTTACGTTATAATCGTATTATTAAAGGTAAAAAGGGTGAAAATGGTACAGGTAAAAACTGCGATGGTAAAAATAGTGAAGATGTTATCATTAAAGTACCACAAGGAACAGTAATTACTGATACTGATACCAATTTAATTGTTGCTGATTTAAAGAATAAAGATGATCAAGTAATAGTTGCTTATGGTGGTAGAGGTGGTCGTGGTAATACAGCATTTAAGACTCAATCTAATCCAGCACCTAACTTTAGTGAAAATGGAGAACCTGGCGAAGTTAAGTATCTAAAAGTAGAGCTTAAAATGTTGGCTGATGTTGGTTTAGTAGGACTTCCTAGTGTTGGTAAAAGTACGCTTATTTCTATGGTGTCAAAAGCTAAACCTAAAATAGCTGCTTATCATTTTACTACTTTGACTCCTAATCTTGGAGTATGTAAAGATAAAAAGGGTAGAAGTTTCGTAATGGCTGATTTACCTGGACTTATTGAAGGGGCAAGCGAAGGTGAAGGTTTAGGAGATCGTTTCTTACGTCATATTGAAAGAACTAAAGTAATAGCTCACGTTATCGATATGAGTGGTTATGAAGGAAGAGATCCTTATGATGATTATCAAGTTATTAATAAGGAATTAGAAAGTTTTAGTGAAAAATTAATTCAAAAGCCTCAAATAATTATAGCTAATAAAATGGATTTGGATTCTGCTAAAGAAAATTTAGCTAACTTCAAGAAAAAAGTAAAAGCGCCTATATATGAAATAAGTGCTATGAATAATGAAGGCTTAGAAGATGTTTTAGTGGCTCTTGGAGACTTATTAGAAACAATAGAAGATAAACCTTTATTTGAAGAAGATCAATTTGAGGGACATGTTCTTTATAAATTTAAAAAAGAAGAACCATATACTATTACTAGAGAAGATAATGGTACTTGGGTATTATCAGGAGATGAACTTGAAAAACTATTTAGAATGACTAAGTTTACTACTGATGAAGGTATTTTAAGATTTACTCGTCGTTTGCGTAAAATGGGAGTGGATGATAAATTAGAATCTCTTGGTGCTCAAGAAGGAGATAAAGTACGTATTTTAGATTTTGAATTTGAATATAGAAACTAAAACATATTTACAAAATTAGAAAATATGTGGTACGATAATAACGATTTATATTAATATTGGAGGAATAAATATGAGTGGACATTCAAAATGGGCAACAATTCATCGTAAAAAAGGATTAATTGATGCTGAACGTGGAAAAGTTTTCCAAAAATTAGCTAAAGAAATTTATGTAGCTGCTAAAGGTACTAATGGAGATCCTGATACTAACCCATCACTACGTATGGTAATTGAAAAATGTCGTAGCCAAAATATGCCTAAAGATAACATTCAAAAAGCTATTGATAAAGCTGTTGGTGCTCAAGGTGGCGAAGATTATGAAAATGTACGTTATGAAGGTTATGGTCCAGCAGGAATTGCTTTTATGGTAGATTGTTTAACTGATAATAGAAATCGTACAGCTATGCTAGTTAGAACTGCTTTAACTAAAAAAGGTGGTAATCTAGGTACTGATGGTTCTGTTAGTTATATGTTTGAAAGACGTGGCGTTATCGTAATAGAAAAGACAGTTGATGAAGATGAATTAATGATGACTGTTTTAGATAATGGTGCTGATGATTTAGTAACTAATGAAGATACATATGAAATTTATACAACACCAGACAATTTCTTAAAAGTAAAAGAAGCTATGGATAATATGGGTATTAAAGATTATATTACTAGTGAGATTACTTATGTTGCTTCTAATAAGATAGAAGTAGCTGATGAAGAAACTAAAGAAAAAGTTTATAACTTAATTGATGCTTTAGAAGATATTGATGATGTTCAAGATGTATATCATAATTTAAGTGAGTAGTAATACTTGCTTTTTTTAGACAGAAGTGGGTGGTAAAATGGATAAAAATTATCAAATAGAAATGGAAAAAATAATAGCTAAGGAGCAGGAAAATAATAATGTTCCAACTTTATTATTACATAGCTGTTGTGCTCCTTGTTCTAGTTATGTACTAGAAACTTTATCTTCTTATTTTAAAATTACTATATTATATTATAATCCTAATATATATCCTGAAGAAGAATATCTAAAGAGAAAAGAAGAAGAAAAACGTTTTATTAAAGAGTTTCCTACTAAATATAAAGTTAATTTTTTAGACTGTGATTATGATAGTAATTCTTTTTACGAAATGGCTAAGGGTTTAGAAAAATTAAAAGAAGGAGAACATAGATGTTATTTATGTTATGAATTGAGATTAAGAAAAACAGCTATCCTAGCTAAAGAAAATAATTTTGATTACTTCACATCAACTTTATCAATTAGCCCATATAAGAAAAGTAATTGGCTAAATGAAATTGGTTTTAATTTAGAAAAAGAAATTGGTATAAAGTACTTACCAGCTGATTTTAAAAAGAAAAATGGTTATAAAAGAAGTATTGAACTTGCTAGTATTTATAATTTATATCGTCAAGATTACTGTGGATGTATATATTCAAAAATAGAAAGAGAAATGATAAAAGAAAATCATAATTAGTAATATCTCATCATATATTTGATAATAGTTAAAGAGGAGACTATTATTTATGAATAAACAATTACAGGCACTAAAAAGTAAACTGAATATTACTAATATTTTTTCAATAACAGAACTTAGTAGTAATAAAATATATTTATTTCATAATGAAATTGATAAAGTAAATTATTCAATAGCTACTGATGGAATTCTTACTCATGTTGATACTTGGATTGCTAAAAATCCTGGTGGTGTGGATCCTTTTTTAATGGGATGTTCAACTAGTAAGAAATTTGAATTTAGATTAGAAAATGCTATGATAGCACTTATTGAAAAGAATAGGGATCATGATATGATTCGTAATTTATATATTAATGAGGATGAGATATTAAAAGCTATTAATAGTAGTATATATAAAGTGGAAATGGCCGATAAAGGAAAAATGATAATTAAAAGATGGAGGATCTAATTTGGAAATAGAAAGAGTAATAGTTGGAGAATTAGAAGAAAATTGTTATATTGTTAGTAAAGATGGTGAATGCTTAATTATTGATCCAGGCAGTGAATTTGATAAAATAAAAAATAAAGTAGGTAATAGGAAAGTATTAGCTGTACTTGTTACACACCATCATTTTGATCATGTTGGTGCATTAAAAGAAGTAGTATCGTATTATAAAACCAATGTTTATGATTTTAATAATTTAGTAGAAAAAGAATATTTGATAGGACCATTTAAATTTAAAGTAATTAGAAATCCTGGACATACAATGGATTCAGTTAGTTTTTACTTTTATGATGATAAAGCTATGTTTGTTGGCGATTTTGTGTTTTTAGATAGTATTGGTAGATGTGACTTAGATGGTGGTAATTTTTCTTTAATGAGAGAAAGTATTAATAAAATTAAAAACTACAGTAATGATATTATGCTTTATCCAGGACATGGTAGTAAAACATTACTTGGCTATGAAAAAGAAAATAATTATTACTTTAACTAACAATTCCTAATATTTGGGAATTGTTTTTTTTTAAGAATTATGATACGATTTTATACAGTAGAAAGAGGTTTTAATTATGAGTTTTGATGTAGTGTTATTAATAGTATTAATTGTAGCTGGAGTATGTTTTTTTAGAAGAGTAGATAGTAGTGTTTATTTTATTGCTTCTTTAGATATATTCTTTAGAATTTTAACTTTTATTAAAAATAATTTGGGTGTAGCTGAAATTAGTAGTTTTATTAGTAAATATTTTCCTGAGAGTATTCCAGGAGTTATTTATAAGTATACTGATGGAATAGTTAGTACTATTTTAATTTGGATATACGTATTGATGTTTGCTGTATTTTTATTTTATACAGTAAGAATATTATGGAAAAAAAGATAAAAATAATAAAAACGGTAGCTTAGGCTATCGTTTTAATTTAATTGTTTAAAAATTATTCTGTTTATTAATTCTGGGTTTCTAAGATAAGTAAAATGGTCCATTCCATTTAATACAATTAACTCAGAATTAGGAATTAATTTATGCATAGTATTACCATCTTTAAGTGGTGTTGCTTCATCTTTATTTCCCCATATAAGTAATACTTTAGCTTTAATATATTTTAAATATGGTTGTAAGTCTTCATTGACTACATTTTTAAATGTTTGTCTCATATTAATATCTAGATTTTGATAATCACTAGAAGCAAAGTGCGAGAATAAATAATTTTTAAATTTTTCTTTATTTTTGGCTGGTAATATATTACTTAACTTATTTAAAAGTTTATAAATAAAAGTTTTACATTTAGAAATTATAGTCCTTTTAGGTTTAATACCGGCTGCATTTAACATAATAACATTTTTATAATTATATTGATAATATCCTGTTAATACAGTTATAATTCGTCCACCGAAAGAATGGCCAATTAAAACAGGATTATCTAACTTTAGACTATTTATCCATTCATGGATTAAATCACTATAATCATAAATTGTTAAGTTTCTATTAGGCATTTTACTATTACCAAATCCTGGGTAGTCAACAATGTAAACAGTATAGTAATTTTTTAAAAACTGAATCATAAAATTAAAAGTTTTCCTAGTTTCACCCCAACCAGGTAAAATAATAATACTTTTTTTATTATCGCCATATTTTTCATAGTACATTTTTAGATCATCATAATCAAAATACATAGTATCACCCAATATAATATATGTATATAAGGCTTAAAAATATTATCAAATCAATCGATAAATACCAATAAGTAAAAAAATAATTCCGCCTAACCATGAATAATCTATATTTTTATTCTTTTTACGATTAATAAAATATTTATTGGCAATATAAAATAGAAAATAACTAATTAACAGATTACTAATTATAATAAATGCTAAGTAATGACTAAATGTATACATTCCGATTCCAATGATAATATTATCTAAAGATAATGAAAGAGCTAATATTATTAATTCTTTTATTGATAATGTTTTTGATTTATCCAAATCAACTTTAGATGGGTTATTATATATTTGAAGTACTAAAATAGTATTAAAAATATTTATTTTATATTTTTTATGTGGTAAGTTTTTTATTATTGATTCTAATATTTTTTCTAGTCCAAAAATTATAAAAATTATAGATGGCAGTATCGTTATTTTAGGATTTATATAACTTATAATATATTTACCTAATATATAGGATATAATTAAAAAAATAGTATTAGTTAAGCTTAAAAATAGAATTGCTTTTTTGGGTACTTTAATATTAGATATACCTAAAGAAATTCCTGCTACTGAAAAATCTATTGATAATGATATTAATAAACTAATTATTGAGATATAGTTAAACATGATATCACCTTATTTTTAATATATGTATAGTGGTAGATAGAGTATGGGTTGGTGTCTTTTATATTAAAAATAAATATTTTTTGTCAAATTGAGTAAATATGACTAGTAATGAATTAAAAGTATGTTATAATATAATTGTCTAGAAGAATCGAGATTGTCGCATATAAAACCGACTAAATTGAACGATACGGGAGCTACCGATCAGCAATTTGTGTTGAATGCCTTTGCAGTTCGCTAAAGGAATCCTAGAAAATTGTGTACGTGCACCCACCTGTGGTTATGCAGGTTTTATCGTTTGACATATCGTTTTTCTGGATTTTTTTATTTGCAAAGGGAGAAGTAATATGTTTCAAAGATTAGAAAAAATTATTGGTAATAGTAGCCTTGAATTAATTCATAATACTAGTGTAATGGTGATAGGTATTGGTGGAGTAGGTGGTTATGTTGTTGAAGGATTAGTAAGAAGTGGAATTAAAAATATTATTTTAGTTGATTTTGATACTGTTGATATTACTAATAAAAATAGACAAATAATTGCCCTTGACTCAACTATTGGAATGAAAAAAGTAGATGTAATGAAAAGTAGAATTTTAGATATTAATAAAGAATGTAATGTAATTACTATAGATAATTTTCTAAATTCAGAAAACACAGGAGTAATTATAAATAAATATCATCCTGATTATGTTGTTGATGCTTGTGATACCATGACTACTAAAAAAGAAATTATTGCTTCTTGTTTAAAATATAATATTAAATTTATTTCATCAATGGGAACTGGTAATAAACTTAATCCTAGATGCTTGAAAATTAGTGATCTTAGCAAGACTAATTATGATCCACTTGCTAAGATATTACGTAAATGGGTAAAAGATGAAAAAATTAAAGGTAAAATTCCGGTACTATGGAGTGATGAAATTCCAATTAAGACCCATGATAGAACACCTGGTTCTACTAGTTTTGTTCCCAGTAGCGCAGGACTTATGATAGCTAGCTATATAATTAATGACATAATAAAAACGAGTAATTAAACTCGTTTTTTTAATTATAGTTTTCTATAAAGACCAATTACTTTTCCTAGAATTGAACATGTAGGTAGAATAATAGGCGCCATAAAATCATTTTCAGGTTGTAATCTGATGTAACCATTTTCCTTATAAAAAGTTTTAACAGTGACAGTGTTTTCTTCAGTCATAGCAACTACTGTATCACCGTTGTTAGCTGTATTTTGTTTTTGAACAATAATAATATCGCCATCATAAATTCCAACATTTATCATTGATTCACCACTAACTTTTAAAGTAAATACTTCCTTTTTATTAGGAATAAGTCCTACTGGTAAAGAGAAAAATTCATCAGGCATTTCAATGGCCTCAATTGGATTACCTGCTGTTACTTTACCAAGTAGTGGTACTTCTACAACTTTATCATCTTTTTCTAAATATTCATTTGGAACTAATAATTCAATAGTTCTATTTTTAGATGAATCTTTTTTTATATATCCTTTTTCCTCTAACTTATTTAAGTGAAATTGAGTGGTTGCGGAAGATGAAAGACCAATTTTAGCACCTATTTCTCTTACGGTAGGTGGGTATCCTTTATCGGCAATAGATCTTTTAATAATATCAAGAATATCTTTTTGTCTATCGGTTAATTTTTCCATATATCCTCCTTATGAATTAATTTTAACATGCAACGTGTAAAGTGTCAAACAAATGTTTTAAAAAATTTTCAAATATTATTGACACGAACATTTGTTTAATATAAAATAAAATTATCAAGAAGGAGAAATATAGTATGAAAAAAAGTATTAAAATAATAGCATTAATTTATGTAGGAGTAGCAGCATTCACTTATGCTTTGTCACTTAGGGTTGATAGATTAGAAGCTCAAGATGAATATCAAATTCAAAAGGAATCTTTAGTTTTTCGTCTTAAGTAAATGGTAAAAGTTAGTGTCCTATGATATAATGATCTAAGGATGTGATAAAAATGAAAAAGGTAATACTAGTAGATGGCAATAATTTATTATTTAGAAGTTATTATGCTACAGCATATACTGGCAATATGATGAAAAATTCTAAGGGTTTTCCTACTAATGCTATCTATGGTTTTATTAATATGATAAATAAAATAATAACTGAAGAAAAGCCTGAATATATTATGATAGCTTTTGATAAAGGAAAAACTTTTAGGCATGATAAATACAAGGCATATAAAGATGGTAGAAGTGAAACACCAGATGAGCTTAAACAACAGTTTCCAATAGCTAAACAAATATGCGAAGCTATGGGAATACATTACTTTGAAATTGATAATTATGAAGCGGATGATATAATTGGAACATTTGCTAAAAAAGTTAATGAAGATCCTGACTTTATTGCTACTATAGTTAGTAGTGATAAAGATTTATTACAATTAATTACAGATGAAGTTGATGTTAAACTTTTAAAACAAACAGGTTTTATTCGTATGGATAAAAATTTATTTAAAGAGACTTATGGTGTTGAACCAATTGGTATGATAGATTTAAAGGCACTTATGGGAGATGCAAGTGATAATATACCAGGGGTAAAAGGAATAGGTGAGAAAACAGCTATTTCGCTTCTTAGCAAATATCAAACTTTGGATAATTTGTATGAGCATATTGATGAAGTTAGTGGCAAGACTAAAGAAAAGTTATTGAATGATAAAGAAAATGCTTATATGAGCAAAGATATTGCTACTATTTATACATCTGTGCCAATTGATACTGATTTAGAACATATTCATTATCATGGTATCAATGCGTTAGAATATATTCAAATGTTAGAAGAATTAGAATTCTATTCATTAATAAAGAAATTAGATATCGATAAAAATCAATTAGAACAAAATATAGAAAAAAATATTTCAAGAGAAGAATTAGAAATAAAAATTATTAATAATCCGAATGACCTAAATGTAGAGGGTGAGTGTGCACTATATTTAGAAATACTTGGTACTAATTATCACAGAGATAAGGTTTATGGAGTATCATTATATAATGATAAAACCTGTGCTTTTATACCATTTGATGTATTAAAAACTAATCCTGATATGTTAAAAAATATTAGTAATATATTAACTTATGATTTAAAGAAAATATTATATATTTTTAGAAATAATAATATAGATTTTACTAAGTGTAATTATGATTTAATGATAGCTGGTTATTTACTAAATTATAATATAAAAGATGATATTAGTTATTTAGCCCATAATAAAGGATATGATATTAGTTTTTATGATGATATATTTGGACATGGTGCTAAGACTAAAGAACCAGCTTTAGAGGAAATAGCTAAAGTATGTTTGGAAAAAGCTAGATTTATATATGAAACTAAAGATATGTTTTTAAATGAACTTAAAGATGATGGCTCACTTATGCTTTTTCATAATATTGAAATGCCTTTAGTTGAAGTATTAACTGATATGGAGTTTACGGGTATTAGGGTTAATAAAAACTATTTAGAAGAGACAGGCAAAGAATTAGATACTAAGATTAAAAAACTAGAAGCAGAAATATATGAATTAGCTGGTACTACTTTTAATATTTCTTCACCTAAACAATTGGGTATTATTCTATTTGAAACACTTGAAATACCATACCCTAAAAAAATAAAAGATAATAACTATTCTACTAGTAAAGAGATACTAGATAAATTAGTTGGTACTTATCCAATTGTCGATAAAATACTTGAATATCGTATGCTTACAAAGCTTCAAAGTAACTATATTACAGGTTTAATTAATGAAATTATGGAAGATGGTAAAATTCATACAATTTTTACACAGACTTTAACTAGAACTGGTAGATTATCTTCAATTAGTCCTAATCTTCAAAATATTCCAATCCGTACTGAAGAGGGTAGATTAATTAGAAAAGCTTTCATTCCTGAAGAAAATTCATGTATTCTATCAAGTGATTATTCTCAAATTGAACTTCGTATTTTTGCTTCTCTAGCTGGTGCTGATAATTTGATAGATGCATTTATTCATGGTGCTGATATCCATGCTAAAACAGCTTCTGATATTTTTGGTGTACCAATTGATAAAGTTGATAAAAATATGCGTAGAACAGCTAAGGCTGTAAACTTTGGAATATTATATGGAATTAGTAGTTTTGGTTTATCAGAAGATTTAGGAATTGATATAATTTCAGCTAAAAGTTTTATTGATTCATATTTGAATACTTATCCTAAAATAAAACAATATATGAATGAAGTTATACAAGATGCTAAAGAAAAGGGTTATGTAAAAACAATTATGAATCGTAAAAGAGTAATTGATGAATTGAATAATAAAAACTATATGATTAGACAGCAAGGGGAAAGAATAGCTCTAAATACTCCGGTACAGGGAAGTAGTGCTGATATTTTAAAGAAAGCAATGATAGAAATATATCAGGAATTTAATAATAGAAATTTAAAAAGTAAAATGTTAATTCAAGTACACGATGAACTTGTATTTAATGTTTTAAATGATGAACTTGATATAGTTAAAGAAATAGTGGAAAGAATTATGGAAAATACATACCAATTAAATGTTCCTCTAAAAGTAGATATTGAGGTTGGAAATGACTGGTATGAGGCTAAGTAATTGGTGTATTAGGATAGCTATATGGAATATAAATAAAATTAAAAATAACAAAAAAGATAAATAAAATCAAACACTTAACTATACAGTGAGAAAGAAGTGATATTATGCCTGAAAAACCCGAGGTTATTACGGTTACAAAAAAGCTTGAAAAAAAGTTACTGGGAAGAAAAATAACAGATTGCAAAGTGTATTATGACCCAATTATTGATTATCCAACAAGTAAAGAATTTATTAGTAGAATAAAGGGTCAGACAATGAATTCTTTTTCTACTCGTGGTAAATGGATAGTAATTGAACTTGATACTGACTATTTGTTAGTCCATCTTAGAATGGAAGGGAAATTTTTCTATAGAGAAATAAATAGCCCACTAGAAAAACACCATCATGTAGTATTTACTATTGATAATAATGAGGAATTGCATTTTCAAGATGTTAGAAAGTTTGGAAGAATGAAGCTAATACCTAAAGAAAAAATAAATGACATGCCACCATTTACAGAATTAGGATTAGAACCATGGGATAAAAATTTAACAGTTGGTTATTTAAAAGAACATTTAAAAAACAAAAAAATACCTATTAAAACGGCTCTTTTAGATCAATCTATTATTACTGGTATAGGAAATATTTATGATGATGAAATTTTATTTTTATCACAGGTTAACCCCTTGATGCCAGCTAATAAAGTTAGTGATGATAAATTAAAATTAATAATCGAAAATACAGTTATTACTTTGGATAAAGCTATTAAGGATGGTGGAACAACAATTAGAAATTATACATCAGAAGAGGGAGTGACTGGACTTTTTCAAAACCATTTATATGTTCATACTAAGGTAGGAGAACCATGCCCAAACTGTGGTACTACTATTGTGAAAATTAAAGTAAATGGTAGAGGCACTTATTATTGCCCAAAGTGTCAAAAATAATATATTTTGATAGCTAATAATATATTAGAGTTAATTAATAATTTTGATTATTTAAAATTTAAAAAGTAATTGACATTTTACCAATTAAAATATCTAAAAACAATTGAAAACAATGGGAAAATGTGCTAATATTGTAAGTGCGAAAAAATTAGAGGAGTGAGTTTTATGAAGAAAACAAAAATTATTTGTAGTATCGGACCTTCTACTCAAACTTGGGAAAATTTCAAAGGTTTAGTAGATGCTGGTATGAATGTTGCAAGAATTAACTTTTCTCATGCAACAATGGAAGAAAGAAAATTAGATGAATCATTAATTAAAAGAGCAAATGAAGAACTAGGTGCTAATATTGCTACTTTATATGATACAAAAGGACCAGATCTTAGAACTTGTACTTTTGAAGGTGATTATATTGAATTAGTAGCTGGAAATACTATTAGAATTGTAGAAGAAGATGTTCTTGGTACAAAAGAAAGAATTTCATTCAACTATAAAGGAGTATTAAAAGACCTTAGTGTAGGTTCAACAGTACTTTTAGATGATGGTTTCTATAAATTAATAGTAGAAAGTATTGAAAATGATGGCGTTACTTGCCGTATTATTAATGGTGGTACTATTAAATCACGCCGTGGAGTTTGTATTCCAGGTATTAAATTAGATGTTCCATATGTATCTGATGTTGATCGTGAAGATATTAAATATGCATGTGATATGGATGGAGATTATTTAGCTATTTCTTTTGTAAATAGTGCTGATGATGTTAATGAAGTAAGAAATCTATGCCGTGAGTTTGGTAAACCTGATATGATTATCGTTTCTAAAGTTGAAACTCAATATGCAATGGATCATTTACAAGAAATCGTTGAAGCATCTGATTATATCATGATTGCTCGTGGAGATTTAGGAATTGAAACTGGTCTTGAAAATTTACCATTATATCAACAAATGATGATAGAGGCTTGTCATGCTAATGGTACTGGAGTTATTATGGCTACTCAAATGATGACTAGTATGAAACATAATATTCGTCCAACTAATGCAGAAGTAACTGACGTTTCTAATGCTATTTTAGCTGGTTGTGATGCTATCATGACAAGTGATGAAACTACAATGGGTGAATATCCAGTAGAAACAATTCAAATGATGGCTAGTATTTGTCATAACGTTGAAAAAATTACTAAATATAATTTAAGTGAATATAAATTAAAAGGAACAGAAATTCATAATACTATAGCTGAATGTGCAGCTCGTTCTACACAAAGCTTACCAACAAAAGCTGTTGTAGTATCAACTTTAACTGGTAAAACAGCCTTAGATATTTCTTCTCTTCGTCCTAACTCATTTATTATTGCTGCAGTTACTGATGAGAAGGTAGCTCATAGATTAGCATTAAAATGGGGTGTATATCCAATAGTTGTTTCTGTATGTGAAGATACAGATGAAATCGTTAAAGTAGGAATAGAAGCTGCTAAAGAGGTAATGCATCTTAAAAAAGGCGATATCGTTACTGTAGTTGGTGGTTTCCCACATAATGCTCATACTAATTTTATGAAAATTGAAGAAATTCAATAAAATGTGTTTAAAAGGGTAGTGTAACTATCCTTTTTTCTTTTTACGTGGTATAGTTAAAGTATAAATATATTTTTAGGAGATATAAGTATGAAAAAAGTATTAACTATATTATGCTGTTCTTTATTAATTGGTATTAGTGCAATTGGATGTAGCAAGAAAACTAATACTTTAATTGGACATTGGGTAGCAAAATCAGAGGATCAAATTCAATTAGTTATTAATGCTGATGGTGATACTATAGGTGGGAAAGAAGATTATGATTTATTTTGTGATAGCGATGGAAATTTCACATTAAAATCGAGTCAAAATGTTATTGAAAATGGTACTTATACTATTTCAGGCAACAGTATAATTCAATTTGTTAATAAAACAGGATTATTGCTTGCGCAGTGTGAATTGGTTCATAATAAGGAAATTGATTGCAGTAAATATTCTACTTATTCAGTTAAATATACAAAAGTTGATTGATAATTTAATATTTTTGATGACTCGTTATGGCTAAAAAAGTCGAAAAATGCAATTTTATTTGCATTTTTCCTAAATTGAAATTTCAACCGCACCACCTGGTGCGGCTTTTTGATACAATAAAAGGAGCCAAATCCCGGCAA
>CAKPMC010000010.1 GCA_934167875.1 uncultured Bacilli bacterium | reverse complement strand
TAGTGTAGGCAAAAATAGGACGTCGCCAAGGTATTTTTTTTGTCTTTAGAACTTCTTTTTGAAGTTCTTTTTTTATACTTTAGTATTGTATTTTTATAAGTTTTTTGCTACAATTTACTTATAATAATAGGAGGTATGCGCCATATGAAAAATTTAGAAGAACTTAAAGGACAACTTTCAACAGTAAAATCACAAGTAGATGCCAAAATGACTGAGTTATATGAAGCAGGTGTAGCATATCCAGAAATGAATGAAGAAGTTGCCAAATTAAACAATCAGATTACAGTTTTAAATAACGAAATAACTGAATCTAGGAATGATTTAGTTTCAAGTATAATGTTTTTAAGAAAAGAAAATATTAAAAAAGAAATTTCAGATATAGATGTCGAGTTGAATAACAAGATTACAGAATTACAAAACAATGGTAATCAATATCCAGAAATGGATCAATCTATAATTAACTTAAATGCAAAAAAATCATCATTACAAAAAGAAGTATTAGATATAGAAGCACATGAAAATAATAAAGTAACATCAAATATAGAAAAATTAGAACAAAAATATAATGAAACTAAGACTTCTTTAGAAGCAAGACAAAATGAATTATATAATTCAGGTAATCAATATCCAGAAATGGATCAAGAAGTAATTAAATTAAATTCTGAATTATTAAGCTTAACCAATGAAATAAGTGATCTACATAATAAATTGATAGTAGATGCATATGTAACAAAAAAAGAAGATTTAGAAACACAATTAGCTGATTTAGAAAATAGTTTAAATAATAGGATGACTGAATTAAGTAATGATGGAAATGCATACCCACAAATGGATAATAATGTTATAGAATTAAATAACAGTATAACTTCAATAAAAGAAAGTATTAATAAGCTATCTAATGAATATGAAAATAATTTATTAACAGATAATATTTTTGAGACAATTGAATTACCAAAAATTGATCAAAATATTAAAGAAGATTTTTCTAAAAGTAATGATAACGAACCAATTGTTAGTAATGAATCAAGTGTTATTGAACCAATAATTCAAGAACCACCAGTAGTAGATCAAAGTAACAGTTTAAATACTCAAATATTAACAGAGAAAACAAAAAAAGATATTGTTGAACCTGAAATTGATCAACCAACTATTAGTGAAAATATTAATGCTTTAGAAACAAATAATATCGATCCTGCAATTGAAGAATCATCAACAATAGATAATAATAGTCTTAATACTCAGTTATTATCAGAAAAGAAAAAATTAGAAATTCAGCTTAACATTCTTGATAAATTTGCCAAAGGTGAAATGGATCAAACTAATAAAAAATCAGAAAGTTTTGATAGTAGAATAGCTAAACTAGAATCACAAATTGAGAAGCTTAACCTAAATCGAAATGTTACAAAACACGTAGATCCTGCACAAGCTTTATCTACTTCACGTGATGAATTAGAAGAAATATTAATTGATAAAGAATCATCAGCTACTAAAGAAGAAAAGAAAGCAATTGAGACATATAGAGCAGCAGCATCATTACCGACAGTAGAAAATGTTATAGCATCATTAAATAGTGCGGCAATTTTACCAGATAACAGTTCAATAAAAAATAGTTTAATAGATACAATCACAAAAATAGAAGCTGCTTATATAAAAGATGATGATGAAATAAAAATGTCAAGAGATAGAATGGCAGAATTAAATATTAAACCGTTTGAATCTACAATAACTAATAGCTTTGAAAATGAAATTGCAGAATTAGTTCAACAAATTCAAAGTATAAAAAATGAAAAAGCTAAAAGAGAAAAAACTGTTGAAAAAATTAAGCAAAAAATAGAAGCTAAAATATCTGATATAGATGAAAAATTAGGTAATCACAAGGAATCAAATAATAAAGAACAAGCTGTGATGGAAACTGAAGTTGCTGAAAAAGATGAGCAAGAGATTCCACCAGAATTAGCAAGTGATGATAAGTCTAATAACTTATTTAATAGATTTACAGATAAACTACATGAACTAGCAGATAAAAAAGCTGAAGCAAAAGAACAACAAGTTCGTGATAATGCCGACAAAATGCAAGAACTAGCCAATTACTCAAATAAACTTCATCAAATAGCAGAAGAAGACAGAATTTTTAATGATGAAAATAGAGTAGAAAAAGACAATAATTGGATGGAACAAAAAACAGCTAGATCTCTTGGAAAATTTAATGATGAGAACCCAGAAATAGCATCAATAGAAGCTAATAAAGAATCAATAGAACCAGTAATAGTTGAACAACAAAGTAATCAATCTGAAGAAAGTAATAAAGAAGAAGTTCCACCAACATTTGCCGATGATAATAATGACAAATTCAAAGTTCCACAAGTCATTAAACAAATTCAAAAAGCACCACAAAAACTACTTGAAAAAATAAGTAAATCAACTTTTGCAGAAAAAGTTACTAAAGTACTTGAGTGTTTACAGAAAGCTAAAGTAGCTGTAGCAACAGCAACCATGATTATAGGAGCTGGCATTCTTAGCAGTAGTGCTAATCAAAATATCAATGTTGAGGCATCAACTGATACCGTTGACAAAACTCAAACATTTGTAGATACAACAAATAATATTGCTGATAACATTCAAAAAATAAATGATACTCAAAAAGAAATTGCTCAAGCAAATGTAAAAGTATCTTTTGATAACAGTGACAATGCATTAACTCAAACAGCTGAAGATATAGATTTTAACAATGCATTGCAACAACAAATTAATGAGATCTTGAATGGTCAAACAGGTGTATATACATCTAGTGATAGAGCAATCTCTGGTACAGATATGAAAATGCCAACAGCTAGTCAAATTGATAATTCATGGAAAGAAGCACAACCAGGAGCTTACTATGATGCAGAAGGAAATAAAATTTCTGAAACTGAAGCAATGAATATTGTAGAATCTGGCGAGCAAGTAGCAGCTAGAATGGATAATGATAGAGGTACTGCTGGATATATCAATATTGGTGCAACTACTGAAGAAAATACACAAGGTATGTCAAGATAGGAGGGTTATAATGGAAAATTTAATTAATAGTATAATTACATTTGATAACGATGAAAAATATATCGTTTTAAACCAAGCTACCTATCAAGGAAAAAATTACTTCTTTGTAGCCAAAACTACTGTTGATAGTGAAGACGTAGAAGATGAATTTAGACTATTAGAAGAAACAGAGATCAACAATGAAAAGGCACTTCAATTAGTAACTGATGAAAAAATAATTGGCTTATTAACTAAATATTTTAAACCAGTAAAATAAATTTATAGAAAGAAGAAAAATAGGTTGTATAATCTATTTTTTTTTTGCTATAATTAAAGTGGTGATAGAAATGACATATAAAGTAACAAGTAGAAGTGAGCAAGATACAATTGAATTAGCTCAAAATATTGAATCAGAAAAATTCCCTAATATGGTAATTTGTTTACAGGGGGATTTAGGAAGTGGTAAAACTGTATTTACTAAGGGTTTTGCTTCTTCGTTAGGCATAGACGAAGCTGTGACTTCTCCAACTTTTAATATTATTAAAGAATATACTTCAGGTGAATTAGACTTATATCATATGGATGTATATCGTTTAGATGGCAAAGTTGATGATTTAGGCATTGAAGAGTACTACCACAAAAATGGTGTAGTTATTATAGAGTGGTCTGATATGATTAAAGATTATCTTCCAGAAGAACGTTTAGAAATAAAAATAAAGATCTCTGAAGAAGATGAAGATACAAGAATAATTTTAATTACTCCATATGGTCAACAATATGAAGATCTTTGTGAGGCAGTACTATGAAAATTCTTTATATAGATACTACTACAAGTTATCTATATACTGGTTTAGTAATTGATGGTAAGTTAAAATCAGAAATAAAAGAAGATTTTGGCAAAGACTTATCTAGTAAAGCACTTAGTAAAATTAGTGAAATGTTAACAAATAATCATTTAGAACCAGTAGATATTGACAAAATTATGGTAGTCAATGGTCCTGGTTCTTTTACTGGGATAAGAGTTGGAGTAACTATAGCCAAAACATATGCCTATAGCTTAAATAAAGATATTGTAACAGTGTCTAGCTTAGAAGCTATGGCAGTTTCAAGTAAGGGCGAAACTAGCTTTAAAGTACCTCTAATTGATGCTAGAAGAAATTATGTATATGCTGCGATATTTGATAATAAATATCTGCCAATTTTAAAACAACAATATATATCTTTGGAAGCTTTAAAATGTGCAGTTGATCATTTGATTGACAGTTATCAGTATATAAGTAATCAAAACTTTACAGATATAACTACTGAAAGTTACAGTCCAGATATAGAAAAAATTGTAAATGTATTTGCCAGTCGTCCACCAGAAAATCCGCATTCTATAAATCCTATTTATCTAAAACAAACAGAAGCTGAGGAAAAACAGAAGCTGGAAATAATATGATAATAGAGTTAGATAAACATTCAAAATATCTTGATGAATTAGAAAATATGTTTACAGATGTATTTACAAAGGAAAAAGTGTTGTTTGACATCAATAATAACACTTTTACTAGATACTATGCTTATATAATTGACAGTAAAGCGGTTGCCTTCATTAATTATTATTTAATTTATGAACGTGCCGAACTAATAAATATAAATGTAAAAGAAGATTATCAAAATAAAAAAATAGGTACTAAATTAATTGAGCAGATGATAAATGATTGCAGAAAAAATAATGTATCAAGTATCACATTAGAAGTAAAAAAAAGTAATAATAATGCTATTCACTTATATGAAAAAATAGGTTTTAATAAAGTTAGTATTAGAAAAGGTTACTATCAAGGAATTGATGGAATATTAATGGAAAAAGAGTTGAATTAAATGAAAGATGTATATATTTTAGGTATTGAAACAAGTTGTGATGAAACAAGTGCTTCAATTGTAAAAAATGGAAATACTGAAATAGCCACTGTTGTATTGACACAGATTGACATTCATAAAGATTTTGGTGGTGTAGTTCCAGAAATAGCTAGCCGTCATCATGTAAAAAATATTACAATGGTTATTGAAGATTGTTTAGAAAAAGCCAACATGAAAATTTCTGATATTGATGCTATTGCCGTAACATATGGACCTGGATTAGTTGGTTCGTTATTAGTTGGAGTAGAAGCTGCTAAAACGCTGGCCTATGTGAATAATAAACCACTAATACCAGTTAATCATATGTCTGGCCATATCTATGCTAATCAACTTGTAGAACCATTAAAGTTCCCATTAATCGCTTTAGTAGTAAGTGGTGGTCATACCCAACTAATATATATGGAAGATCATTACAAATTTAAAGAGATCGGTTCTACTTTAGATGATGCTGTTGGTGAATGTTATGATAAAGTGGCACGTGTTATCAATGTTCCATACCCTGGTGGCCCTACTGTTGATAAATGGGCACATGAAGGTGAAGATACCTATGAATTACCACTTCCTAAAAATGATAATAGTTATGATTTTAGTTTTAGCGGTTTAAAGAGTGCTATAATTAATTTAGTCCATAATGAAGAACAAAGAGGAAATGAAATTAGAAAAAAAGATCTAGCTACATCATTCCAGAATACAGTTGTAGAAATTATTACCAAAAAAACTATGAAAGCTTTAAAAGATTATAATGTTAACAACTTAATTGTAGCAGGGGGGGTAGCTGCTAATAAGGGACTTAGAGAAAAATTAATATCACTATGCAATGAAAATAATATTCATTTATCATTTCCTGAAATGAAATATTGTACTGATAATGCTGCTATGATTGCTGCTAGTGGTTATTATGCATATATAAGGGGAGATAGGGCAGACTTAACTTTAAATCCCCAATCAAGTTTAGAATTAACGTCAAAAAACAGTTAGATTTATTTCTAACTGTTTATTTATTTTTATCATAAATTGAAGCAATCCATTCTGCAACTAACATACCATCCATACCACTAGAAGTGATACCACCAGCATATCCAGCACCTTCACCAGCAGGATATATTCCGTCAATATTACTAACACCTAGTTCATTTCTAGTAATTCTAATAGGAGATGAAGTTCTACTTTCAATAGCCGCTATAATAGCATCATCTCTATTAAAGCTTTTAATTTTACTTCCAAAATTTTCAATTCCCTCAACTAATGCTTCGTAAATTTCGCTTGGCAAAATGGTACTTATATCACTTAATTTATAATTACCCTTAAAAATAGGTTGAACCAAATCTAATTCGGTACTAGTTATTTTATTCTTAAAATCTTTATATAATTGAACAGGTATCATACCATTTCCTAGATTATAAGCTTTTTCCTCTAATTTACGTTGAAATTCAACTCCATCCAAGGCACCATCACCATAATCTTTAGGTGATATAGTAACAATAACGGCACTATTGGCATTAAGAGTATCACGTTCATAATTACTCATTCCATTAATAGCTAATTTATTATTTTCACTTGAAGCATTAACCACATATCCACCAGGACACATACAAAATGTATAAACACCACGTCCATTACTAGCTTTATATGTAAGTTTATAACTAGCAGGATCTAATTTGACTTTACCATACTGACTATTATTAATCATTTCTTGAGGATGTTGAATTCTAATTCCTATCGCAAAAGGTTTACCTGTCATATTAATACCTTTATCATATAACATCTTAAATGTATCCCTAGCACTATGACCAAGTGCCAAAACTAAAACATCAGTAGTTAATATTTCATTATTATTTAATTCTATTTTATAAATTTTATTATTATTTATATGAATATCTGTAAGACAAGTATTATATCTAAACTCACCACCCATATTTATAATTTTATTACGCATGTTAATTATTACTTTTCTAAGTAAATTAGTACCAATATGAGGTTTATTCAAATAAAGTATTTCTTTTGGAGCTCCACATTCAACAAAGATTTCTAGTAATTTTCTATGACGAAAATAAGGATCTTTAACTAATGTATTTAATTTACCATCAGAGAATGTACCAGCTCCACCTTCACCAAACTGAACATTAGAATTAGTGTTTAACTTTCCAGTCTGCCAAAATTCTTCGACACTTTTAACTCTTTCTTCTATTTTTTCTCCACGTTCAATAATAATTACTTTGTATCCAGCTTGTACTAACATATAACTACAAAATAATCCACAAGGTCCAGCACCAACTATCACAATAGGATGTTCTAACTTTTTAGTTCCACTTTTTGGAAATTTATATTCTTCATTAGGTGTAACAAAAATATCATTTGAATGTACTTTTTTTAGAATATTCTTTTCATCATCAACTAAAACATCAACTTCATATACATAATAAATATTAGGCTTTTTTCTAGCATCAATTGATTTTTTATGGATAGATATATCTTTAATATCAAAACTAGATATCTTAATTTTTTTACTACAACATTTTTTAATTTCTTCAAGATTATCTTTTTCAACAGGTATTTCTATTTGTCTAATTCTAATCATTTTTATTTACCTCCATACCTGCTAACATACCACTAATTGAAGCAAAAGTTATATTATAACCTCCACAATCGCCATCAACATCAACTATCTCTCCAACTATATATAGATTAGGAATAATTTTTGATTCCATAGTAGTTAAATCTATTTCTTTTAAATTAACACCACCAGCACTAACCTGTGAATTATCAAAAGTATTAGTTCCAGTAGCAGTAAGAGTAAAATTAATAAGACAATTAATTAAAGCATTAATTTCTTCATCTTTTAAGTTTCTAAACTTTACATTACCAGCAATTTTAGTTTCCTTCAAAATATAATTAGTTACTTTATAATTCAATAAACTATCAAGTAAACTTCCTACCTCAAAGTCTAACCAATTATTACTTTCAATAAATTTAATAAATTCTTCTTTACTTTTAGCTATATCAGAAACAAAGTTGATAACTATTTTCTCACATTTTTTATCCATAATTCCATAACTAATATATTTACTAAGTTGCATTGAACAAATTCCACTAATTCCATAATCAGTAAACTGTACTTCACCAATTTCAGATTTAATAGTTTTACCATCCTCAATTAGCGTAATTGAAACTTCACTTCTAACTCCAGTTAAATCCTTAATATTTTCTAATACTTTAATTTGGGTTAGAGCAGGAACAACTTGAATAATATTATGTCCTAATTTTTTTAATAATTGATAACCATTACCATCAGTACCAAGTTTAGAATATGATTTACCACCACAAGCCATAATTACTATATCAGCATCAATAATACCATTATTAGTCTTAACTTTAAAAGAATTACCATTTACAGCAATATCATCAACGTAGGTACTAGTCTTAATATCAATATCTAATTCACTAACTTTTCTTAATAATGCCTGCTGTACAGTAACTGCTTGATTTGAATAAGGATAATAATATCCATTTTTTACTTTAGGTATAATACCAATACTCTTATAAAAATCTAAGAAAGCTGAAATATTTTTCTGGTTAATAATACTTTCTAAATTATCACTACTGCTACTATGATAATGATTAATATCTTGATTAGAATTAGAATAATTGCATCTACCATTACCAGTAACTAAAATCTTTTTTCCACAAGTATTGTTTCTTTCTAAAATAATAACTTGATTATTTTTATTTTTAGCATGTATAGCGGCAATAAGACCAGATACGCCACCACCAATAACTACAATTTTTTTCATAAACATCTTCACCTCTTATAATTATATCATGCTACTAATTAAAATACGTAATAAAAAAACTAAGAATTAAGTGTAATCCTTAGTTAGAAGTAAGCGTATTATTATCGCTTTTCTTGATTAGTTTAGCGTGTAAAACAACTTTTTCAGTATCACTATAACAGGTGGATAAAGTCAAAATATTATCATTACTATTTACATCAGTATTAAAGTTAAACATACTTCTATCTTTTAATTTAGTAATTAACTGTAAAAATTCATCATCACTACTAAACTCTGTTTGTATATAATCACTAGTTGTTGGAATATGATAAACACTAAATACTTGCCATAATGTATTTTCTTTTTCTGTAGATAATTTTACTACATAATTATTAGAATTATTTAACCATCCACTAGATAAAATATTTCTTAAGCTACCAAACATGGCTTTATCAAGTCTACCATGGGCATAAATAATAGTATTTTTATTATTAGTTAAATTATTTCTATAATCGAGAAATACCCATCCCGCATAATTAAGTGACTTATTAAAAGAATGATTTAAGTAATACTTATTATCACTTGCTTGTACAAATGGATAATTAATATTAGTTCCATTAACTTGTATCCAACCTTTAACATCATTATTTATTTTCTTTAGTTCCGTAAAATCAACATTAATCATATTCATCTTAATATAATCCCAATAAGGATTAGTTTTAGGTACTTTTACGGGTTGTTCTATTATTTTGGTATTGTCATCATCCTCAACTTCTTCAATTTTTGCTTCATTTTGAACTATTTCAATTTGTTTACTAGTATTATCATTATCTTTATTCCAACCAATAATTTTAATTATAGCTATAATCAGGATTACCCCAAAAACAATCATCAATAAAATAGGTATCATAACTTTTAATTTATTCTTTTTTACTTTCATTATATTATTCCTTTACCAATGGTTTAAAATTTTTAATAGCATCAACTAGTTTTGGATGTCTAATAACAAAGTGGATAACTGGATTACTATTTTTAGAAAGTACTACATAATTATTTTCTACTACAGTAATATTAATATTTTTGAATGTTCTATCTTTATTAATTACAACTTTATAATTACTATTTTTAGTATATTCTTTAGTACTAGCTAAATGACTTAAATATTCATCATAGTTATATGCAATTTTTTTATTATAGAAAATATTTTCTAAAGACAAACATATATCATCATCAAAGTTATTTTTATCATATTCACATATAATATCTGTTATTTTATTGTTTTTAAGAATATTATCTATTTCTTTCTTTTCCTGTTTCTTGTATTCAATTATTTTATTAATATCTTCACTGTCAATATTGTTTCTTTTTAATATTTTAGTAAGTAAACTGTCATTTATAGTAAATAATGGTAATGAAGATAATGTTCTAGTTCTATCATCATCTATTTTGGTATCTTTTAACATAAATACTTTAAATGTATCACTGTTATTATCATTATAAATATCCATAAGCGAATTAGCTTTTTTAAATAATAAGTTAGCTTTTTCTTTGTAATAATCCACTTCTTTTTTATTACTTGTTAAGTAGTATTTTCCTTTACTATGATAGCCATTAATACATTCGCCAGTTAATGCAACAGTACCTGAAACATAGTTAAAATGGTGATAAATATTATTTTTACTATTCCTTAAATAGTATGGAGAAATTTGTCCTGTCATGTAAATAGGTATCCAACTTTCAAGACCAAGCATCATTTCGTTAAATGGTCTATCTAAATTATGAATTATATTTAGATGAAGTCCCTTTTTTAAACTCATTGCAATCGCAAACATCCATTTTTTTCCAAAATCAACATCCTTAGCCATATCTTCCATTGGCATATCACTACACATATAAATGTCATCCATTGACTTAGAAAGAACAGTTGCTTTAAAAAAGTCTAATTCACCTTTTTTCATTTCTTCTAATCCATAATAATTTCTTGTTTTAGCATGATAGAATGGAATGCTTGGAACTTTTAATTGATCAAACTTAATAGCTTTAATATAATCATTTAAATCAAAGTTATCTAAGTTAGAAAGAAAGTCACTGATATAATTTTTAGAATCATTATTATTAGTAAGCCATGCGAATAATAAGTCAAACAAGTTATTATTAACTTCACAATGACAGTCCAAGAGTGTAAATAGTGTTTTAATACTTTCAGAATCGTTATATTTAGATATAACATAACTACATATTTTAGTAGCAAAACTAATAGGATCAGAAGGCTTTGTATTACCATACCTAATTCTAGATATGTGTGATGCATCAAACGCAATGTATTTAGACATATTATTTATGTTAATACTTAAAGCTGTTATTAGCTTGTTTAGATTATTACTAAAATTACTATAATCAAAATTATCTTTATTTATAATAGTACTAGTTAAATTATTTAATATTTCTTCTTTGCTATCTATAACTATCCCTTTTTTATTAGCTATAATAAAAATAGCCATAGCAAGTTTATCTAATTGTTTACTATTAATTTGTGGTGTTCTTTCTCCATTTCTATATCTACTAATAACAGGTTGTGATATCCCTGATTCGAGAGATAATTCTTTAGAATTACAATTAATAGTATCTAGGTAATAGTTTAGTTTATTTTTAAAAAGCATATTTTCCACCTCAAAAATATTATACAATATATAATTGAATATATTATAAAAAGTTGTCATAAGAAACAATGTTTTAAATGGTAATTAGATTGTTGCAACAAAGAAAATAAAATATAATAAGAACATAAAATAAATAGGAGGAGTATGTTGTGAAAAATAAAAAAATTATATTGTCAATTATAGCTATAGTAGTTATTGCATTAGTAGGTTTAGGAATAATTAATTCTAATAAGAAAAATAGTGATAATAAGTTAGATTTTTCTGATAAGAATTCAAAATTCATAATCAAAGAAAATAAAACCAAAACAATTAAATATACTGACTTTGATAATGGTTTAGTTAAAATGAAAATACCAGAAGGATGGAAGGTTGACGTTTTAGGTGATTACATTCACTACACAATTAAAGCCTATGATCCGCAAAGACCAACCTATCAATTTTTCTTTAATATGAAAACAGAAGGATATAATAAATCTCAAGAAGCTAAAGCATTTCAACAGAAGTATTATCCAGATAGTTTATTTGCCAAAACTTCAGTAATAGAAGGTAAAAATACTGAAGGATTTTATAAGATATTTAATGATTTAGGTCCTTTAAACAATACAAGTTTATTTACATTCCCAACTTTAAATGATTTTACTGTTGTTGAAAATTTAGGAACTGGAGTATTAGGTGGAGATATTTTAAGAGCGACATTTAAAGATGCCGATGGCAAAGATGCTGAAGGTTTATTTACTGCTTACGTATATGATGCTGGCCCATATTATGTTTATGAAAATATAATTTCTGGAAAGCAAATAGATATTTATTACCTAAATGTATATGATGCTATCTTTATTACTGCACCAAAAGATGAATTTATAGATTGGCAAGAAACATTAAGTACTATATCTTCTTCATTAGAATTTACAGATACTTTTATGAGTGGATTTAATACCCAACAAGATGCAGTAATGCAAAACTTCCAAAGTGTTAGAAATATCTGTAATCAAATAACTGATGGAATTATGGATTCATGGGAAAAGAGAAGTGCTAGTTATGATATTATGAGCCAAAAACAAAGTGATGCAACACTTGGATATGAAAGAGTTTATGATACTGAAACCAATGAAGTTTATAAAGCATATAATGGTTTTACAGATGATTATGATGGTGAAAGATATAAATCTATAACAGATGATATGTATACAAAACAAACAAGTGGATATATTGAAAAAAGGTGATTAGTGTGAAGAATAAAAAAAATATCTATATTATTAGTGCTGTATTAGTTTTACTTGTTGCTATTATAGCCACTCTTTTACTAGTAACTGGTAACAAAAATAATAATAAAGAAGATAAAATTAATAGTAATAATCAAAAAGATACCGAACCAACCACTTTAGTTGAAGCAGTATTAAAAAAGAATAATAAAACTAAAGAAGAAGCTAACTACAAGAAAATTACTGGTGGTGAAGTATTAAATGAAAATACTTGCTTTAGAAATTATGCCTTTATAAGCAATAACGCCATCTATATTTATAATCCTCAAAGACTAAATAATGGTGAGTTTGAATATAAAAAAGTATACGATATTCCAGAAAATATTAAGGCAATGAATATACAACCAGGTTTTGGTGCAGATATTAAGTTTATTGACTACAATGACACTTTATATACTTTACATGATAATAATTTAGACAATAAAGTTAGAGATTCTTATGATATGTATCAAAGTGCACTATATAGTTTAAGTGATTCTTTAAAATGGGAATATTCTACTACATATCTTGGTAAAAAAATAGATTATGATTTCATGTCTAATTATGTTTATGCAAAAGATAACATTCTGTATGGTATAAGTTATGGAAATAATAAATATCCTAGTATAGAAAAAGTAAGTGGTAACTATGAAAACGAAAAAATAATCAGAATTTATAATGAAAGAATACTAAAAACTGATAAAGGTTTTTATGAAATAATGGATTATTTTGATAATAGTTTAAATAAAAAAATTACAACTACAGTTAGAATTAATATGTTAACTAAATATTATAACGAAGTATTAACATTTACCTATAAATATGTAATTTTAAAAGACTATACACTTATTCCTATAAATGATGTTATGGAAAATAGAGTAAGAGATTATCCATATGATTATTACTTAAGTGGATTTAATAGTATGAATGAGGTTAGATATGAGGAATAAAAAAAGGGTAACATAGAGGAAAATTATTAGATTATAGATGATAGGTCTATATTAATAATTATTATTATGACTATAAAGATTAATAATAAAAAAATCAAATAAAGTTAGGAGAAGAAAGAATTTGAAAAATAAGAAGAAAAAATTATTTATCAGCACTGTGTTAGTGTTTCTGTTCACCCTTTGTATTGCACCGATAACAACATTTGCAGAGGATTTAGATTTGAGCACAGCTAATATAGATATTGAGGGTGTAAAATTTAATTATAATCCCGGTGATAAGCCAGAAGCAAAAGCTTATAAATGTGATCCCTGGGATGAACTATATGATATAGAGTATGAATACTGGGAAGAGATGGAAACTAATGCAAGTGGAGAGTCTGTTCCAGTTAAGTTTTGGTATTCTGATGAAGCAAAAAATAATGAGTTATCACAAGATAAAAAAATAACTACTTTTGAAGAAGGAAAAACTTATATGTATAGTATTTCTCTTAAAGCAAAAGATGAAAATAAATTTGGAAGTAATACTTCAGTAAGAGTAAACAATACAGAAATAAATAGTGCAAATGTGAAAAGTTTTGAAACAACACTTTTTGTAACTGCTGTAAAAACAATAAAACCAACAACACCAGTTCAATTAAAACACATCGACATCATAGAATTAAATAATGCAACAATCAGTTTTAATGTAAATGATAAACCAGTATTTACTGGAAAAACACCTGATGATTCATCGTATGTATATCAGTTTGAAGGTTGGGAAGCTAAAGATGGTGCAGGTATAACTTCAGCTGAATTCTTTAATAAAGGTTACGAAAATCTTATCACTGCCTTTGAAAGTGAAAAAGATTATCAATACATTTTATATTTTAAAGCTAAAGAAGGATATGCTTTTACAAGAGATACTAAATTAAAAATAAATGGTAAATATTATAATTATAGAGTATCGGATTGGGAAACAGAAACAAATGTTGATGAATTTCCAACAACATGGAGAATGTACCCAGAGCTAACAATGACACCTATATCTTCTGAACAACCTGAACAAAATACTATAAAGGAAATTAAAAGTACAGGAGTAATAAATGGTAGTATTACATTTGAAAAAGAAGTAAGTAAAAACTATACTTTGGATATTAAGAAAGTAGAAGTTAAAAAAGAACTTGCTGATAAAAATGTTAAATATGTAGTTGATATTAATGTTTTAGAAAATGGTAATATAGTTAAAATTACTGATACTAAAATGAAAATAAAAGTCGCATTACCAGAAGATTTAAAAGGTTATAAAAAATACGAAGTAGTTTATATTTTAGATAATGAAATAAAAGAAACTATACCAGCAACTATAGAAGATGGATATATAGTTTTTGAAACATCACACTTAAGTCATTATGGAATAGTAGCTACAAATAAAACAATAAATAATAGTGAAACTAATCCTAGTACAGGTGATAATATTAAAGCTTACGTAATACTTTCATTAATTTCAATTATAGGCATTACTTATAGTATAAAAAAATTAATTAAAATGTAAATTAAAGACAATTGAGTTTAATTCTTAATTGTCTTTTGTTATAAAAAATAATTAATATCGATATTGTTACTTAATTGATTTTATACATGCAATAAATAAAATTATTATTACATATTAATTATACATTTGAAAAGTATCATCATAAATTATAATAGAAGAATTTAAATACAAGAATTAATTCTAAATTTTAGTTAGAGGAGGATGTATAATGAGTAATTGCAATAATTATGAAAAAATAAAAAGAAGTATAGAAGAAGAAAATAAAAAATATAAGTATTGTTATATACAAGGTCCAACTGGACCACAAGGTATTGCTGGGCCACAAGGTATTCCTGGACCACAAGGTGAAAAAGGTGATCCAGGACCTTCGACTGTTCAAATTGGAAAAGTTGAAACAATAGAACCAAATGAACAAGCTGAAATTGTAAATATTGGAACACCAGTAGATGTAGTTTTGGATTTTAAAATACCTAGAGGAGAACAAGGAATTGAAGGAAAAACTGGACCACAAGGTATTCCTGGACCACAAGGTGAAAAAGGCGATATAGGTCCACAAGGAATAAAAGGAGAAAGAGGTGATCCGGGACCTTCAACTATTCAAATTGGAAAAGTTGAAACAATAGAACCAAATGAAAAAGCCGAAATTGTAAATGCTGGAACACCAGTAGATGTAGTTTTGAATTTTAAAATACCAAAAGGAGATAAAGGAGATCAAGGTGACATTGGTCCAAGAGGACTCCCAGGAGAAATAGGAAGAACTGAACATATTGCCATAGATGAAACGGAAACACTTGAACCTGGAGAACCTGCGCAAGTTATGGATACTTTTGAAAATTGGGTACATCATTTAGCTTTTTCAATACCAAAAGGAGATAAAGGAGATAGAGGACCTCAAGGCCCTGCTGGTCCCCCAGGAACAGAATTTGTTTCTTCCTATGGAATTAGATATTCAATGATTGATACACAATTAAATTTACCACAAGGAATTGATACTATAATTCCACTTCCTGAAAAAGGAACAGCATTTCTTACAGAATATCCGGATAATAATTCCATTAAAATAAAAGAAAATGGAGTATATTTAGTATCATATTTATTATGTGGAGCAACGAATGAAGAATGTTCTATAACTATGTCTGTTAGAGCTAACAACGTATTACAACCTGCTACAAGTGCAACCAGTGAATTTAGTGCTCAAATAATTAATAATATAAGTGGATCAACAATTGTATCACTACAGTCAAATGATCTTATAACCCTAAATGTTAAAACTTCCAAGACTGTTAATCTAAAATTCAATGGAAGTACCAATGCAATGTTAAGTGTAACTAAAATTCATTAAGAATAGAAATAACTATTCTTTTTTCTTTAATCTGTATGAATTAATTATTTACCTTTTTCTTTTCTTCATAAACTATTACAAAGGAAGGTGATAATTATTCAAATAATAGATAATAATACGGTTGTTGTAGAAACTAGTGATGAATTAAAAAAAGCTATAAGTGAAGATAATAATTATAACTATATTTATTTAGGAAATGATATTACGGCAGCTAGTGGTTTTATAATAAATAGCAATAAAAGCAAAGTAATAATTGATGGAACTTATAACAATAAAAAATATACATATACAAATAACTTAAGTTTAGAGGAAGATGTAATAAAAGTAAGTACAACTAATAAAAAAATAGTATTAAAGAACATTAATATAGTATCTTCACATGGTTATGGAGTTATTTACGTTCCATCTCACCCAAATTATTCTAACGTAGTAGTAGAGTATAATAATATAAATTTTACTGGCATAGAACTTTCATGTAATTATTATGGAACAACTAAGATTACTGATTCTATCATAGATGTAAAAGATACTAATAATATTCCAGCACAAAGAGTTTGCGATTCAAATAGAATTATAATAGATGGAAATTCAAATATAACAAATAATTCAAGTACTAATACAGTTTTTTTCTTTAATGACGTTATACCATCTTCGGTTAAAATAAAACCAAATAGCAAAGTAAATATTACAACCAGTAAAGAATTTATGAATGGAACGAATCGAACGGATTTGATAGTGGGTCATGGTTCTGAATTTCTTTTAACAACAGGTAATGGTTTTGCTAAAACAACAACACATGGAGCCAGAAATGTTTTGATAGAAGAAATGTCAAACTTTACTTTTATTGAAAACAGCCATCAAAGAGTTCCAATGTGGAATGTATTTGGAAATTTTACTGTTAAAGAAGGAGCAAGTATTTCAATAATAAATACATATATGACTACTCCAACAGACAATTATAATATATACTTTAAAGGAACAAATCAAAAATTTATATTGGATAATCCAAAATATGTAAATATCTATACAAAAAATGCTAATGTTGTATATACAAATAATCCTGTTGATTTTATATTTAAATTTGCAAGAATAAACATGTGGGTATATGCTCTTGATTACCAAAATGCTTGTACTCTTGATGATACTCCAGCTTTTTATTGGTATAAAGAAAACAACCCTACAGAAATAACGGGAGTATTTAATAAAGATAGTACTACTATCACATCACATAATTTTACTGATATTGAGTTAAGTACATTACCAGATATAAATAGTTTTTCATTACAAAATATAAAAATACTAACGATAGGATTACTTAAAATAAACATTCATCCAATTATAGATTCTATAAACTCTATTTCAGGTCATACCATACCATATGCAAATGTCAAGATAGAATATGAAGATAAAAGTTTAATGGCAACAGCCGATGAAAATGGTTTATTTGAAGCAAATATTAGTTCTGTTATTCCAGATAATACAAGAGTTAAAATAACATCATGTTTAAATTGCTGCTATACTGAAAGAAAAGTAACTGTGCCTTTTATGGGTGAATTAACTTTACTGAAAGTAACAGAAAACATTCCTTTTAGTATGATACCATCGTCTACAAATCCAATTATTCTACCTAAGAAAAATAAAATAGTAGTAACAGTAATTGATAGTAGAGTAAATAGTACTAATTGGAAATTGTATCTTAATTCTACAAATCCGATGATAGACAGTAATGGTAAAGTATTAATAGATTCATTATTATTTAAAAAATTTAATAATGAAGAAATAACTATAAAAACAAATAAAGAATTGATTTTTGAATCAAATGATAATAGTGGATCTGTAAATATAAGTAATGTTACATTTTCAGTTGATAAAGGTTTGCTTTTAAAACCGAGTAAGGATTTATTAGAAGACGAAGATTATTCTACTTTAATAATTTGGAGCGTTGAAGAATAATATTTTTACAAGAAGATAAAATAATTTACAAAATATATTGCAATGAGGTGAGATATGACAAAAGATTGTATTTATATTAAAATTTATAATAATTTAGGTATAAAGACAAATAATTTAAAAGTTAAATTAATAGATAAATATAATAAGATTGCTTTTAAAGGAATAACAGATAATTTTGGAAGAGTAAAAATACCAATATGTGATAATGATATATATAGGTTAATTATATATTCTAATTTATCAATTTTAAAAATACCTTTAATAGCAAAAAAGAACAAAGTTTATTGTATTAACATTATTAATAATATTGCAAATAATAGAAAATATCTAGTTACATTTATGTTGATTGATAAATATAATCCTAATATAAAAATAGAAGGAGGTAAGATGATATTATGGCAAGGCACACAATTCCAATAACAAATGGTAAGGGCAGTATTGAACTTGTTACTGGAACCTATAATGCTCAAGCTATAGCAGGTGGATATGATGTATCAACACTTAATCCTAAAAGTGTTACTATTGTAGAAGGAACAGATACTTATGCTTTTACAATAAGTGCAACTGGAACTTTAACACTTCATGTTACAGATACGGGAAACCCTGATACAGGAGTACAAATTATTGGGGCAAAGTTTATAAGAACCGATAGTACAGGAACAATAGTTGGAACAGAGGTAACAACTAATCAAGATGGTAATGCTATATTTAATAATGTTCCATTTGCTGAATCTGGAAGTAATGCAATTTACTATAAACAAATATCAAGTGATGGGGGCCACACGTTTGATGATACTGTTAAAACAATTACTATGACAGAAGCTTCTGAAACAGTGCAAGTGACAAATCCAACAGCTCCAGTTAGAAACTTTACATTAATGGATGCAAGTTTTCCTAATATACCGATAACAGACGGTCAAATAATACTTCAAGATGATTAAAAAACAGCATATAAAGACAGTTAAGCTTAATTCTTAACTGTCCTTTTTTCTATAAAAGAAATTATTGCATACATAATATATGAAACGATTGCTAGTATCACTACAGAAGTAATAACTAAATTAATATTAAACACTTGTGATCCATACATAATAAGATAACCAAGTCCCTCTTTAGAAACCAATAGTTCTCCCATAATAACGCCTATCAAACTCATACTAATATTTACCTTTAGACAATTTATGATATTATTTTTATTACTAGGAACAATTAATTTAATAAAAATCTGATGTTTCTTAGCATTAAATGTACGCATTAAAGTAATAAAATAAAGATCAGTTGACATAAATCCTTGATAAATATTTATTATAGTAATAAAAGTAGATATTAATAATGCCATAAATATTATTGAATTAGTATTAGCACCAACCCAAATAATAATAAGTGGTCCAAGTGCTACTTTTGGTAGTGAATTTAAAATAGTTAAATAAGGATCTATTATTTTAGCTACTATTTTATTCCACCATAAAATAGAAGCAATAATAAAACCTATTAAAGAAGCAAGTAAAAAACTAATAATAGTTTCATAAACGGTAACCCAAACATGGGACCATAAGTTATTGGTTTTAAGTAAATTTGAAAATGTTTCTACTACCTTAGTAGGTGAACTAGATAAGAAAGTATTAATAATTCCTGCTCTAGCACACATTTCCCAAATAACCATAAAGCTTAAGAAAATTAAAATTTGAAAAAAGATAACTAGTATTTTATTTTTTCTTCTTTTTCTTAGAAAAAGTTTATGTTCCAAACTATAAGTGGACATCCAGATCCCTCCAAATCTCATCATAATAAGTATTAAATTCTTTGCATTTACGATTATTGATAGGAGTAGACTGATTAGTTAGTTTTATATCATATATTTTTTTAACAGTAGAAGGCCTCTTAGTTAGTACTACAACTCTATCTGATAAAGAAATAGCTTCAGCTAAATCATGTGTAACTAGAATTGCTGTTTTACCTTCATTCTTTATTATTTTATATAAGTCATCTGAAAGAGCTAATCTCGTGACGTAATCCAGAGCTGAAAAAGGTTCATCTAGCAAAAGAATGTCAGGATCAGTTGCTAGTGTTCTAATTAAAGCAACTCTTTGCTTCATACCACCGGACAAGCTATCAGGATACTTATTAATAAATTCACCAAGTCCATAAGTTTTTAAAAGCTTAATTACACGTTCTTTTGTTTCATTATTTAAAGTATGCGTGATTTCTAATCCAATCAAGCAATTATCCAAAACTGTTTTCCAGGGAAATAATGCATCTTTTTGTAACATATACCCAAGTTTTACATTATCTTTATTAAAAGAAATAATCCCGTCAGATTTTTCTTCTAAATTAGATAGGATAGAAAGTAAACTTGTTTTTCCACAACCAGATGGTCCTACAATAGAAATAAGTTCTTTATCGTATACATCTATACTAACATCTCCAATAGCACATACTTCACCATCTAAGTCATGATATATTTTTTTTAAGTTTTTGATACTCAAAAGAGTTTTCATATTTAATCCCTAGTGTAGATTAAATCTTCATACTTAACAGTACTATCTAATTCATTAGCTGCCATCATAATATCTTGTAAGTGATAGAAAGATTCACTACTAAATGTTGTAGTAGTAGGCCAAGCTTCAATACTACGATATCTTTCCATTACTCCAGTTAAATCAGTTAATGAAGTATCTGGGAAGAAATCTAAAATAGCTTTAGCTACTTCTTCATCATTGTGATTATGAACAAAGTCAAGTCCCTTTTGAATAGCTCTTGTGAATTTTTCTATAATTTCAGGATTTTTTTCTAAGTAGCTATTACGTGCACTATAAGATGTATAAGGTACAACACCACCAAGTTCACCAATAGAAGCTACTACATAACCAAATCCTTGTTTTTCTATTTGTAGGGCATTAGGTTCAAACAAAGTAACAAAATCACCCTGTCCGCCTATGAAAGCACCACCCATAGCAGCAAAAGCAACACTAGTATCAATATCTAGATCTTTTGTTGGATCAATTCCATTTTGTCTAAGTGCCCATTCAAATGTCATTTCAGGCATACCACCTTGGCGTCCTCCAATAACACTTTTACCTTTTAAATCATCAAGTGTAAAATTATCAATTTTTTGTCTTGATACTAAAAATGATCCATCTTTTTGTGTAAGTTGTGCAAAAGTTTTTAAATAATCTTTTTCACCAGCATTGTATACATAAATACATGCTTCACTTCCAGAAAAGCCAATTTCAACATCTCCTGATAAAACAGCAGCAGTTACTTTATCAGCACCAGGTGTTAAAATAAGTTCAACATCAAGTCCTTCTTCTTCAAAGAAACCTTGACTAATAGCAGCATATTGTGGTGCATAGAAAACAGTATGTGCAACTTCAGCTACTCTTATTTTTTCTAGATCCTTTTTATTATCACCCTTATTTAAATCAAGTAAAAACATAAGCCCAATCAAAAATAGTATTAAAACACAAATAATTGAATAAACAATTTTCTTCATATATCCTCCTTTACTAATTTATTATATGAAGAAACAAAATAAGTGTTATTAGAAAAAATAGCTAGCATTCCTTTAATATTTGGTATAATGATATTAAAGAATGTAGTCTAAGAAAAAAATTAGTATAATAATTTGAAGGAAAATTAACTAAAATGAAAAGGTATAAGCAAAATAAAATTGATAAAGTTTCCAAAATATTAAAAGATGATGGCGTAATTAGTGTCCCTACAGATACTGTATATGGTTTATGTGCTAGTATTAATTCACGTAAAGCATATGAAAAATTGATAAGTATTAAAAATCGTCCTGATACTAAACCCTTTCCCATAATGTGTATAAATGAAACTCAAATTAAAGATATTGCGATTGTGAATTTAGATGCTGAAAAATTAATTCATGCCTTTATGCCTGGGCCAATTACTTTAGTTCTTAATAAAAAATCAAATGTTCTTTTACACATTAATAATACTGGTACAGAAATGGATGAGAAAGTTGCCGTAAGAATCGCATCATCAGAAGTATTAAAACAATTAATTCAAAAAATAGGATGTCCTATCTTCTTAACTAGTGCAAATATAAGTGGAGAACCAGTATGCAATACTCTAGATGAAATAAAAGAAAAATTACCAACTTTGGATGGAATACTAGAAGGTGATGTATCATTTGGGCAGGCTAGTACAATAGTTGACTGTACTAATAATATTGTTAAAATTCAAAGAACAGAACCAATTTCATTAGAATAAATAACAGAAGTATTAAAAAATAATTAGAGTAGAAAATACAATCATTAATGAACTATTAGACATAGTAAAATCAATCATGATATAATTTAATTATGATAAAGCTATATATTTATTAGAAATAAATAATAATTGATACAAGCAAAATTGATTTGTAAAAATAGTTATATGTAGAAAAGAATATATAGAAAAATATATTGAGGTAACAATAATACACACTAAGATTTTTACAACAAATAATCTACATCAAAAAATTACTAATAAAAGTAAAAATAATAGATTAGGAGAATAAAATGGAAAAATGGGACTTATATGATGAAAACAAAAATATGCTGGAAAGAAAAGTAATAAGAGGGGAAAAACTAAATAAAGGTGAGTTTCACTTAGTGGTTAACGTATGGTTAGAAAATGATAAGAATGAACTTTTAGTTTCACAACGTGCAGTTAATAGAACATATCCACTGCAATGGGAATGTACTGGCGGAAGTGTATTAATGGGAGAAACTAATATTGATGCTGCTATTAGGGAAGTAAAAGAAGAATTAGGGATTGTAATTGATAAAGCTGCAGGAAAATATATAGGTTCTACACTAAGGTATTATCCAAATTGTGATGATATATTAGAAGTATGGCTATTTAAAGTAGAAGATTCAGATAATCAAAGAATAATTATTCAAGAAGAAGAGGTAAATGATGCTAAATGGTTATCAAGAAATGAAATTAGGAAATTATATAATGATGGTAAATTTGAGGCGAATGCATATTTCGAAGAAATAATAGGAAAATAAGATAAAAACAAATACAAATAATACTATTTTAATAATTTATTTTTTGAATGTTTTATTACAACACATTCTAATTGAGAGAAAGGAAATATTTATGAAAAAAAATAAAAAATTAATTATCATATTTATAATAGTTATTATAGTAATTTTATTAATTCCTAAAAGAACTATACTTTGGGATGGTGGAACAGTTAAGTATAAATCTGTAATCTATGAAATCACAAAATACCATAGATTAGATAATAATTATAAAAATGGTTATAATAACGGTTTAAAAATAAAACTATTTGGTATTACTTTTTATAATAATTTTAAAGAAAGTACTACTGAAGAAACAAATAGTGAAAGCCTAAATGATTTTTATAATGATTCATTAACTAAAGATTACATCAGTATAGAAAAATTAAGTAGTGATTATCAAGTTGAACAGGCAATAAAAGATAAAGCTGTAGTAGTAACTACCACAATAGCTAACTCTGATTTACTAACTGATTTCACAACAAGTATCAATACTAAAAAAAGAGCTTTTCTAAGGTTGGTACAAACAACAGTAGAAGGTGATTTAATTATTACAGATATTAAATACGAAATAGATAAGGTAATAGTTATTACAGATAACACAAGAGATAAATTTTCAAGTGAAGAAGATAGAAAAATAACTATAGAAACATATAAAAATATTGAAGAAGTATTAGATTTAGATAAAGATCCTGCTATTAGTAATTTAATAGTATATAATGATAATAAAGAAGATAGTAGAGTATTATTAACACGAAATATGATAATAAATTAGTAAGAAAATCTATAATTAAATCAAAAAAGTAATATTTATATTTAATAGGAGAACACCACCTCCTATTTTTTTTAACGTATTAAATTATTAAAAAAAATTTACAATAATTTACAAGAAATAAATATTAAAAATAATAGATTAGAAATAAATATGTTATTATTAATATAATAGGAGTTGATAAAATGGCATTGGATAAATCAAAACATGGTTGGGAAGGAATTAGCAATGGTGGTGAAATATATGATAGCCAAACTAATATGCAATCAGATTTAGAGCGTGACTATTTGAATACTGTTAAAATGTTAGCATTACAAAAGCTGAAACACGAAATTTTGTTTGAAAGCATGTTGAATTCTTCCATTAGAAGATTATCATCTTTAGGAATAGAAATATCAAAAGAAAAATTAATGCAAGATATACAAAAAGAAATGTTAATGCAAGATATACAAAAAGAAATGGAAATGCCATCAATTGATTTGGATTTCGATTATGAACAATCAAGTGTATCAACCAATACTAATGATGATGCACAAAACCAAATTAATGGACTACTAAATAATTTAGGAAATATTTTTGAATCTGCTCCAGTTCAACAAGGTGATTCAATGGTCAAAAGTTCGTTACCTAGGGAGTCTACAATCCAAGTTGTTGATGAAATGATAAATAAAATGGTAGAAGGAACTTTGGATGTTAATGGTAATGCTATTAATTCAAATACTCCATACTTCGACAATAGAAAAAAAGGTTTTACTGGAATACAACTATTAACAGTTACTTCATTTATAGCATCCTTTATTATATCCTTAATAGGAATAATTTTTATTTTTATAACCAAATAGGAGAACACCATCTCCTATTTTTTTTCACCAAAAATTCACACTAATTCCATATTTCTTTCAATATATTAAACTAGAATGTTTAGTGAAAGGAGAAAAATATGTATGAAAATATTTTTAAAAGAGTGGAACAGAAATACGTTTTAACAGAGCAAGAATATAAATTACTCTTCAAAAAAATAAATAAACATTTAAAAAAAGATAAATACTTTAAAAGTACTATCTGTAATATATACTTTGATACTATCAATAATGATTTAATTATTAACTCATTAGAAAAACCAATATTCAAAGAAAAAATTAGACTTAGGAGTTATCAAGTACCAAGTATCAATGATGATGTTTTTCTAGAAATAAAAGAAAAATATAAAGGTATAGTAGGTAAAAGAAGAATAAAAATTAAATTAAAAGATTTCTATACTTATCTAGAAACCAATAATTACGATAAAGATAATCAAATTATGAATGAAATTAATTATTATTTTAAATATTATGATTTAAAACCAGCTATCTATATTGCTTATGACCGCCTTAGTTATTGCGGTGTAGATGATAACAGTTTAAGAATTACTGTAGATTCTAATCTAAGAAGTAGAAATAGTGATTTGAACCTAGAACTAGGTGATGCAGGTAAATGTTACTTTAAAGATAAAAATTATATTATGGAAATAAAAACATTAGGCTCTATGCCATTATGGCTAGTAAGAAGTCTTTCTGAATTAAAGATTTATCCAACATCTTTTTCAAAATATGGAAGCATCTATCAGAAAGAACTAAAAGAAAGGAATGATTATATATATGCTTAATAGTATTTTTTCAAGTTCAACATCATCTATTGAAATCACTTCAATTTTAGTATGTTCAATAACGTCAATTATTCTAGGCGTTTTAATAGCTCTAACTCATAAACAAACATCCAAATACAACAAAAACTTTCTAGTAACAATCTCAATTTTACCATTATTAGTAGAAACAATAATTATTATGGTAAATGGAAATTTAGGTACATCAGTTGCGATTATGGGAGCATTCAGTTTAGTAAGATTTAGAAGCTTACCAGGTACAAGTAAAGAAATATTAAGTGTTTTCTTTGCTATGACCATAGGATTGGCTACCGGAATGGGGCATCTATTATTTGCTTTAATTATAACCATTATAGGTTGTCTTGGTTTATTAATATTTTCTAAAATAACTTTATTTGATAAAAATAAAAAGGATAAATTATTAAAAATAACTATTCCTGAAAATTTAGATTATACTGAAGTATTTAATGATATTTTTACTAAATATACAACTAAAGCTGAATTAGAGCAGGTAAAAACTATTAATATGGGTAGTATGTTTGATATAACTTATCGTGTTAGTTTAAATGAAAATATTAATGAGAAAAAATTTATTGATGAATTAAGAATAAAAAATGGTAATTTAAAAGTAATTTTAACTCATCCCCTAGAAGAAAGTGATTTATAAAAGATTATGAAAAATAAAAAAGAATTAATAATATATATAATTTTAGTTATATTAATATTACTAACAATTGTATATTTAATTATAAATAAAACTAATAAGGAAAATGATAATGATATTGCGATAGATAAAATAACTGATATAGATACAACTGTAGATTTAGATAACAGTGATGAAGCTATTAACTGGGATAACTATCAAACTAAAGATTTAACTTTAACAGATAGTATTACTATAACTACTGGTGGGATTTATAATTTATCTGGAACTATTACTGATGGTATGATTACTGTAGATACTAATGATTATGTAAAACTTATTTTAAATAATGTAAGTATTACTAATTCTAGTGGTCCAGCTATCTATGTTAAAAAGGCTAAAACAGTAATAATCTACTTAAGTGATAATTCTAATAATTATTTAGAAGATGGTTCAAATTATTCAAATTATGATGAAGATATTAATGCTACTATTTATAGTAAAGATGATTTAGTATTTGATGGTACTGGTTCATTAACTGTTAAAGCTAACTATCAAGATGGTATTGTATCTAAAGATGATTTAAAAATAATAAATGGTAATTATACTATTTCATCAGCTGATGATGGTATTAGAGGAAAAGATTCTGTTTATATTATAGATGGTAATTTTGATATAACTTCTCTAGGAGATGGTATCAAATCAACTAATACTGAAGATAAAGATAAAGGTTATATTTTAATTGAAAATGGTACTTTTAATATTGATGCTACTTTAGATGGTATTCAAGCAGAAACTAAACTAATTATAAAAAATGGTAATTTTACTATTAAAACTGGAAATGGAAGTACTAATAGTAGCAAATCAAATTCTAACTGGGGAAATTGGGGCAGTAAAAATACTACTGATACTAAAAGCGCTAAAGGATTAAAAGCTGGTAGTAATATAGTTATAGAAGATGGAACCTTTAATTTAGATACATCGGATGACGCAATTCATTCCAATAATTATATTGGTATTATAGCTGGTAGTTATACTATTTCATCAGGTGATGATGGTATTCATGCTGATACAGAAATTATTATTGATAATGGTAATATTGACATTAAAGAAAGCTATGAAGGAATAGAAGCTGCTAAAATAACCATTAATAATGGCGATATTAAAATAGTAGCTAGTGATGATGGTATTAATGTGGCAGGGGGTAGTGATTCATCAAGTATGAATAGACCTGGTGCTAATAATTATACTAATAATACTACTAATATTTTAACTATCAATGATGGCAATATTTATGTTAATGCTAGTGGTGATGGTATTGATATTAATGGTAGTGGATACATATATGGAGGTACTATTATAGTAGATGGACCAACTAGTAATGGTGATGGTGCCTTAGATTATGATGGAGAATTAATTGTAAATGGTGGTTCTTTAATAGCAGCAGGTTCTAGTGGCATGGTACAGGGTATTAGTTCTAATTCAACTCAATATAATGCTACTATTATTTTTACTAGTAGTTATACAAATAAAAAAATAACTATTACTGATGAAAATGAAAATACTATACTTGAATATACTCCTACTAAAACCTATCAAGCTATTACTGTATCATCAAGCAAACTAAAAAAGGGTACAACTTATACTATTAAGATTGATAATGAAACCTATACAAGTTTTACAGTATCATCAATTTCTACTACTGTGGGAACTAGTAATAGAATGAATAATGGTGGAAATATGCCTGGTAATGGAGATAACCCAAATAATGGTAATGAATCTGCAGGAAAACCTAATGGCAATCAACCAGAACGTAAATAAATGTAAAGATAAAAAATAAGAGTATCTATTTATAAAAAGTTATAGTATAATCAGTATAGAAAATAGAAAAAGGAAGGTATTAATATGGAAGAAAAAGAAGTAGTAGAAATGGAAAATGAGAAGAAAGATGCTTTAGATGATAAAGGATTTTCTATGATGTACAATCTTACTATGGTAAGTGCAGTAGCTACTGTAGCTATGTTCGTAATTGGAACAGCTCTTTACTTAACTGTTGCCAGATAAGTTTAATACCATTCTAATAATTAGGAACCAGTAAAACTGGTTCTTTTTTCGTATAAATTTCGTAAAAAAATGCCTATTTACTTTAAAGAATTTAATACCTATAGTATAATTAACGTAAGGAGTAGATAACATGATAGATTTAACGAATTTAAACGATAAACAAAAAGAAGCTGTACTAACAACAGATGGTCCATTACTAGTTTTAGCTGGTGCTGGAAGTGGTAAAACTAAGGTTTTAACTACTCGTATTGCTTATTTAATAGAAGAAAAAAATATTAGTCCCTATAATATTTTAGCTATAACCTTTACTAATAAAGCAGCTAAAGAAATGCAAGAACGTCTATTTAAACTAATTGGCGAAGTAGCCAGAAATTTACAGGTATCAACATTTCACTCTTTTGGTTTAAAACTATTAAGAGAAAATTATGCAGTTTTAGGATACGATAAAAACTTTTGTATTATGGATAGTGACGATTCGCTAACTGTAATTAAAAGAATTTTAAAAGATTTGAATTATGATCCTAAACAATATAATCCAACTGCTATTAAAAATAAAATAAGTGGTTGTAAAAATGAATTGATGTCACCAAAGCAGTACGAAATATATGCTACTACTGAATTTGAAAAAGTTGTATTAGAAGTATATGAAAAATATGAGCAAAAATTAAAAACTAATAACTCAGTTGATTTTGATGATTTATTATTACTACCAATTAAATTATTTAGAGAACATGAAGACATTTTAGATCGCTATCAAGAACGTTTTCAATATATTCTAATAGATGAGTATCAGGATACTAATGAAGCTCAATATACTCTAACTAAATTAATGGCATCTAAATATAGAAATGTTTGTGTAGTAGGTGATGAAAACCAATCAATTTATTCATTTAGAGGAGCTAATTATCGTAATATTTTAAACTTTGAAAAAGATTATAAGGAAGCAAAAACGATCAAACTAGAACAGAATTATCGTTCTACTCAAAATATTTTAAATGCTGCTAACCAAGTAATTCAAAATAATCAAAATAGAAAAGATAAAAATTTATGGAGTGATAAAGGTGAAGGAGACAAACTAACTTATTATCGCAGTTATGATGAAAAAGATGAAGCTCACTATGTAGCTAGTACTATTAAAAAATTAATTAATGATGGCAAAAGTCCAGATGAAATAGCTGTTCTTTATAGAACTAATGCTCAGTCTCGTACTGTTGAAGAAGAAATGCTAAAAGAAAATATTCCATATCGTGTAGTAGGTAGTTTTTACTTCTATGCCCGTAAAGAAATTAAAGATTTAATGTCTTACTTAAGATTAATTCATAATGAGAAAGATAACGTATCTCTTCAAAGAGTTATTAATAGTCCTAAAAGAGGAATTGGTCTAAAAACTATTTCTAATTTAGCAACTCTTGCTGATATTGAAGGTAAAAGCATGTATGAAGTAATCACATCAGGTAAAGAATTAGAGTTTAAAAACACAATCGAAGATTTAAAAAAGGTTGCAGAAAATGTAACTCTTACTGAATTAGTAGATAAAATCTTAGATACAACTGGTTATCGTCAAGAACTAGAAAATGAGAAGACTTTAGAAGCAGATATTAGACTTGAAAACTTAGAAGAATTCAAATCAATTACTAAAGCTTTCGAAGAAAGAGATGGTGTTATTTCTCTAGAGGATTTCTTATTTGAAGTAAGCTTAGTTAGTGATAGAGAAGAATATAAAGATGCTAAAGATAAAGTTAGTCTAATGACTGTTCACTCAGTAAAGGGTCTAGAATTTAATGATGTTTTTGTAATTGGATTAGAAGAAGGAATTTTTCCACATATGAATTCTCTAATGGATAATCAAGAATTAGAAGAAGAAAGACGTCTTGCTTATGTTGCGATTACTCGTGCTAAAGAAAGATTATATTTAGTTAATGCAAGACGCAGAATGTTATATGGAAAAGATCAAGTGAATCCACCAAGTAGATTTATTGGTGAAATAAATAAAGACTTAATAGATACTAATCAAAAAGAAGAAACAAAACCCGAAATTAAAATTAACAAAGAAGAAAAATTTTATTCAGAAGATGTCGACTGGAAAGTTGGCGATTATGCATATCATGATACATTTGGAGCAGGTCGTGTAGTTGAAGTTACAAATACATTAGTTAGTATTGCTTTTAAGAGCCCATATGGTATCAAAAAATTAATGAAAAATCATAAGAGTATAAAAAAAGTTTAAGGAGAAACTATGAAAGAAAAAAATTTAACCCTATTAATTATGGCAGCAGGCATGGGAAGCCGTTTTGGTGGTCTAAAACAGATTGAGCCAGTAGGACCTAATGATGAATTTATTATTGATTATTCAGTCTATGATGCGATAAAAGCTGGTTTCAATAAAATTGTTTTCATAATAAAAAAAGAAAACTATGATGTATTTAAAGAAACAATTGGTAAAAGAGTAGAAGATAAAATTAAAGTTGAATACGCTTTCCAAGATTTAAATGATTTACCAGCAGGTTATACATGTCCTGAGGATAGAGTAAAACCATGGGGTACAGCTCATGCTATTTTATCAGCTAAAAACCTAATTAATGAACCATTTGCCATCATTAATTCTGATGATTTCTATGGAAGAGATGCTTATAATACAATAAGTAACTTTCTAAAAGAAGAAAAAGAAGAAAATACTTATGCTGTAGTTGGTTATCATGTAATAAATACTCTAACTGAAAATGGAGCTGTAAAAAGAGGCGTATGCAAAGTAGATGGTAACAAACTAGAAAAACTAGTTGAAAGTAGCGTTATTAAAGAAAATGGTATTATCACAGCTACTCCACTTGATGGAAGTATGCCATTTGAAATTAAAGATGATACTTATGTATCAATGAACATGTTAGGATTTAATCCAAGTATATTCCCATACATTGAAGAACATTTTCCTAAATTCTTAGATAATAATAAAGATAATATTTTAAAATGTGAATATTTAATACCAGATGTACTTGCTATGGCAACAGCTGAAAACTATGCCAAAACACTTGTAATACCAACTACTGCTAAATGGGAAGGAGTTACTTATAAGGAAGATAAAGAAAGTGTAGTTAATGCTATTAATGAACTAATAAAAGATGGTGTTTATCCACAAAATTTGTGGAAAAAGTAAAATGAAAAAAAGATTATTGTGGATAATTATTTTTTTCTTAATAGGAGCATTATTAATTTATATCTTCACTAATCCTAAAATTGAAAAATGGACTTATGATTTACCTAATAACTATGCCATCAAAAAAACTAGTGAAACTAATGTTGTATTAGGTAAATATATTGATAATATCTTTGAAACTAAAGACAATAATAAACAAATAGGAATAGAAGATTATATAGTTGAATTTTCATATGGAAAAAGATATATTTCCCTAAAATGTTTAGAATCATCAACTGATAATATAATAGTAAAATTTTATATAATTGACACTTCTGAAGATAATATATATGGTCCATATAATGATGAAGAAACTTATGAAGAAGTAAAAAATAAAATAATAGATGAAGATTTAAATGAGTGGATAAAAACTACTACTAAGCCAGATGGTGCCATAAATAGATAGGATGGTTATTATGAAACAAATAAATGGTTATATTGATGTAAATGAAATGTTAAGAGAAATAGGTGTTACAGATACAAGTCTAGATAAATTAAAAAATAATGATAAGATTAATCTAATATTTCAAAGTAGTACTGGTATTACTTTTAGTTTTAAATATGATGGTAAAGAATATTTTTATAAATACAATGAAACAGCTGCTTTATATAGTGAGTTAGTTGCGGAAGAACTAGCCCAAGATTTTGGAATTGATCATGTAAACTATTACTTAGCTCTATTTGATAACCATCGAGGATGTATATCTGAAAGTTATAAAAAAGCTAATGTAGATTATACTCTCGGTAGTGAGTTACTATCTGAATGTTATCACTATATGACTGAAAATAGAAATATAGAAGAATTTAATAATTTAGAGTCAATTTGGGATGCATTAGAATATAGATATGCTAATAATCCTAATAAAGATCAAATAATATCTGATTTAATGAATCAAATTGTAAATATGTTTATTTTTGATATTATAATATGTAATTATGATCGTCATTCTGATAACTGGGAAATAATGGAGTCTAGTGATGAAATAAAGTTATCTCCCATTTATGATAATGAAGGAATTCTAACCACAAGTGGTAAGAATGCTTTTGTTTCTATGGGATTAGAGGAAAAAACTTATAGTATGATATGGAAAACTATAGCCGATTTTCAAAAAGTAAGTAGTAGTGAATTTTCTGACATTATAAAAGAAAAGTTATGGATTATTAGTGAAGAAAACTTAATTAATATATTTACTAGAATTGAAAATAAAACAGGTATACCTATGTCAGATATATATAAAAAGTATTATCTACAAGAATACAAAAGTCATAAAAATAGAATAGAAAAAGCCTTAACTGACAATAAAGATATAAGAAAGAGATGAACTATATGAAAGATAGAATAGATGAATTAGTAACAATTTTAAATGAAGCAAATTATAATTATCATGTTCTAGATAATCCAACTATAACAGATCAAGAGTATGATAAATTATTTAGGGAACTTCAAATATTGGAAGAAAAATATCCTGAATTAATAAGAAGTGATTCTCCAACTCATCGTGTTGGTGGCGTAGTATTAGATGAATTTAAAAAAGTTACTCATAAAATCCCAATGATGTCTTTAGGCGATGTTTTCAACGAAGATGAAATAAGAGCTTTTGATGCTAGAATTAAAAAAGAGGGAATAAATCCTGAATATGTATGTGAATTAAAAATAGATGGTCTGAGTGTTTCTCTTCATTATGAGAAAGGAAAATTAGTAACTGCTGCTACCCGTGGTAATGGTACAGTAGGTGAAGATATTACTAATAATGTAAAAACTATTAAAACCGTTCCTTTAACTTTAAAAGAGGAAATTGATATTGAAGTCCGTGGCGAAATCTATATGAGTAAAGAAACTCTTAAAAAATTAAATGAAGAAAGAAAAGCCAAAAATCAACCACTTCTCCAAAATTGCCGTAATGCTGCAGCTGGATCAATTAGACAGTTAGATTCTAAAATAGCTGCTTCTCGTAAATTAGATTGTTGGATATATCACTTACCAAATCCTGAAGATTATGGTATTAAAACTCATTGGGAAGCACTAGAATTTATGAAAAAACTAGGCTTTAAAACTAATCCTAATAATTTATTAGTAACTGATGTTACAGGTATTCTAGACTATATTAAATATAAAGGTGAAGAAAGACCACATCTTGCTTATGATATTGATGGTGTAGTAGTAAAAGTAAATAGTTTGGATGAACAGAAAAAGTTAGGTTTCACTGCTCATCATCCAAAATGGGCCATTGCTTATAAGTTTCCAGCAGAAGAAGTATTAACTAAGTTAAAAGATATTATTTTTACTGTTGGTAGAACTGGTCAAATAACTCCTAATGCTGTTTTAGAGCCAGTAATAGTAGCAGGTTCAACTATATCACGTGCTACTTTGCATAATGAAGATTATGTTATAGCTAAAGGTTTAAAAATAGGTGATACTGTTTCCATTCATAAAGCAGGTGATGTTATCCCTGAAGTTGGTGAAGTAAAACTTGATAGACGTACCGGTAAGGAAAAAGATTTTGAAATGATTACTAGATGTCCTATGTGTAATGAACCAATCTTTAAAAAAGAAGGACAAGTTGATTATTTCTGTATCAATCCTCATTGTCCAGCTAGACATATTGAAGGATTATGTCACTTTGTATCTAGAAAAGCTATGAATATAGATGGTTTAGGAGATAGAATAATAGAAGATTTTTATAACTTAAAATATATTAAAGATATTACTGATATTTATAAACTTGATCGTTATCGTGATGAGTTAACTGAGCTAGAAGGTTATGGCAATAAGTCAATTGATAATTTAATTGAAGCAATAAATAATTCTAAAAATAATTCACTAGAGAGATTATTATTTGGTTTAGGTATTCCTAATGTTGGTGAAAAAACATCTAAAATATTAGCTATGCGTTATGAAAATTTAGATAGATTAATGAATGCTAGTTTTGAAGAATTAAATCAAATACCTGATATTGGTGAAATAATAGCTAAAAGTATTGTTGATTTCTTTAAAGATGAAAAAAATATTAATATTATTAATGAATTGAAAGAATTAAATGTAAATATGGAATATACCGGACCTAAAGTAGTAATTAATGAAAATTTTAATGGCAAAACATTCGTAATTACTGGTACACTTACTAAATATACAAGAGATGAAGTAGAAGAAAAAATAGAAAATCTTGGTGGCAAAACCTCTTCTTCTGTTAGTAAAAAGACTAGTGCCGTAATAGTTGGTGAAAATCCTGGAAGCAAATATACAAAAGCATTAGAATTAGGTATTCCAATTTGGAATGAAGATGATTTAGAAAGTAGGCTTTAATATGAAAGAAAAAGGTATAGTTATTTTTGAAGATGGAAATGTATTAGCATTTGGTACTTTCGTATGCCCTGATGAGGATGGATACTTTGAGTCTTCAACACACGAAACAGATTTTAAAAATGAAGTTGTTTCTAGTACAGAGTTCAAATTATCAGATCATTATTATATTGATGAAGATTCGTTATATATAAATGCCTTACGTTTATCACTAGAGGGATTAGCCTTTATTTTTAACAACAAAGCTGGTGCCAATAAGCCAACAGAAATATTAGCATACATGCCAGAAAATCCAACTTCAGAACAATTAGAAGCACTAAAATCACAGAAGGAAATATTGGAAACTGAAATCAATAATATATACGTATTTCAATCTTATGATTTTGATGATTACACTACATTTGATACATTACAAGATTACATAAAAAAGAATATCAATAC
>CAKPMC010000009.1 GCA_934167875.1 uncultured Bacilli bacterium | reverse complement strand
ATTAAAAAATATCATAAAAATTTTATTCACAAGAAAACCTCTAGAAAAAATCTAGGGGTTTGTCTACAATCTGAAAAAAAGTATCATTGATACTTTTTTAATTATGTTTAATATTATAACTAGCACTATTAACTGAACTTTGATATGGCATCATAACATAATCAAGATAATTAGTTAAATGTACATACCCTCTGCTATCATAACCATCTAAACTTTGAGTATTAAAGGTCCACTTAGTATTATTATCTAAAATATCTCTTATATAACTAGTTATCATATCCCTAGGAATACTAGTAGTATATAAATCACTAACAGAATCTAATAAACTTTGATAATTTTTAATAACACTAGGTGAAGTTGCCTTATTAAATATAGAAATTAATATACTCTGACAGTTCTTTTGTCTTTGCCTATCTCCTCCACTATATGCAAGTCTTTCTCTCGATATAGTAAGTATTTCAGTTCCGTTATAATTATAGCAACCTTTCTTAACATATAATTTATTACCTTTAGAATCATCATAGCTATCAAGTATAGTAGCATGAGTAGTATAAAAACTTTTATCAGAGCAAAATTGTATTCCACCCAAAGTATCTACTACCCCAACTAAGCTACTAGTTCTAACTTTAACATAATAATCTATTTTTATATTAAGAAGTTGTTCTAAAGACTTCATACTAGTAGTAATACCCCATGCACCATGGTATCCCATATTATCACTTCTTCCACCTTTACCATATACAGGAATATGATAATCTCTAGGAATACTAGTAAGAAGAACTTTATGAGTATCTTTATTAATAGATACAATCATATTAAAATCATATAATTGATTAGTAAAATCAGTACCCCCTATATAAATATTAATATTATTAGTTTCAGGTATATAATTATCATCATTTTCTTCAGTATTAGAATCTATTGTTTCCTGAAAAGTCAAAGTATATTCATATATAATGTCATAATCTAACTTATTTAATGATTTATCAATTTCAAATGTATAATCATAAAGATTCTTTTCAATTAAAATATAACTAATACCATTAAACATTTCACTAATATTATCATAACTAATAGTATTAACTTTATATTTATAACCAAGTTCAGTTATAGCCTGTTCTATATTAGGAGTATCTTTATAATAACCAACGTCTTTACCAACAATATTATCTAATGTATTATTACTATCTTTTTTAGAAACAATATAAAAAGTAGTAGTATATTCTCTATTATCATTATTAAAAGATTTATCTAAAAAATTATCTGTAACCCTAACATAATAAATACCACAAATATTAACTATAATTAGAATAATACTAAGTATATATCCAATTATATTAAGTATTTTCTTCTTTAAAAGTATAAATAGTATAGAAACTATTTCTAATACCACAATTATTCCAAATATTAATAAATAATATTTAATTGGTAATATATTAAGTTTATTAGTAAATATAAATAATAATATATTAACTATTAACATAATAGCAGTAATTATTAAGTAATTATATTTTAACAATTTATTTTTCATAGTAATACCCCCAAAAGTGTTTTATATTATACCACTATTGAAATAAAAATACTATTAAAATTAAAAAAATACTAACCGAAGTTAATATTTATTCCTTTACTAAAACCTTAGTACCAATATCTACGTTATCTCTAATAGTCATAACATCATCATGTAGCATATTTATACAGCCATGAGATCCATGCTTAATATATGTATCTCCACCAAATTCACTAGCATCACGCCAGCCATGTTTAAAGCCATCTTCATGAGTATGATACTCTGCATCATGCAAGCCCTCGTTACCATTATACTTCATCATAATATCAACATATGATTTATAACCAGGGCCAATCAAATGTCTCGAAGTAGTAATATCATATATTTCAAATAAGCCTTTATCGCTTTGATTTGCACCAGGTCTTCCAGTAACTACTGGTGAAGTTAAAATAACTTGATTATCTTTATATAATTTAACTTCTTGACTACTTATATCAACAACTACGAAAGTACCAGTTAATTCTTCCAAATTATCTAAAGTAGTAAAACCAATATATTCATTAGTTTTAACCAAACAATTATTATCTCTAATACCATAAACTTCTAAACACTCTAATTTAGGTAAAGTAACTATTTCATCAGTTTTAGTATTGCTTAAATACCAAGGTATATTTAAATTAATATCATCAGTAGTATAATATACTTTTTCTATAGAACCATAATTAATTAAATCCATAATGATATCATAAGGAGTAGCTGAAGTTTTATCTAGAACTTCATCAACATCACTGGTTAATTCAGAAATAAATGTATCTATATTATCACTATCTACAATTATAGATTTAACCACTTGTCTATTAGAAATACTATCTTTACTACATCCAGCACAAGTTGTTCCTAATATTCCAGTAAGTGAAAATAATAATAATTTATTTTTTAATTCTAATAAAGATTTTTTTAATTCGTAATTCATAACCATGCCTCCATTAAATTTACTTTTCATTTAAAACTTCATTTATCTTTTCTTTTGCACTTATTATACTGTTATTATCAGGTTCCATGACATATAATTTATATCCATATCCCATACTATATGTATAATTCATACTATTTTCACCAGTAACAGCTATACTTTCTATATTCCAAGATGGCATTTTATCAAGTTGGTATTTAATAATAGACGTAATACCATTAGTAGAAATATCAGTCTGAAAAGAACCATCAAGTGCATTTAATATACTATTATACTTACTTATTAATATTTTGGAAGTAGTAATTTTATTTATTATAGCCGTTATTACCTGTTGTTGATTTTCACCTCTATGATGATCACCTGTTACATATGTTTTTCTTTCTCTAGCATAAGCTAAAGCCATTTCACCATTCATATGATTTATACCTTGATTAATATAAACTCTACGATTAGTCCAAGGAGTAAAAGCTTTATCTGAGTAAATATCAATACCACCTATCACATCAACTACTTTAATAAGAGTATTAAAATTAACTCTTAAATAGTGATCAATATTTATATCATATAGATTTTCTAATGTACCAATACTTTTATCTATACCATAGATACCAGCATGAGTAAGTTTATCTTTTAATCCTGTAGTACCAACTAGTTGTACATAATAATCTCTTGGTGTATTTACTAAAAGGATATGATTAGTTTTAGGATTAACCACTACAATCTGGTTAACATCACTCCTACCCCTTACAGTATTTACTTTTCCATATTGATCTATTCCACTAATATACAAAATAAATGGTTCTTTAGTAATAGAAGTATCACCAGATTCTTCATGAGTCTTTATTTTTATTTCAAACGTATAAATTACCTTAGTATTATCTTTAAAATTATTAATTTCTTCATTTATTAAAGTTAAATAACTATCTTCAAGTACTACTGCATCTATATTTTTATTGTTTAATAAATCGAATATTTTAGTAAAATCATCAACCAATTCTTCATTATAAGTTATTTTAGAATTAAGTTCATTCTTTATATCCATATTATAATTATCACTTAGATATGAAATTGTTTTATTAGTTAAATTATCAATACTAGTATAACTACTATCTTTAAGCACTATAACTGAATAAGTTAAAGTATCATATTTACTTTGAGTACTATTTAAAAAACGATAAGTGTTGTTTAAATAATTAATACCAAAACATAAAAATACAATAAGTAGTAACATAATAATAAATGATAGTGCTCTAAGTACTTTATGTTTCTTGCAAAAGATACCAAATAATAAGATAATGGTAACTAGTATTAATACGCCAAATACTATCATTAGATATTTAGTTGGTAAAATATTTAGTTTTAAGATGGAATAACTAAGAATAGTAAGAGACAGTAGAAATAATATAGCAAAAATAATACAAAAAATATTAAATACAGTTTCATTTACTTTTTTCATTCTCATAATTTCACCTTATGTATCATTGATTGCATAATTTCTTTATTTAAAATAACGAATATAGAATTTGAAAGAAGAATATTAGTAAGCAAAAAATACATATTTTTATTATAATATCCAAATACAATTATTGATAAAGATAGAATAAAAATTATTAATAATTTGATATTTATTTTTAAATAGCACAGTTTTTTTATGTCGTAATATCTATATAATGTTAAAATAAAGAATGAAACTAAAGTAGAAAATGATGCAGCATATAAACCAATTTTTTTTATTAATAAAAAATTGATTATTACGTTCATTAAAGATGCCAAGAATGATGAAATACCTAATTTTTTAGAATTCTTAGTTGCAATATAAATACCACCAAAGAAAGCAGATAAGCTAGAAAACAATAAGCTTATACATAAAATTGGCATTTGATAATAAGATTCATTGTAATCACCAATAACTAACAATTTAAATATAATAGGAAGTATTGAAATTAAAATCAAAAGTCCACCCATCAAAAATTTACTAAGCGATGTAAAAATATTCTGATAGTACATTTTATCATTTTTTGAGTCTAGGGATGCTGACTCTTGCCACGCTAAATTAAAACCATTATAAAAGAGGCTATAAATTGATGGAATTTTATTAGCAACAGCATAAATTGCGTTAGCTTCTACACCTAACATAAGTTTGATAATAAAACGATCAGATACATTTATAATCCACCAAGATAAAGAGTTAGGTATCAACGGTATTGAGTAGACCAGCATTTCTTTCAACAACTTTTTATTGACATATTTTAAAGATATATATTTCCATATTTTAGTTACAATTAATAAGTAAACTATGGTAATGATACCAGCTAAATTAATTGAAGCAAATGCAGCAAGAATTTTATTATTTAAATTATACATAAATAAAGTAGATAGTACAACAATAAAACAAGCATTTATAATTGAAGCCAGTGTATATTGTTTTTTCTTTCCTAATCCTCTTGATATCTCCAAAAAGACTTGAAAAATAACATTAACAGCAAAATATAAATAAATATTAAACTTAGTCTCATAGTTATATACTACTGGAATACAAAATGCCACTAATAATAAAGTTAACGTAATAAAAAAAATAGTCATTAAAGCTGTAGATATTATTTTTTTTTGTTCAGATAATTTTTTAGTATCAATTAAATATCTAAAAATTGATGAATGTAATTGTAATGTAGCAAGTGGAATTATTAGAGTACTTAAAGTCATAATAATATCATAAGTACCATATTCTTGTTTACTTAGAAAAAAAGTATATAATGGGAGCGTAATAAATAGCATAATTTTAGGTAATGTTGTCCCAAAAATCAAAATTATAGAATTTTTAATTAAGTTTTTCTTTTTCATAAAAATCACTCTTTTTTATTATTTCATTGATATTTTCAAAATTTTCAATAGCTAGTTTCTGTAGTTCATCTTTCTTTGCAACCATAGTTTCTTTTAAATTTTTAAATTTCAATAATTGTTCATACGTTTCTATTAACTGTTTGGGTTCGGTATTTTTTATTGGTGTAGTATCCCATGTATTTAAAAAAGCATTCAACTTTGGTATTTTATTAGTTAAAGCTGTATGCGGAATACAATAAGATATCGAAGTAATAGTGCCATGTAAACTAGTTCCACAATACATTACAGCATTTTTTATCAAGTAAATCGTTTCAAATACATTATTGGTTTCTGGCATATAGTGTGGTGTTGATAATTGTTCATCAAGCTGTTTCAACGGCAACTGATCTTCATGGCCAGGGGCTCTACCGATAGGTAATAATACACATGAGATTTTATATTTATTATATAATCTTTCAATTTCTTTTTTTATTTCATTTACTAAGCTTAGCCCTACTTTAGCATTCATTTGTATTACAACATATTTACCTAATTTTCTAACCTGACGCTGTTTCTCTTTTCCAACATTTTCCATAATCATTTCATCTGAAATTATTTTTGAAAGAATTACAACACTATCTGGATAAAGCTGATTTTCTATCGAATTGCAATCTAGGTAATGCTTAGTATTAATATCACGCACAGATATATATGAAGCTTTATTAAGTGCATTTAAAATCTTCCTTTTGCAAAAAAACAATTTCCTTTTTGTTAATGAACCACCCACCGTATTATAAATAATTGTTTTATTATCAAATTGATCAATTAACCAAGGTCTAATATTTTTGCCATTAAGTTTATTTTTACAATACAAATCAAAAAGTGGTCTTATGAATTTATCTAAAATTTTATAACATTTTATAAGTTTCGGATTTTTTTGCAAGTGTATAAACATATCACCATATCTACATGGTAATATAGCCCCACCAACCAGCACCAAAGCTAACATATCATCAATATCCATATCTATCGATGATAAGGGCATTGTATTTTTTCCTCCAAGATACTGCATATTACTTTCTTTTAATCCATAGTATTTAAAAGTTAAATTAGAATAAAAATCAGAATGAAATTTATTCATATATTCTTCAAAAACAATTGGCATTAAGATATCGCCATAATTATCTCTGTCAAACGCTCCTATCAAAGCTATTTTTTTCATTTTGTTATTCCCCCTTTGTTTTCAGCAAAAATTAACGGTATGTAAATAAATTGTACAATTACAGGCAAATATAAAAACATATTTACAAAAAATAATAATAATATATTATGTACATATACAGAATATGTTAAAATATTTGCTTCTGTTTTATTTAGTAACATTTGTTTGTATATTGAGTTTCCTAAAAAAGCTAGTAAAATACCAAATACTAAAATACCAATATCACCAAAGTCCAAATAAATTTCCGGAAATGATGTACATGTATTATAATTTAATGAAATTAAATAAAATGGATTATATTTTATTTCAAAGTTAACTTTATCTAATAATGCAGTAGGTACAATTTGTGACAACATAGAAGCTCCTCTGTTCAAGCCACCATCTGTTTTAGATACTAAATTATTAAAATTACTAACTGAAAATGTCATATATGAATAAACCCATTTTAATGAATTGGGCATATTAACATACTGCTGCTTAGGTTGAAAAATTTCATTCATAGTCTCAGAACCCGATCTGAAATTACCTAAAATATTAAAAGCAAGTATACCTACTATGCCTATGATAATATACTTTTTCCACTTTATCTCTTTAGAGGTAAACAAATTAAAAATAATAGCTTCAACTGCCATAGATATCATAATTTGACGTGAAAAAATTAAAATACCAATTAAAAGATAAAGGTATTTGTCATTAGTCTTTTTAAAAAAACTATATGCCCCTAAACAGATAACCAATCCATTAAAAGCACCATGAACTGATGGAATACCAAAATCAAAATAATTTTTACCAACACCAGTAATTTTCCAAATTATTGGAAGCCCTCCAGAATAAATAGTTTCAACTATAAATAGAAATATAACAAACCATTTAGCAAACTTAATTCGTTGTTCCTTTGTATATTTAAGAGCCTTACGTTTGGAGCTTGTCACCTTTCTTTTTTTAAATGAAGAAATTATAAAATATGTAATATTGAAACCCAAAATATTTAAGATAAATAAATATAATGTTCTCCCACTTAAATCTTGTTGTAAATAACTAATTTTTAAATTATATAAAGATAAAGTAAAAAACCATATAAAATTAAATATTAAAACGGGAGTAAATATTTTTCTTGTTTTTATGTAATCAATTAACATAAAAAGCAAACACAATGTTAAAATAATAGTTTCCATATTCATATAGACACACCACCTATCTATTTTTTAAAATATTATAAATCAGTTTATATCTATTTTTAATCATTTTTTTTAATGGGTAATGGTTTAAACTTGACACATTATTATCATGCCTTCTGTACATAAATAATTTTTCATTAATAAACTTAGTTTTTCCCTTTAACTCAGCACATAAGCCTAACCACCAATCATGCATTTCTATATCTTCAGGAATAGGCAAAGCATATTTTAAAAGTCTTTTATCAAAAGCCATACAACAGCCTAAATATCTATTTTTAATTAAATTACTTAAGAAACCTTTTTTAGAATTACGATGTTCAAACCATGATTTCATAATAACATTATTATTTTCATCTATTACCATAGCATCATGAACTATAGCTATTAATTTATCATCTTGTTCAAAATATGACATAACAGTCTTTACTTTATTTGGCAACCAAATATCATCTTGGTCAGATAGAAATATACAATCACCACTACAATTTAATAATGCATTTTCAAAATTTTTAATTACACCTCTTTTAGGACCATTAATTAACTTAATTCTATTATCTTTTTTCATGTTCTTTTTAATAATTTCTATAGTTCCATCATTAGAGCCATCATCGCTAATAATTAATTCATCTTTCTTTTCTAAATTTTTAAGAATACTATCTATTTGTTCTTGAATATACTTTTTTCCGTTATAAGTTGCCATTGCAACAGATACTTTTTTCGTGTGTAAATTTTCTTCTTTATTCTTTTTCCATTCATTGTACATTTTTTGATGTTTACTATTATATTTTGAATCATTTGACCATGGACCATTTATCATCATATTATTGTAAATAGTGAATTCTGGTTTTATGGCTGATTTATTCATTACATTAAAAACGGCAACTTTTATTTCAGCTTTAGGAAAATAATTAGATAAAGCTTCTTTAACCAAAATAACTGAATTACCTGAATCAATGGAATCATCAACCAAAAGAATTTTTTTACATTTTTTATATTTTGAATATTCTTCTTCATTAAATGAAACTTGTCTATCATTATTCTTTTCATGGTAATTAGAATTCATTTCTTTTTTTCTTAGATTTATTAATATCTTTTTAGGTATTATCTTGATTAATGGTTTTAATACTTTCTTTAAATTCCCACCTTTTCTAGTTGCATAAATTTCTAGTAATGGTGCATCACCTAAATTGCTTAATTCTTGTCCTATTAAATAAGAACCTTTAGCTATAAATATTACTAAATCATATTTATATTCTTCAATTATTTTTTCGTATAATTCCCTACTTTTTTCTTTTACATTTTCTATTGATAATTCTGTATAATTCATTAAAATCACCTTTTCCTATTATTTTTATAAATCTGACTAATTTCGTATTTTGATGTGCTAATCTTATACACTTTTTTTTACTAAAAATTGCATCTTCTATGTTTGAAATTAAGTCTGCTTTTTCATAAGAATTTACTAAACAATAATTTCTACCTAATTCATAAAAAGTATGAGCATCACTGCCTACTATTTTTCTTAAATTATATTTATCAGCTATTTCATTTTGTTTGTTTGAAAATACTTCTGATATATTTCTACCATTATGAATTTCTATAAAATCTATATCTTTAGATATTTTTTCTAATGCTTCTTGAGTAATAACTGTTTTATATCTTTTTTCATCGTATGGGTGTGGAATGTATACCAATCCTTTTTGTTTTCTAATTTTTTTCACTGTATCTTCTGCAGACAAATATGGTTCTATTTTTTTATTTAAAAATAATCCGATTATTTCACCATCTCTTGTAAATATTTCTTCACCAACTATTACATCAATTCCATATTTTAATAATTTTTCTTTATACTTAATTGCACCAGCTATTTCATTATGATCAGTAATAACTAAACAATCTATCTTTCTAAATTTACACATCATTAATATAAAAAATAAACTTAAAATACTATCTTTTGAAAATCTAGTATGTACATGAAATTCAATTTTTTTCATCTCTATTCACCCCTCTCCATAAAAAAACTATATGCAATATACCATTTCTTTTATTTGCATATAGTTAACTGTATTTATGGTACCCTTTTTCTTTTATTCTTTTTATTCTTTATTTAGCTCCATCTCTTTTAATAACAGATATTGCTGTTTTGATTATTATTTTTATATCTAATAGAATACTTCTATGATCAACATAGTAAAGTTCCAACTTCATTCTATCTTCATAGCTTGTACAACTTCTACCATTACATGCCCACCAACCCGTTAAACCAGGAGTCACACTTAATAGCTTGTCCTTATTAGAACCATATTTTTTAATTTCATCATCTATTACTGGTCTAGGACCAACTATAGACATATCACCAACTAATATATTAAATAACTGTGGTAATTCATCCAAAGATGTTTTTCTTAAAAAAGATCCAATCTTAGTAATTCTAGGATCATTATCTAACTTATAATTTTCTTCCCATTCTTTTCTAATCTTAGGATCTTCTAACATCTTTTCTAGTCTCTCTTTAGAATCAGAATACATACTTCTAAACTTATATAAATAAATGTATTCCCCATTCTTTCCAATTCTTTTATGCTTATAAAATACTTTACCCTTAGAATCAAACTTAATTAATACTGCTATAAGTAAGAAAACAGGACTTAATAGAATAAGCGATAGACCTGATATTATAAAATCAAAAGTTCTTTTAATAAAGCGATATATAATACCACTTCTTACTTCAATCATTTCACCATCAGATTGAAAGTCAGTACTAACTCCATTCATAAAATTCTCCCCCTAAAGCTTTTTAGTGCTTCATATAATAACACAAAGGCATAAAAAAATCAACAAAAAATGTTACTTTGTGTCGAAATATGTCGATAATAATTTCAATATTAATAATTTTATCTAGTATATTATTAATTTTCTATTTTTTAATAAATATTGTAAAAAGTATAAAAAAATAGTAAAATAAGTTCATGGTGATAATATGAAATACTTTTTAATTGGACTTATCAAAATATATCAACTTATACCAAGTCCAATGCATTCATTATGTCGTCATCAACCAACATGTTCTAACTATACAATGGAAGCCATTATCAAATATGGTTCCATAAAAGGAACTTACTTAGGAATTAAAAGAATTCTTCGCTGTAATCCTTTTGGAACAAGTGGCTATGATCCTGTACCAAACTTAAATAAGAAAGAAGGAAAAAAATGAAAAAAAGAAAAATACTTGGATTATTTCTTATATTTATTACTATTTTAACTACCGGTTGTTTTAAAAGAGATAATCTAGAAGGAATTGAAATTGTAACTACTGTATATCCATTAGAATTTGTAACTAACTATTTATATGGTGATCATTCTATCATTAATTCTGTTTATCCTGATGGTATTGATACCACCTCATATAATCTTAGTGAAAAACAACTAAATGATTATAGTAAAAAGAAATTATTTATTTATAATCGTATAACTGATGATAAAGATATAGCTTTAAAATTTCTAGAAAAAAATCCTAAAATATTAATTATTGATGCTACTTATGGAATGGAACTTACTTATGGTGAAGAAGAATTATGGTTAAATCCTTCTAACCTATTAATGATGACACAAAATATTAAAAATGGTTTACAAGAATATATGACTAATAGCTATTTAGAAAAAGAAATTGATAATAAATATAATGAAATAAAAGTTTCTTTGTCAGAACTTGATGCTGAATTTAAATTAACAGCTGAAAATGCTACTAGAAAAACAATTGTAGTAAATAGTGACGTTCTTAAATGCTTAGAAAAATATGGTTTCAATGTTATTTCACTCGATGATAAAACTAATCCTGTTACTGAAAAAACAATTGATGATGTAGTAAGTAAAATAAATTCAGGAGAAGTTAAACATTTATTTATATTAGAAAATACCGCTAATTCTGATGCAGTAAATCAAGTAATAAAACAAACAAAAATTGAAACATATACATACAAAAGACTAGATAGTATTACAGATAGTGAAAGAGATGAAAAAGATGATTATTTCACTATTATGAATAATAATATTGAATTACTAAGAAATGAATTATATTAAAAGAAGCGAAAGATTCGCTTCTTTATTTGTTTTTACTTAAATTGGTACTTACTTTACCAATAAATACCCAATGACTTTTTTTAGGTACTATTTCTAAATCACATCTAATACATTTAGATAAAGTAAGCATATGAGCTTGATAACCACAATTAGGACAAACTATATCTTCATTCTGTGACTTTTCTCTAACAAAAGTTAAAATATACTCATGGTTAATTGAACTATCTTTAGAACCGCTTATTACAGTTTCCACTAAACTTTCACTACCATCTTCTAATACTTGTTTTCTATTAGCAGTAATGTATTCAATACTAGAATAATTAACCCAAAACTTAGCAACTTCTAAATTATCGACATATTCAAGACTAACTAGACGACAAAATTCCTTTTTTATATCCCTAATAATATCATGTTCTTGTCTTTCCCTATTTTGTTTTACTTGCATTAATATCTGATTATAAACATCATCACTACATGCATCTTTCAAATAAGCATAATTTTCGTATTCCACATTTAATAAAATATTAGAATATTGTTCAAACATCTTATCCTCAAATTCATTTTTTGTATATACTTTACCCATTTTTATAAGTGTATCATTAGTTACTTCTTTAATATTTTTTTCATCTTTAATAAAATATAGTAATAATAGAATAGAACCAATTAAAATTAAACTAAATATAACTATACAGATTATATAAATATTCATATTCTACCTCTCTTCTCTAAATGATTAAGAATAAAAGCAATCAAAGCTAATATTGTGCCTACTAATATTAAATAAAAACTAACTTTATATTTATCATATTTTGATTTTGATGTAGTAGTAGTATGAGTCTTACCCGAAGTTTCTTCTATTGTATAACTACTATTATCTTTATATTCTTCTACTTTAATATCTAAATCATTTCTATAACTTATACCAAGTTTTGTTCCCAACTCATTTTTATATTTATTAATAGAATATTCATATACACGTTTTTGAAATATTGCTTTTTGATTTTGAGAAAAACCTAAGTAAGCACTATCACCTATTACTGTAAATGGAACCCCATCTTTGGTTATATTATACATTTTTTTAGCTTCTAACATTAAATTATTATTATAATTGCTACTAACTTCATATGAATAAACTCTAATATTAGGATATCTTTCTTTTAATGCCTGTAAATACGTTTCTTCTTGTTTACATATACCACAACTATCACTATTAAAAAAGTAAATGTTTACTTCATTAGTAGCAAAAGCTTTAATCGGGAACATAATCATTATTAATAATAAACATATAAAACTTATTTTCTTCATAACACACCAACCTATTCTAATATTATTATAGCAGAATTTAAAAAGAAAAAAAGTAGTTATTTTGTATATAACTACTTATTATCAAAATCTTTAATAGTTTTATAGATATTAAGTACATCATCAATATTATTAAAACCATATTCTCTTAATAATTCTTGATATAAATCCTGTTTCTTGATCTTTTTATTTGTACTTAATTCTTTTTCTATTTTATTTAAATCCTTTATTACTATTTTAATACTATCTTCATCACTTATTTCTTTATTAGTTTCTACTTGCATAATACCCATTTTCATAGTTTTTCCAGTAAAACGAAATCTTATTTTATCAACACTACGTAAAAAATTAGAACGATGATAATCTTTAAATATCATTATTGCATATATAAGACTATTAAAATCTTTATTTTTACTTTTAATTAGATGTGAGTAACTATTTTTTAATTTAGCATAACGAACTATTATCATTTCTTCTTTCATTTTAAAATTAAGTTGTTCCTGTTTTTCTAATTTAAATGTTACTACCCCATTTAATGTTTTATATAAGAATAATATTATTAAGAACCATATACCCATTCGCCATTCACTAGCAGTTGGAAAGATGCTATCTACCTTTATAATAAAACATCTAGTAACTATAAAAGCAAGTATTATAGCTAATCCATAATTTTGAATATAATAATTAGTATTCATTAACTCTTCTTGATTAAGTATTATCTTAGTATAGTAAATTCTAATAAACATTTCCATAAGTATTACTAAATAAATACAACTAGTATCTACAAATGATATTCCAGATATTAAAATAATATAAATAACTGGAATTATTATCATAATACTAGGTGTTTTATCTTCAAACTTTTGAAAATAATTTAATATAAAAAATAATATAATAGCAAATCCTAAATATAAAATAATTTGTAATAAATCCATAATAACCCCCTAAATTAGGCCTTATTATACTACATAATTAATTAAAATACAATCTTTTTATTTTAAGCAGTGATCACTAAGTGAAAGTGGTACTCTATAAGTAGTGGTTATATCATCTTCTGTGGTTGCTTTTATTTCCAAAAATAAACTATTAGAAGAATAATTCCTGCACTGGCTAGAAAAATCATCTAAACGAAATTCAATATTATGTAGAAATTCTTCCAACTTAATAGTTTTATTATTATTATATGTACTTTTACTAATAACCTGAGTACCATTTTTCATTTCTAATAAAGTACATTCAATTTCTTTATAATAATTATCATCATCACCACCACAATATTCAATATTAGATATATATAAATAACTTTTATTTTTATTATAAGCAAGACTTCCTGAAATAGTAAATGATGGACAATTAGAAGAAATGGTTTTAAATTCAAAATTATTTTCTTTTCTAAAAAAGATAAAAAAGGATAAAACAATAACTATTAAAAGAATCAAACCACTAATTATAACTATATTTTTTCTTTTCTTATTAGACTCATTTCCTTCTAAAAAGTCATTTATATCGATATTAAAATCTCTACATATTTGAGTCAAAAGTGAAATATCTGGTAAATTCTTACCATTTTCCCATTTAGAAACAGCTTGATAAGTAACATTATACTTATCAGCAAACTGAACCTGTGTTAAATTGTTTCTAGTTCTTAGTTCCTTAATAAGTTTACTAATTTTTTCTTGATTCATAGTTTCACTTCCTACTCAGAGTATTTAATATTTATTTCACCTATTCCCCCATCAATATCTATCTTACTATTTCCACTACCAATAACAGTATTATCACTAATTTTATTATTATCAACAGTAATAGTACCAATGCCTTTATTTATTTTCAATTCATAGTTACTGTTATCCCCTAATAAATTCATATTAATACTACCTATACCACAATCGACTCTACTATTACCAGTAATAGCACTATTTATATAAACACTACCAGTACCCATATCTAAATCTAAGTTATTAATACTACCATTCAAAATATCCAATTTACCTGCTCCACTATTTATAGTTAAACTGTTAAGAGCCATAATTTGATTAATAGTAGTTTTACCAGCACCAAGTTCAATAGAAATATCTTTAGCAGTTAAATTTTCTATATCTAATTTACCTGCACCCAATTCAATCGCAACACTATCATAAATAATCTCAGGAAGATAAACAATAATCTTAGCTTCATTTTTGTTAAAAAACATCTTTTTCTTATCTCTTAAAATCAATGTATTATTGACTTCTTTTATTTCAATATTTTTATTATTAGTTTCTATTTTCAAATTATTATCATTATTACTTTTTATAATTAAGGAAGAACTATTAACATCAAGCCTCAAAGAAGCTACATTAGATTCTAGAGTAGTTATTTTCATATTTTCCATTACGTCAGACTTATTACCTATAAAATAGCTAACATTTGATAAACCATATATAATACCTGAAATAATGCTAACTATTAAAAACATAGCAAATGCTATAGCAAAATATTTGATTATCTTTTGAAAGTTTATCATTTAACTTCAACTCCACCAAAAATGCAAGTGGCTTCTATATAAACAGTTTTCTTTTTTTCACTATCATCTTTTTTATATTTATTATCTACGCCACCAAAAATAGAAGTAGATGATACTTTAACTTGAACATCACTAGGAACATAAATATCTATTCCACCAAAAATAGAACTTGCAGTAATAACAACATCACTATCCAATTTAGCATTTCTTAAATCACATGTAATTCCACCAAATACAGCATTAAGTTCGCAACCTTCAAACTTTTCATTAGTAAAATCTAATCTTTGACCACTAAAAGTAGCATAGTACGTTTTACTATCACTTTTCTTTATCTTTTTTATTTCTTTAGATAAAGAACCTTTAAAAATAAATGATAAACCTATCATTACAAAAATAAATGGTAGTATTAATTTCCAAACTAAATCAAAAGCAAATAAATCTTGGCAACATAATAGTAATAAAACACCGATTACTAAACCAATAATATTACCTGTCTTTTCTTTATCATCAAATAAACCAATAAAACATGGAACAATAATAAATAAAGTCCACCATCCATCAAAAAATATATTTATATTTGTAAGTTCTAAAGCATTAAGTCCTAATATTAAACCAACAACAATAAAAGCAAAACCCCATAGTACATTACTAACTTTTTTCATTTTCTCACCTTCCTTTCTAATTATACAGCATTATAAAGAAAAAAACTACACTAACGTAGTTTTAATTTATAGATTTACCATTAACATATAACTTGTATCCGTTAAAATTAATATTACTATAAGAAGTATCATCAACCTTTAGAGATGTAACATAAGAATTTCCTGTTAATGTTATAGTAGAATTACTATCTAAAGTAATAGCGATATTCTTAGCATTATTATCACCATTTATAGTACCGCTATAACTAGAATTTTCTAAATTCAATACTAAGGTTGAAATATTATCTACTTCAATATTACCATTTAAGTTCTGTTTATTAGCATTAAATGTTAAATTACCACCGTTTTCTACTAATATAACACTTTCATCGGTATTATTAGCTTCATAACTATCAGTTAGTGTCTTTTCATCACTAACAACTATACTTGCAGTAGCTTCTACTTGCGAATTTTGATTATTATTAAATTGTTGGTTGTTATTACTATCACTAGTAGTATCTAATAAAAAATAGTGGTTATTAATAATGCTTCAATTCCAAAAACAACATAATATATTGTGGTTAATTTAATTCCTTCTTTAGAATTATTCATGTCAGTTAGTTTAAAATCATTTGGCATTGTTGGTTTAGATAAGTCATTATTACTGCTAACATCATCAAGTTTAGCTGGTGGCGTTTGCATATTATTAGTTTGTTGATTATTGTTTATGTTATTACTTTTAATATTATTCTTGGTATAATTTATTGTTAAATAAGTAAATATCACTAAAATAATAATAGCTAAAATCATTAAAATATTTTTAAAACTTCTTTTCATTCTTTCATCTCTCATTATAGTTATAAATCATAAATATGTTATTTATGTGAAATATTAAAAATTTATATTTTTTTCTTTTTAAATATAAAATCTATTAAAATACTGCTAATAACAATCACACTAATAGAATAAATTCCTTTTACTATACCAAATATAAAACATCCTGCAATAATAATACATGTATTAACCAAAAAATTAGCTAATGCTACTCTAATCTTTAAATATTTATTAATTAAAAGATTAATGGTACTAACACCTCCTGATGAAAAACCTAATTTATAAATATAACCGCCAGTTATACCACATACAATACCAGCTATTATGATAAATAATATTTGATTTTGTTGAATAAAGGAATAATTTGGGATAAAACTAGTTAGTTTAACACATAAAGGATATATTATTGAAGAAGCTATTGTCCCATATGTTGTTGATTTAGATAGAAGAAAGAAACTAAGAATTAAAGTAGTTATATTAATAATCAAAATTGAAAGAGCTGGTTTTATTTCAAATAGCGAATATATTAATAAAGCCAAACCCTGAGTGCCACCAGTAACTAGTTCTAATGGTTTTAAAATTAAATTAAAATTCAAAGATGCAACTAATAAGAAAAAAGATAAATAAATATATTTTTTCATAGAACCTCCGCTAGTTATAGTATATCCATTTAAGAAAAAAAATAACCAAAAATAAAAATAGCTAATGCTATTTCTATTAATCTAATCGTGGGGTTAATATCTCATAACCATCTTTAGTTACTAAAATTGTATGTTCGTAATGAGCTGCTGGCATACCATCATCAGTTTTTATAGTCCAATCATCATCAAGCATATAAATATCAGCAGTACCTAAATTAAGCATTGGTTCAATACAAATTACCATTCCTTCTCTAAGCTTAGGTCCAGTACCTTTAGTACCATAATTAGGAACCTCAGGATCTTCATGCATTTCTCTACCTATACCATGACCACATAATTCTTTTACTACACCAAGGTTATGTTTAGTAGCATAACTCTCAACAGCAGCCGAAATATCGCCAATATGATTACCTGGTTTAACTTGTTTAACACCTTCATATAATGCTTTTTCGGTATGTTCCATTAAATATTTCTTTTCATCACTAATATTTCCTACAGCATAAGTCCACGCTGCATCACCTTGATAACCTTTATAACCAATTACCATATCAATAGTTATAATATCTCCATCTTTTAATTTATAATTGTCAGGGATACCATGTACTACAGTATCATTAACACTAGTACATAAAGTAGCAGGAAAACCTTCATATCCTTTACAAGTAGGAACACCACCCATTTTACGAATATATTCTTCTGCTAATCTATCAAGCTCTTTAGTAGTAATTCCAGCTTTAATAAAATTTTTTAAATATTTATGAGTCATAGAAACCATTTTTCCTGCTTCACGCATTAACTCAATTTCTCTTTCACTTTTAATTGTTATCATAATTATCTCCAATCCAGCACTATTATACTATAAATTTATTAGTTTAAACTATTTTATATTATTATTTTAATTTTACTATTTCGTCTATAGATAAACCTGTATATTTAGAAATCAAATCATAATTATCAATTTCCTTTAACATTTTTTTAGCTATTTCTACTTTTTCTTGGTTAGCACCTTGTTTTAAACCTTGCTTAGTACCTAATTCAAGAGCTTTTTTACTAGCTTCTTTTATTTCACTTTTAATACACGTTCTTTTAATTCTATCCCATTCTTCATCTCTATCATAATATCTCTCTGGTAGTTGATCATCATAATTCATTTCTTCCACTATCCTTTCGATATCCATCCTTATCTTTTCATCTAGTGGTACACTTCTTATATCACTCTCAAATTTACTCTTATCTGTACACATCATTAATGCTGATATCCCACATAATATTTGATAATTTTCTGGATAATTAAATCTAGCTTCACTATACCATAATTTACTTAACTCTTCAATATTGATATGTATTATTTTTAACTTCTCTGTTAATATATGTCCATACTTATTTCTAAGTACATATTCATCTATCTTTTCTTTATTTATTGTATCTACATATTTTAAATTAAAATTATATTGAATAGTCGTTTTTATATTAGTATAATCTTCACTTTCTTCTAATCCCATACCGAAAAAATTACTAGCAAAATAAATATTTCTTTCAATTATTTCTTGTTTAAATGTTTTTCGATTATTCATCTCTAGATTAATCTTTAATGGTTCTTCTAAATCTACAATAAAGATAACATCTTTATCTGCTTTCTTATCTGTTACTCGTGATAATTTTTGATTAGTATTTTTAAAAGCTATTTTTCCTTTTAATAACGAATATGGGATACCTGTTAAAACACTTATTAAATATGCTGTGATATTAGGATATTCTCTATTACCAAACACTGCCTTAAACATTTCATCATAACAGATTGGTACCATTTTATTTGGATTATTTATTAATAGTTTCTTATTCAAGAAAACCACCTCTGATTATATTATTTCTGTTTTTTTTGAAATATCTAATAAAAAGCAAAAAAAGAAACAAATTATTTAAAACCTGTTTCGTCAATAAATTATTAAATTACTAAATTATTTCTCTATTAGTTTACTATCACCAGTTTTATAATCTATACTAATACCATCCTGAACATTATATACAAAAACATGAAACTTAATACCTTCTCCCTTATCTTCAACAGAATAAGCTTCCATTTCTACTCCACTAGCAAGTAGATTATCATCTTTAAAAATAGGTGTAACTCGATACAAAACATGATTATTTGTTTCTTTAATATAATTTGCTACTTTATTTTCAAATTCTAACATTCCTACTGTATTCATATACCTAGTACATGTAATAAGATTACGATTATTAGCATTTTCTCCTGTTAATTGGTATCCAATTAAATGACATCTATTATATAAATATTTACCATCAACATTATCATATTTTGCTGTATGCCAACCACTAGGTTTAACAGAACCAATAGAACCCCTTTCAGTAGTAGGCATTAATTCTTTACTGATATTAGCATAAGCATAACCACATCTACCTAATGAATCAAGTTCACTATATATTTCAAAAGAATTTGTATTAATATCTTCCTCTAAAAAATTAGGTTCATTATTATTAATAACTACATAGCTAGATCCATTATATTCAGGTATTTCACTTATATCATACGAATAATTATTTACATTACCCTGTTCTAAAACAGATGCTAAATTATTATTGATAATATTATAAATATCTTGGTAATTATAACCACCTATTAATAGTAATAATACTATTATTAAGCTAACTCCAGCTTTTTTCTTCTTAACTTTACTATTCATACTATACCATACCATTCTATTATTAATTACATAATAATTATATCATCTTTTTTATAAAATTATATCAAAAAAAGAACTTACACAAAATATGTATAAGCTCTAATTTTATTCATTTCCTTTTAAACTACTAACCATATCTATTTTATTAACTTTTCTAGCTAAGAACTTAGAAACTAAGTAAGATACCAAGAAAGTACCAACAGTAGCTATAATATAAGTAGTAATATTAATATATACTCCAAAATCAAAATTATCATCTAAACAAGCTTTAAATAACCATGAAGTTAAATAATAACCAGATGGTAAGCCAATTATAACAGATAAAGCTGTAATCCAAAGATTCTGTTGAATAAATATTTTCTTTATCTTTTTATCTTTAAAACCTAATACCTTTAATGTTGCAAATTGGTATTCCTTTTCACTATAAGATAAAATACCCATATTATAAATTATGATAGCTCCTAGTAAAATTGCAAAGAAAATTATTAAGATAATCATTTCTTTCATCATAGAAAGCATAGATTCCATACTTTCTTTTAAAGTATTTTTATCTTGAATTAGGCTAACTCCATCTATTTCTTTAACACCTTTTAAATCGCTCTTAGTATAAAGTGAATCAGGAGTATATTTAACATTTAAACTTTCTAAATAACTTCTAGTAACCGTAATATTTTGATTTTGTGGATCTTTATTAAAACCAACAATCTTAGATTCATAATAAGTAGAATCACCATATATATGCCAAGTAACAATATCACCTAATTTATAATTATTATTTTCAGCTAATTTACTTGTAACATAAATACCAGTATTATCATTAATATTTATAAATTTATCTTTACTATTTTGAAATCTAACTAAATTATTACTATCATCAACAAAAATATTATTAGCTACTCTATTTCCATTACTATCTTTTATTTCAATGCCTAAAGTTTGACTAGTACTATTTCCATATTTATCAGTTAATTCTTTTAAATTTTTTTCACTGATATTTTCATTTAGAGTAAGTTTATAGTCAAAGTCATATAAGTCTTCAAACTGTAGTTTTATAAAATGGTTCATACTATTTAACATACCAAAAGCACATACTATTAAAGTACAGCAACCAACTATTCCAACAACTCCAGTAATAGTTCTAAATTTATTTCTAATAATATCTCTTAAATTCCATTTACTAGAGAAATTCATCTTACGGAATAACTGCTTAGTAGTTAAATTTAAACTACCATTTTTTACTTTTGGAAGTTCATTTCTTAAAGACTCAGCTGGTATTTTTTTAAGTTCTTTTCTACAAGTAAGATATGTAATTAAAGAAACAACAACTACTACACATGCTGCTACTACATAACTCATATTATTAATAACTGCTTTACCGTTAGGTATTTCAAAGAAAGACATTTCTAATCCGATAAATACATTACCAATAAAGAATCTTCCAAGTATTATTCCACATATAGCTCCAAATAGTGATATCCAAAAACCATATCCTATATAATGACTAGATATTTTACTGTTTTTAAATCCTAGTGCTTTTAATGTACCTATTTGAAGTTTTTGTTTCTTTACCACTCTAGTCATAGTAGTAATAACTGATAACATAGCAATAAATAAAAATAATCCTGAGAATATTCCTACATAAGATGCCCCTTCATCTATTTCACCTTGATACATTACATAAGAGGAAGTATCTTCTATTTTTACTATAGCCAAAGCTGATTTAATATTATCTTCAATGTCGTTCTTAACTTTTGAAACATTATCTTTATTATCAACATCAACCATTATATAGTTATATGGAATATAATCTTTATAATTAAAATCTTTTACATATTTATCAAAAGTTTTGATATCAGTAATTTTCATTTCTTTCATTACCATACTTTTGATATAATCTTCTGGTATTTCATTACTAGAAAGATACACAAAACCAAATTTTTTACGGTTTGGAACTAATTCTGATGCATCACTAGTATCGTATAAATGGTCTGGTACATTAATTAATCCTAAAATTGTTTCATTTAGGGTAAAAGTATCATATTTTATACTAATTGTATCGCCGACATGAAGGTTATTTTCTTTAGCATAAAAATTATCTAACCACACACCTTTTTTATTAGCATCAAATTCTACACCATCAACCACATAAAACTTAGAAATATTATTTGACTCTATAAAGCTAATTAAATATGATTTATCATCTTTTGATGCATCGATTCCAGTAACAACCAATTTTCTTTCAGCATCATTTACATGATCTAATTTTTTTACTTTATTTAAATCTTCTATAGTTAAATTTGTACCTAATACATTTAAATCTTGTAGGTTATTTTCAGTATAAAAAGTATCAGCAGTTTGTATCATACCATCCATATAAGATTCAATACCTACATATACCATAACACCTATTAAAACCATCAAAAATATTGTTAAAAACTGTGACTTATTGTGCAATATGTCACGAATCATTTTCTTTCCTAACATATTACCACACAACCTCATCTATATCTTTAGGTTTTTTATTTATTTCGTTACTTTCTACTTTACCATTTTTAAGTCTAATAACACGATCAGCTATTTCAGCTATTAAAGAATTATGAGTAACGATAACGACAGTATTTTCACCATTATTACTATCACATTGTTTCTTTAAAAGTTTTAATACTTCTACTCCTGTTTTAGAATCAAGTGCTCCTGTTGGTTCATCACATAAAAGTAAAAGTGGATCTTTAGCTATAGCCCTAGCAATTGATACTCTTTGTTGTTCTCCTCCTGATAACTGATTAGGAAATTTATTGTAGTGTTTTTCTAGTCCAACATCTTTAAGTATTTTTTTAGCATTCTTTGGCTTTTTAACTATTTCATTAACTAATTGTACATTTTCCAAAACAGTAAGTGTAGGTAAAATATTATAAAATTGAAATATAAATCCTACATTCTCACTACGATAATTAGTAAGTTCTCTATCATTATAATTAGATATTACTTCCTCACCAATCTTAATAGTACCACTAGTAACTTTATCCATACCACCAAGTAAATTTAATAGTGTTGATTTACCAGCACCACTTGGTCCAAGAATTACTACAAATTCTCCTTTATTTATAGTAAAGTCTACACCATCTAAAGCATTATACTTTTTTTCACCAACAGTGTAAGTTTTTTTTACGTTTTTGAAACTAATTAATTCTTCCATAAATCATCCTCCTTAAAATATGATATTTATCTCACATTCGATATTAATTATACGATTATTATATTTATCAGTCAATAAAATATGAAAAAAATATCATATTTTATTGAAAATTATTACTAATGAGGATATAATTATAGAAAAAAAGGAGTGATACTATGCCAGAAATAAGAATTCCTACTCAAAAAAGATCTATTGAAAAAAGAAAGAAAATTATTAAAATGGGATTTGAATTAATGTGTGAAAATGGTTATTATAAAACTAATACAAATGATATAGCCAAATATGCTAATGTTTCAACCGGTATTATTTATCAATACTTTAATGATAAAAAGGAAATATTTATTGAGGGAATTAAAAATTATTCTGATAATATTATGTTCCCTATTTTGGAAATATTAAAAACATATGAGTTTAAAGATGAGAACTTGGAAGAAATATTAGATAAATTAATTGCCGTATTTATTAAAGAGCACACTCTATCAAAAAAAGCTCATGAAGAAATGATAGCATTATCACATCAAGATGAAGAAATAGCTAAAATATTTCATGATAAAGAACTTGAAACTACTAAAAAAATAGTTGCAACATTAAATGAGTTTAGTATTAACTCCCCTAATCTTTTAGAAAAAGTCCATATTATAATAGGCATAGTTGAAAATTATTGTCATGAAGTTGTTTACCACAAACATTCAATTATGAATTACGATATTATGAAGCAAGAAGTTATTAAAATTGTAAGTTCATTAATAAACAATAAAAATACTAAGTAATATAGCTACTTAGTATTTTTATTTAAATCTATTTCGTTTAATGGTTTATTCATATCATAGATTTCTTTAGGAAAACTATTATCAAATTCTTTCGTTAAGTCTTCTTTTTTATTAAAAATTAGATCTAGCTTTTCTTTTATTTGATCTTTACTAAATGGTTTAGCTATATAATCAACAAATCCTTCACTAATATATTTTTCTTTTGCTCCTGATATCGCATCAGCTGTTAAAGCTATTACTGGAGTTTTAAAATTAGGATTTTCTTTTAACTTAGCTAAGGCTGTTGTTCCACTCATCTCTGGCATCATTATATCCATTAGTATTAAATCATAATTATTTCCTGATTCTATTTTTTCAATACACTCTAATCCGTTTAATGCTTCATCTATTATAAAGTTAAAATCTTGTAGTGCTCTTCTTGCTACTTTTATATTTAGTTTGTTATCATCTACTACCAATATCTTTTTATTTTCTATATTTATTACTTCTTCCATCTTTGGTTTAGTCGTATATAAACTTTTAGCAGTATTTAGTAATTCTTCTTCTGTTACTGGTGGAGCTACCTTACTTATCTCCTGTGGTACTTGAATCATAAATATTGATCCTTTTCCAAATTGAGACTGAACATTTATTTTACCACCCATCATCTCTACTAGAGATTTAGTAATAGCTAGTCCTAACCCTGTTCCTTCTGTCGTTGTATTTCTCTCTACATCTAATCTATCAAATTTAGTAAATAATCTTTCTATATTTTCCTTCTTTATTCCTCTTCCTGTATCTTGGCAAGTTATTATTAAATTAGTTATATTCTTATCAAAATCATTAACACATTTAACTGTTAAATTTATTTCTCCTTGTTCTGTATACTTAATGGCATTAGTGAATATATTATTTACTATTTCTTTTACTTTACCTTTATCACCTATTAACTCATATGGTACATCTTCTGCTATATTTAAACGAAAATTAATATTCTTATCTCCGATACGAGTTGATGTTACTCGACACATCTTAGTTATTTCTTCTTTAAAATTATAAGTTGTTTCTATTATTTCCATTTTGTTTGATTCTATTTTATTTATATCTAATATATTTCCTACTATTTCAAGTAATGTTTGACTAGCATTTCTTATATCTTCGGTATCTTCTACTACCTCTTTTGGTACTTGTCCTTCATAAGTAGCTATATCTTCTGACAAACCTACTATAGCATTAAGAGGTGTCCTTATTTCATGTGACATACTACTTAAGAAGTCACTCTTAGCACGGTTAGCACGTTCTGCTTGACTTTTAGCTAGTGTCATTTCATTTAACATTTTTACATCAGGATTTTCAATAGTGAAATACATAATTAACATCAAAAATGTTTCCATCGAAGTAGCTAGTGTTAAAGAAGGATTATACTTTTGAATTAAAAAAGCTACTGTTGCTCCAATAACATATGAAAGTAAAAGAATTAAACGTTTTCGTAAAATTTTCTTTATATTAATTATTGAAAAAATTATTGAGCAAGTTGAAATAATAAAAGATAATCCATATACATAGTTAATAGCAACACCATACGAATAAGTAATTGTTCCATCAAAATATATGGAAAACGGTAATATAAAAACTACTATCATAGAAATCACAAATAATAAAGTAGCACCAAAGATTCCTAATTTTTTTAATTTTTCATTATTTAACCCTAAAATAATATAATAGGTATAAAAGCCAAATAAAATAACAAAAGAAATTAAATATAATAGAAATAATCTATTACATATTATCGTTATAATACTACTTGTACCAAGCTTAAATATAGCTAAAATACAACTTATTTCCAAAAATATTCCAATTAAATTTAATACTAAAAGTAAAGAAAAAATAGAAGTTTCAACTGTAGATATATGTTTCTTTATACGAAAGATAATATTTAAAAAAATACTATATATCAAACTAATAAGTAAAAAAGCTAAACTTATATTCATAATACCACTCCACTACATATTCTTAATTACTTTATTTTCTTCTTCAAGACTATTAAAGTAGTCATCACTGGAAATAACATTATACATATCACCATTATTTATTACTTTAAAAGTATTAGTTCTACCTTCTTCTGTTAAAAGAGGTCTACTTCTTTTACCGCAACCAGTAACTGGATATGAACAATATCCACTTCTTACTTTAAACAATATTTTATCTGCTAAATCTTTTCCTAGTATGCTTACACATCTTTTATATACTGGTATTAAATCGTTATAATGTGGAGTATTATTTGGCTGAAACTCAACATGAGCAACATAATAGCCTTCATCAAATGAAATTACTTCGCATGACATTACGTTTTTAGTATCTTTTAGTATAGCATCTGAGACTTCGAAACATGGAACAGGCATTTTTTCACTACCCATTCTACCCTTAATGACATATTCTTTTTTTGGTAACGTATAACCATAAACGGACATATCACCATATTTTTTTCCATCAATTACTTTAAAATATTCATTGGTTTTTTCAGGATCATTTTCATACTCAATCATTGTACAAGGAGATGTTGCATATAATCTACCTATTTGTCCATTTTTTAATTTGTTACCATTTTCATCTACCGCAACAATATCAACCATATCATAGGTTCTCATTGCTTCATAAGCATTATCTTTTTCTGACCTCGTAATATTTTTTAAGCTTCTAAACATTTGAAATAAAATACCACCTTGTTCACAATCAGCACCAGCTGTAGATAAAGGAAAAATATTAGCTGGTGTATGTGAAAAGTCAGTTCCAGCTTTAACTGTTCTTAACATTTTATTAATAAATTTTTCTTCACCTAATGATGTAGGTTCTCCAACTGACATCAATGCTAATAACCATTTCATCTTAACACTCACGCCACGTTTTTTTAAATCCATTATTTGTTTTCCTAAAGAAATACACATTGATCTAGTAACACAAGCAAAATTTGGTTGATTTATTAAAAGACTATATAAAATACTACTTTCAGAATATAAAACTGGTTCTAGACAAACAGTAGATCCTTGAATTAATGAATCAGTAATTGCTGATTGAACATCTGTATTTGAATGGGTAGGAATATGAGCAAGTACTCTTAATTTTTTCATAGATGGAACTCCTGAAACTTTAGGATCATGATTTCTTCCCATAGCTATATAGCTTTTTACATCATGAACAATTCCTTTAGGATGGAAAGAATTAGTAGATCCACTAGAGAATGTAACACTGGCTATATCATCAATATGAACTAATTCTTCACTACCATCAAATTCATAATTATTTCCTAAAGCTTTGAATTCATTAGTATTGATAATTCTACTATCATTATTTTTGTATTCAGTCGTTTTGTTTTCAAATTTATAAAACTTTTCATCTATATAGTCAAATGGATCTTTACCATCAGGTAATGAATCACAGATAGATGGCATAAAAATTTTACTAATGTTTGCTTTATTTAAAGCATTATTAATTTTTGAATATTTATTATCGCCAATTACTGCTAATCCTAATGAACTAGAATTTAGTATTTCCACTATATAATCTTCCGAAAACTCTTCTCCAAATATTTTAGGAATAGCCCCAATATCCCAGCATGCAAGTATAGAATAAACAAATTCAGGACTATTAGAAATACACATTGGAACTTTCATACCTTTAGTAACGCCAAGCGCTCTAAATGATTTTTCATATTTTAATACTTCATCCAGCATTTCTCTATAAGTTATATTTTTACCACGATAATATAATGCCTTCCTATCAAGTTTTTTATTATTTACTTCTCTTATTTCTTCAGTAATACTATGATTTCTATTCTTTTCTATATCTTCAAGTACTTCTTTAGTTAGATCTTTTCTTGCCATACTAATACCTCTTTCTAAATCTACTATGTGTTAATTATATCATGTGTTGTTAATAAATTAAAGAAGAATACAACTACCATCAATAACCTATTATGTATATTATACCATAATTTTTTAAAGTAATATAAAAAGTTAGCGATTATACGTTAACTTTTCTACATTTTATAATATATTTTCTATTTAAATAAATTTTTAATTCTATCAATAAAACTTACTTTTTTAGTTTCTTTTACTGCTTGCTTATCTTCTTTAGGAGCTTTAACACTATCTACTACCAAAATAAATTTAGTACTTGATTCTACTTTTCCATTCTTAGATTGAATAGTTTGATAATCTTCTCCTAATTTCATTAAAGTATTAGCTCTATTTGAAATGCTACTTATTTGAGAAGCCATACCACTTAGTTTTTTAATACCTTGATTATTGAATTCAACTATTCCGTTATTTAAATCATTCATACCATCTTTAAGTGCTGTAGCCCCAGTTGATAATGTACCAACCTTAGTATTTAATACACTAACACCATCATATAAAGCGCTAGTACCAGTAGCTAATTCATTAGTTCCATCTTTTAGTTGTTTCAAATAATTACTTAAAGTATTTATTTGGGTTTGAATATTTGATAAATTTTGAAGAGATGCAGTTAGTGCTTCATTATTTTTAGTTAATAAATAAATTATTTGATTATTTGAATCAAGACTATTTTCACATATATATTTAGCTTTTATTAAATCATCATTATTTAGTGCTTCTACTTGAGCATAAGTCATATCAGCTAAAGGATAATCTTCACAAGCTTTTTTACTAGCAGCATTAGCATTAGTTAATAATGTAATTGTACTACTATTAGAAGCCATTAAAGTCTTCATGTCATTAATCTTTGCTGCATTCTCAGCACTGTTAAATGTATTTAAAACACCATCAAGAGTAGATATTATTGCATCTAAATTACTATCTAGACTAGCTGAACCATTTTTTATAGCTTCTATCTTAGTTAAAAGTAAATTAACTTTATCAGCTAATTCTGTAGTTCCATCATCTATTAAAGTTAAATTATCTAAAATAGTTTTAGAACCAGATTCTATTTTATTAATTGATTCTTGCAATTGATTAACACTTCCATACACACTATCTAATTTAGTAAAAATATCTAAATCACTATTATCAATTAATTTAGATGTGATTACAGAATAAATACTAGCAAGTTCAAATTTAGTAGTATCATAAGAAATAGTAACTGTATCTAATCCCTTTAACTCATCAAGATTCATACTTTCATATAAACCTGGCGTAGATAAACCAACTATGATAAAGTTATTACCACTATTTACTACTTTACCATTAGTAACTGTTATATTAGAATTATTTTTTGCATCTATCATAGTAGCTGTAGTTACTACAAATGGTGTATATAAAGTTTGATTATTTATTACATGTTTATCTAAATTTTTATATTTTAAAGTAATTTCTACTTTACCACTTTTACCAATTAAATCTTTTAAATCAATTTTTTCACCATTTAGTTTATAAGTAATTTCTTCACTAACTGGAGCTTGTTGATTAGTAGTACCTTGATAAAAAATATCACTACCTTTACTATCCCAAGTTAATAAATTATCTTGTTTAGTATAAGTATGATCACTATTAATATTTAAAATGTTTTCTAGTTCTGTATAATCTTCGATTGTATCTAATTTATCACTGTTAATTAAATGTTCATTAACAATAATATTTTTTACACTACCATCAGTATTTAATTTAGCATACACAGTTTCTTCTCTAGATAAAGCTAAAGTAGAAATAGGTGTTAGAGCTAAAGTTAAAACTAAACCAGTAGCTACTACTTTTTTCATATTCTTTTTATTATTTTTCATATTTTTCTTTCCTTTCATATTTAATGTTGTTTTTAATATAATTGAATCAAATATCAATAAAATTGAAGGTAATACCGTAATTACTACAATCATACTAATTATTGCTCCTCTTGAAATTAAAGTACATAATGAACCAACCATTTCAAGATCAGAATATACACCTACTCCAAAGGTTGCAGCAAAGAAACACATACCACTAACAAAGATAGAATTACTACAATAGTTAGTTGTTTGAAGCATTGCTTCTTTCTTTTCAATTCCTTCTTTTCTTAATTTTAAATAATTAGTAGTCATTAAAATAGCATAGTCAATAGTGGCTCCTAATTGAATAGTACCAAGTACGATAGGTGCTACGAATGGTAATACTACTCCGCCAAAATATGATACTGACATATTCATAAATATTGCGAATTCAATAGCTAGAATTAATAATATTGGAAGTGATACTGATTTTAAAACAACTACCATAATTAATAAGATACAGATAATTGAAGAGTAATTAACATTATTAAAGTCTTCATCACTAGTAAGTACTAAGTCTTTCATTAGTGGACCTTCACCTGCTAAGATACTATTTTCATCGTATTCCTTAATAATTTTATTAACTTCTGTTACTTGATTATTTAATTCAGTTGTAGCTATATCATAAGTAGAATTTAGGAATAACATTTGGTAATTTTCACTTTCAAATACTTTAACTAAATCACTAGGTAACATATTTTCAGTTAAACCTAATTCTTTCAATTTAGAAAATGATAATACAAAATCAATTCCATCTACTTGTTCAATACGACTAATCATTTCCTGTTGTTTATCTGTTTTCATATTTTTATCAATTAAAATTACTTCAGGTGAAACAATATTAAATTTATTTTTTAAATCAGTATTAGCAACTATACTATCTAAAGTATCTGGTAAGCTTTCATCTATTTTATAGTAAACATCTACTTTAGAATTAGCTAAGTATGCTGGTACTAATAATAACAAGAAAATTATAAAGATTGTTTTATAATGTTTTATCACAAATTTATTTAATTTTTCAAAATGTATTGTTATTGGTTTATGTTTAGTTTTATCAATTTGTTTATCAAAAACTAGTAATAAACTAGGAAATACTGTTAAAACTGTAATAACTCCTAGTAAAACACCTTTAGCCATTACTAAACCTAAATCTTTTCCTAAAGTTAAATTCATAGTACATAAAACTAAGAAACCTGCTATAGTTGTTAGACTACTACCAGTAACTGATGTAAATGTTTCAACAATTGCTTCAGTCATAGCTTTTTCTTTAGTCATGCCACTACTCTTCTTGTTTTCATATGCATGATATAAGAAGATTGAAAAATCAGTTGTAACACCTAACTGTAAAACAGCTACTAAAGCTTTAGTTATATATGATATTTCTCCAAAGATAATATTACTTCCTAAGTTAAATATAATAGCTATTCCAATATTACCTAATAGTAATACTGGTACTAAATATGAATCTAATGATAATTCAAGTACTATTAAACAAAGCGTTACAGCTATTACTACATAAATAGCTATTTCTTTATCAGATAACTCCATTGTATCTAGTACCATAGCACTCATACCACTTATTTTAGCTTTGTCATTAGCTACTTCTTTCATATCACTAATAGCATTAATTGTTTTTTCTGATGATGTTGATTCATTAAAAGTAACAAACATTATATCTGTATTTTCTCGATGAAATTTTTCAGTTATTTCATTTGGTAACATTTCTATTGGAATAGTTGTACCAATAACATCATAGGCACTAATTACTTGATTAACACCATCTATTTTTTTAAATTCTTCCTCTAATTTTAGTAATTCTTTACTGTTCATATTTTCAGCTATTACTACCGAATATGATCCCATACCAAAATCATTAGTCAAAATATTTTGTCCCTGTACAGTTTCAATATCTTCTGGTAAATATACTAAAATATCATAATTAATTTTAGTTAATTTCATTCCTACAAAAGATAATATAAATAATACAGCTGTAATTATTAAAATCATATTTTTAAGCTTACATATTTGTTTAGCAAATTTATTCATATTTTTCCCTCCATCGCTATAACATTCTATTCTTTTTATTAAAAAAATGCACCAACAAAACCATATATATTTATGCTTATCCAACACTTATTCCAAAATGTATGTATAAATAAGCAACACAATGTATTTTATCTTTACAAATATATTAAAAAGAATATAATACTATTAGGTGATGAAAAATGAATAAAAAGGATTTACGTGTGGTAAAAACACAAAATGCACTATATAATACGCTACTTGAACTTATGAAAGAAAAATCATTTGAAGAAATAAAGGTATCAGATATTTGTAGTCATGCTCTTATTAATCGTTCTACCTTTTATGCGCATTATAATGATAAATATGAATTATTAGCTGATGCAATTAACGATTTAAAGAATTCACTTATCATGGAATTAAACAAAAATAAAAATATATCTAATACTAAAGAATATTATCTTGAAATGATTAAAATATTTTTAGACCATATTGAAGAAAAAAGAGACATATATTTAGCAGTTATGATTAATAATAGAAATAGTATTATGGTAGATATTATTTATGACGTAATCGATCATGATATTACTAAGCATTTGAAAGAAAAAGAAATTACTGATAATAAAATACCAACTAATATTGTATCTAAATTTTATTTAGGAGCCGTGTTTAATGTAGGAATTGAATGGTTAAAGAATGGTAGTCGCTATTCAAAAGAAGAAGTACTTGAATATTTAAATCTATTAATTCCTGATAATATAAATTAAAAAAGTAAGGATTTAATTCTTATTTGAATTAGTCCTTACTTTTATTTTATTTAGTTTCAATGATATTTTTAATTATATCAGCACACTTTTCTACTCCCAATAAATCAACATTTAACATTAAATCATAATTATTAGGATTCTTCCATTCTCTATTTGTATAATACTTATAGTGTTTTTCACGTTGTTTATTTATTTTTTCTATTTCTTTTTGAGCTTTTTCTTCTTTTAGTCCATAGTATTTTACTGCTCTTTTTACTTTTGATTTATTATCGCTGTATAGAAATACTTTAAAGGTATTTTTACTATCTTTTAAAATATAATCACTACATCTACCAACAATTACACAAGAATTCTTAGCTAGATTTTTAATTACTTTGGATTCTGCTATAAACATACGATCATCATTATTATTTTCATATTTAGATGATGACATTATTTCATCATTTTTTGAAACGTATGATTTTGAAAAGCCTGACTCTTTAGCAGTTAAGGAAATTAGTTCTTTATCATAAAATGGTAAATTCATTTTATTAGCTAATATTTTACCTACATATCTACCACCTGAACCATATTCTCTAGAAATAGTAACTACTACTTTAGGGCTATTATAATTAGGAACTTGATTGTCTACTTCAATTTCATCATCTTGAACAGTAACATTTAATTTTTTATATTCTGAGTATAAGATAAAAATACTAATTATAAAACAAATACTATCAGCAATACAACCTGCATATAAAGCACCATATACTCCTTTTTTACATACAATACATAAAATTAAGGAAATAGGAATAAACAAAATAATTTGTCTAATAAATGATACTGCTGTAGCTTTTTTTACATTACCTAGAGATTGAACAACAATACTAGTAGTCATTTCTAAAAAGTTAAGTGCACACACTAATAGAAAACTTCTACATATTAAAACAGCAAATTCCATAAATAATTCATAGCTAGGATCAGTTTTTGAAATAAAAATACCTGCTAATTGTCTTGGAAATATAAAGAAAATAATATTAAAAGTTATTCCTACTATAGCATTTATTAATAATACTTTTCTTAATGTTTCTTTAACACGATCATATTTACCTGCTCCATAGTTAAAGCCAATTATTGGTTGACTGCCAATAGATATACCTAAAATAGTAGATATGTATAATGAGTTTATTTTAGAAATAACCCCATATACAGAAAGTGGTATATCGCTGCCAAATTTACTAATAGCACCATACTTAGTCATAATATTATTCATAAATACAAATAAGGCTAAAACAGTTGCTTGAGTAATAAAGCTTGATAAACCTAAGCCTAAAGTTCTAGTAATTGATTTATCTAATCTAAAATCACTTTTTTCAAGTTTTACACTTTTAATTTTAGGTATATAAACAAGTGCCATAATACACGATACTACTTGTCCAATTACTGTAGCTATAGCACCGCCTGTTACACCCATATTTAATCCAAATATAAAAACTGGATCTAAAATAATATTGATAATAGCACCAACCACTAATAATATCATTGAATATTTTGGGGATCCATCTGCCCTAATAATTGAAGATATAGCAGAATATGTAATCATAAATGGAAAACCTAATATAATTATTTTTCCATAATCAACTGCATAACTGTAAACATTTTTAGTACATCCTAATAAATATACTAAGTTAGGAAGCAGTAAAAAAATGACGACACTAAAAATAATAGATACAGCAATCGTTAAAGTAATAGCACTACCTATACATTTTTTAGCCTCATGTTCTTTCTTTTCCCCTAATCTTAGAGAAAGATTAGCACTTGCTCCATTGCCAATTAATCCACTAATAGCATTAGCAATAATAACAAGTGGAAAAATAACGTTAGTTGCAGCATTACCTAAAGTACCAACACCTTTACCAATGAAAATTTGATCAACTATATTATAGATAGAATTAATTAACATTGAAATTACACACGGTATAGAAAAACTAATTAATAACTTATTAATTTTTTCTGTTCCTAAATCTAATTTTTTCATAAAAAATACTCCTCTCTTTCATTAAAATAACGCAAATCCAAGGTCTGGACTTACGTTATTTCTGCACGACTTATACAGTATAACACAAATTAATTTTTTATGTAAGATTTTTTTATTTTTCTTAATCCTATCAATATTTTATTAAACGTCTGCCTAATTTTCTAATTTTTTTATATTTTCAACAGATAAACCTGTATATTTTGATATCAATTGATAATCATTTGTGTCTTTCAACATATTCTTAGCTATTTCTATATTTCTTTGTTCAGCACCTTGTTCAAGTCCATCTTCATATGCTATCTTCTTTTCTGTATTTTGAATTAATCTTTGATCTTCTTCATAACTCATAAAACTTTGAAATGTTTCTTGATTATTTAAAGTTGTTACTTGCTTTTCATATTCTTTCACAAAATCATCCCCTATCGATATTTTATCTAGGTTATCTTGATCTAAATCAAGCATAATTAAATGCTTATATTCATTAACCTTTTTTCTATCTGAATTGTACCAATAATTCATGATTTTGTCCATATTGAATTCTATCATTTCAAAATTATCTATATACTTATTTTTATTTTCATCCATTACATAATAATAATTTATATCATTAATATTTTTACTTAATCCATAAGTAAAATCAATATGCAAGAACTTAGTTGAGTAATCATATTGTTCACCTCTTATTACTTTTCTAGAATAGATGTTAGTAAAATAAATAAAATTCCTAGTGTGTAAATATTCAGCATAGTTACAATTTAATTCAATATGTAAATATTCATTATCTGCTTTTACTAATAAATCAACTGTTTTAGCTTTATCAACTGTACTAGATACTGGTAATTCACTTCTTAAAAATTCTATAATTTCTATATTCTTTTTTAATATTCTAGATAATAATCCTTTTAGTAAAACAGTATTATCTTCATTACAAAAGATAGTTTTAAATACACGATCATATTTAGCTGTATAAAACTTAGTTGCCATATTTCACCTCCTTTAGGTGCATGATAACAAACAATAATAATTATGTAAAATGACCATTTCCATTAATTTAATCCAAAACAAAAACCAATCTTAAAAATCTATCTAATAGAAATTTAAAATTGGTTATATAAACTCCATTCAATTTATAAAAATATATAAATTTTACTTTTTTTAATTATCTTTTTTATTTTTTATAATACAACACCTCCTACAACTCAAGTACTTTATCCTATTACATTACTAGTATATCTCATTTATTATTTATAAACAATAAAAAAAGATAGATTTCTCTATCTTTAAAAAAACTAATTATTTTTATTATTATTGAAATTTGAATTATTTCTTTCAGCTTTTTTCTTATCACGACAAGCTTTGCATCTTTTAGGTTCATTAGTAAAACCTTTTTCAGCATAGAATTCTTGATCTCTAGCTGTAAAAGTAAATTCAGTACCACAATCAACACATTTAATTGTTTTATCTTTGTATTCAGTCATCTTTCTTACCTCCTTAATAAAATTATTGGATCAATATTCGCTCCTTGGTATCTTTTTATTAAGAAAGAAAAAGAGTTAAAATAATAGTCCAGTGATATGTTACCACGAATTAATATTAACATATCACTATAAATTATGCAAGAAATTTATTATTGATGACAATTATGTAGTATAATTAAAAAGTGATGTTTATGAAAGATTATTTTAATAAATGTAATTTATGCCCAAGAAAATGTAATATCAATCGTCATATAAAAACAGGTGTATGTGGAGCACCTGATAAAATGATAGTAGCTAGAGCCAGTCTTCACATGTGGGAAGAGCCTTGTATATCAGGCAATAATGGAAGTGGTACTATTTTTTTTAGTGGTTGTAACTTAAAATGTATATTTTGTCAAAATATACAAATTAGTAATCAAATAATCGGTAAAGATATAACTCCTGAAGAATTCGCTACTATTTGTCTTAATCTTCAAAAACAAAAAGCTAATAATATTAACTTAGTTACTCCTACTCCATATGTACCGTTAATTATTGAAGGTATTAAGATAGCCAAGAAAAAAGGATTAAATATCCCGATTGTATATAATACTAGTGGTTATGAAACAATTGAAACAATTAAAATGTTAAATGGAATTGTTGGCATCTATTTACCAGATTTAAAATATTATAATGATAATTATGCTGTAAAATATTCTCACATATCTAATTACTTCAAATATGCTAGTGCTGCAATATATGAAATGTATAAACAAGTTGGAAAACCAATCTTTAATAATGATGGAATAATGGTCAAAGGTATTATTGTAAGGCATCTAATGCTTCCAGGTCTAAAAGATGATACCAAAGAAATTTTAAATTATTTATATAATACTTACCAAGATAATATTTATATTAGTATTATGAATCAATATACACCTATCAAACATTTTGATAGATTTAAAGAATTAAATCAAACAATAACTGAAGAAGACTATGATGAAATAATTGATTATGCTCTTGATTTAGGTATAAAAAAAGCCTTCATACAAGAAGGCGGAACAGATAGTCTTAGTTTTATTCCTGATTTTTCAAATCAGAACTTACCACTTTAGGATCTAACTTATTACGATAATTCGATAATAGAGCTTCAACTACAAAAGTTATAATAGCATATATTGGAGATATCTTATCAAATAAAGAAAACATAGCAAGAACTAATGTTGCAAGACCAAATATAATAATTAAAACTTTTAATAGTTTTCTTTTTTTTACTCTTTTTATCTTTTCATCATTACTTATCTTTTTCATTTTTTTCTCTAAACTCTGCTTCAATAATTTCATTTTTAACTTCTTTTACTGTTTTATGAATATCATTCATTTCTTTTTTAATAACAATAGAATTACAAATATCTAAAACAGAGTAAACAATCATATAAATACCCATTACTTTAGTAATAACTAATGCTCCTCCAAAAGGATTAAACACAAATAATATTCCACATACTATAATCAAAATTGAAATTATTAATGATACCAAATAACTAGTAGTACTATCTTTCTTTAACTCTAATGCATATTGAAGACGATTGATACCATTAATAACAAAGTAAATTCCCAAAATAAAAGGCAAAATACTAGCTACCAACTTAGTATTAACAATTAAAATAATACCAATAATAACTGTAACTACTCCTGTAACTAGATTAGGACTATATTTTGTCTTAAAATAATTAAGAAGAGCTGTAATACCAGGTATTAATATAATAACTCCTAAAATAATTGAAATCATATGAATAATTGTATCTGGTTGAATAAACAAGAATATTCCAAGTACTAAAATAATTGCTGATGTAACTATTGATGCATTAAAAATTTTATCCATTCCTTTTTTTATATCTTCCATAACTACCTCCGTATATTACTATTATACAATATTTTTTAAATTTGTTAAATAATTTATAAATTTCTCATAAATTCTCTTGGTGTATTTATTTCAAAAGATAATAACTTACCTGTTTTAAGATCTCTAATATCTAATCTATTAGCACAAAGTAATAATCTTTTTCCTTTTATATTTCCATATTTTTTATCACCGAGAATAGGATGATTAATATTAGCAAGTTGAACACGAATTTGATTTTTTCTACCCGTTTCAATTAATATTTTTAATAAACTATTTTTGTTTTCTTTTATTACTTCATAATTAGTAATAGCTTCTTTGCCATCATTATTTTTAGATATATAAACTAAATTAGCCTTATTTTCCTTTAAATAATTAACTAACTTATCCTTTTTATTTTCCATAAGTCCAAGTACTACGGCAACATACTCTCTTCTAACAGCTATTTTGTCCCAACTTTCTTGCATCTTATCACGTAAGTTCTCATCTTTACAGAATATTACTAAACCGCTAGTTTCACGATCTAATCTATGAACGATAAATATTTTTTCATGACTTCTCTTTTCTCTAATATATTCACGAACCGTATGATATAAAGTACGATTTTTTTCCTTATCAGTTGAAACTGTTAACATACCACTAGGTTTATTAACTACTAGATAATTATCATCTTCATACACAATATCAATATTACCAATCTTAGTTATTTTTTTCTCTTTAGAGATTTCTACAGTTTGTCCCTTTTTTAAAATTAAATCATGATTAGTTGGAACCTTACCATTAATCAAAATACTTTTATATTTTAATAAACTTTTAATCTTTTTTTTACTATAATCTGTATTATTTTCTAAATATTCTAACATTGGACTATCTTGTTTAACTATTATTTTCATCATATCACCTACTTTATTACTTTAATACTTTCAATAATTGGTTGATTTTCCTTTGAAACTGTACCATTATCATCTTCAACTTTTACTTTAGCTAACTTATCGACAATATCCATACCACTAGTTACTTTACCAAAAGCTGCATATTTTCCATCTAAGAATGTACTATCTTCATGAACAATAAAGAATTGACTAGAAGCTGAATCATTAGAATTACTACGAGCCATAGAAATAACCCCTCTAACGTGAGAAATAGAATTACTTACTCCATTATCACTAAATTCTCCTTTAATTGTTTTATCACTTCCACCAGTACCATTTCCTAATGGATCCCCACCTTGTATCATAAAACCATCAATTATACGATGAAAAGTTAAGCCATCATAAAAATTATCATTAACTAAATCAATAAAATTAGTAACTGTAATAGGAGCTACATCAGCATCAAGTTCTAAATCAATCTTACCATAATCCTTAACAGTAATCTCTACATAATGTTTACCTGTTAATAAATTTTCATTCTCTTTTTCATCATTCTTTTTATTAATAAATATATTAAGTACTAAAATAAGAATTAAAATAACTATTATACCAACAATAAAAAACATATTCTTATTTTTCATAATATCCCTCTCAATCTTTTATAATTATAAATTAATTGAAGAAAAAAAACAACTACAGAAAAATAATTTCTGTTATAATAAATATGAGGTGTTTATATGACTATTGGAATTATTTGTGCTATGGATAAAGAAATTTTAAAGTATAAAGAAGTATTTAATTTAGAACTTAAAAATGAAAAATTAGCTATTTATGAGGGAAATTATCAAGATAAGAAAATTATTTTAGCACTTTCTGGAATTGGTAAAGTTAATGCTGCTATTAATACTCAATATTTAATAGATACTTATAAATTAGATTATATTATTAATTCTGGCTGTTGTGGAAGTTTAATAGAAGAAGGAAATGTACTTGACACTATTTTAGTTAATTATGCTACTTATCATGATTTTACTCCTCTTCGTATTATGGAAAGCTGTGTTCCTAATAATGGTAAAATAGAGGTTGACGGTTATTTATTTAATTTGACTGAAAATATTTTGAAAGAAAATAATATAATTTACAAAGTTGGTGGTATAGCTAGTGGCGACTGTTTTGTTACCGATAATATTATGAGAGATAACATTTATAATAGAACTGGTTGTATAGCAGTAGACATGGAAAGTGCTAGTATTGCTCACACTGCTAGTAAAAATCAAATACCGTTCTTAATCATTAGATCAATATCTGATTTTGCAGATGGAATAGATGAACAAGAAGAAAAAGCAGCATCAATTTCAGCAACAATTACTTATAAATTAATAGCAAAAATAAAATAGGTCATTGCCTATTTTATTTTTTTATTCTTCTGCCTCTTTTTTGTATAGTTGTTGATAAATTTTACTATTTTGAAGCAAATAATTATGATTTCCTACTGCTTCAACTTTACCATCGTCTATTACGAAAATTTTATCGCAATCAATTACCGTTGAAAGTCTATGCGCAATCATTAAAATAGTATATTCTCCTTTTAAATTATGAATAGCCTTTTGTATTTTCATCTGTGTTTGGTTATCAAGTGCACTAGTTGCTTCATCAAATAGTAAAATTTCAGTTTTTAATAAAAGAGCACGAGCAATAGCTAAACGTTGCTTTTGACCACCTGATAAAGAGACTCCGCCTTCACCAACAATAGTATTATAACCTTCTGGTAGTGATTCAATAAAATCATCTAAATATGCAAGATGACATGCTTCTTTTACCTCTTCATCAGTAGCTTCCCTTTTAACAATCTTTAAGTTATCCATAATACTCATGTTAAAAATATAAGCATTTTGACTAATTACTGATAAATTACCACGAATAGATGTTTTATCAAGTTCATCTATAGAAACACCATCAAATAAAATTTCACCACTAATTTTTCTATTTAGAGCACTAATTAAATTAAAAATAGTTGTTTTACCACTACCACTATAACCAACAAATCCTACTGTCTCATTTGCCTTAATTTGAAAATTTAAACCTTTTAAAACAGGAATATCATCTTGATAAGAAAAAAATACATCTTTAAATTCAATATTACCGCTAAAATTTTCTAACTTTTTATTTCCAAATTTTTCTATTTTAAATTCTGATTCCTCTAAAATCCCAAAAATTCTATTAGCAGCCAAATTAAACTGTTTTAATATTCCATAAATCTGTTCTATTAAATCAGCAGTCCAAGTTAATTGATTATGATAATTAAATATAATAATAGCTTCTTCTATTGTTAAACCATTTGAAATCAAAAGATAATAAATAAGCAAATTAATTCCTAAATCACAAATATCCTTAATACTACCACCATACATACGTAGTTTAGCCTTACTTCGCTGATATTTATAAGAAACTTTATTAGTTTCTTCCATATATTCACTGGCTTTCGTTAAAAAAGATTCCTCACTATCAAGTATTTTAATATCCTTTGCTCCCCTAACAATCTCTGAAATAAATCCACTTGTTTTTTCACGGTTATTTTTCCAATCTTTACGATTCCTATAATTAATATTACTAGTAAATTTATTATAAGTTATTATGATAATAATAAAAGCAACGTAAGCAAATCCAAGATATATATTAATTAAAAAAACAGAAATTAAAATACCAATTTTCCCAATAATATTAATTATATAGTCAATTAAAATAGTAAAAATATCTGTTAAGTTATCAGTATCATTATTAATTCTTTCAATAAATACACCACTAGAGTTATGATTTAACTCATCTTGACTTAATTTTAAAGTTTCTCTTGTAAGTTCAATCTGTAAATTTTTTCTAACATCATAATAAAATTTATTATAAACATAATTATATAAGTATCTGATAATATTTCTGAGTACTTCAATTATAAAAATTAAAATAACAAGACCAAGCAGTTTTTCAAATAGACCACTAGTTAAAGCAACCATTCTCTTAGCAATAATAACAGGTATAATAACTGAAATTATTGTCAAAATAAAATTAATAAACAAAAACAGAAGTAAATATTTTTTTCCCTTTCTAGCATATTTATAGGTTGATTTTAAATTTTTCCATATTCCTCGATTAGGAGTATTATGTTCTTGTTTTTGTTGTTTTTCTTCTTTATTCATTACCACGCCTCTATCTACATCTTAATTTGTTTTACTTTACTACTTTCACATTTTAATAAGTCAGCAAAATTCATTTCAACATATCTAATATCTATATCTCTATTTAAATCTACATAAGGCATAAACTGATTGTAATACCAATCAGTACCTTCTTCTATCTCTTCAGCACTATGAAATACTTGATTATTTTCCATTTGAAAAATACTAAATCCATAAATTCCATATCTTTCGTCTTGATCATATTCGTCACCAACATCAAACCATTCCATTACTTCATGTGCAATTAAAATTCTTTTATAATCTTTCGATAATAATACATGAGTTGGAATTTCGTCATTCTCACAATAGAAAGAAAATAAAAAATAATTAGGCGTACTTTTTAATATAATTTCATCTTGACTATCAAAAGGATTCATAATATTTTTTTGAATATCACAGATATTATCTATTAATAATTTTTTTGCACTAGATTCGTGATAATTAGATAATATTGTTTTAAAAGTTTCAAAATCTCTAATAATAGCTTTATGCCATTCCTGAAAGAAACAATTATCTTTATATTCTTTTCCACTACATATTTCAGAAAATATATTCATAACAAAACCCCACCACTTCTATTTTTCCTAAAAGGAAATTTTTAATTTATATTTTTTCTATTATAACATATATTTAATTTTTCTATTACTAAATTTATTCCCATCTACTTTATATATAAAGTTAATCATTAAACTATTTCAATTTTTCTTTTTAAAATACAAACTGTCTCCACATGATAAGTATTAGGAAACATATCAACAGGATGTACTTCTAATATATTATATTTTTCTTTTAATATATTTAAGTCTCTTGCTAAAGTAGCAGGATCACAAGATACATAAACTATTGACATAGGATTTAATTTCATAATTATATCTATAGTATGCACATCAAGTCCACTTCTAGGTGGATCTACAATAATAGAATTAATGTCTTTAAATAAATCTATTTTATCCTCTACTTTACCCTCTATAAATTCAATATTAGAAATATCATTTAATTTCTTACATATATTTGCAGATTTAATAGATGATGATTCAACTTCTACTCCAACAACACTATCAACGTATTTAGAAACAAGCATACCAATAGTACCAGTTCCACAATACAAATCTAAAACCCTTGAACAGTTATTATTTTTATAAAAATCAATAACTATTCCATATAAAGAAAGCATCATATCATAATTAACTTGAAAAAAAGAACTAGGATAAATCATAAACTTTATGCCTAAAATATCCTCAGTAATAAAACTATTTCCTTTAACTAATTCATTATTTAAATAAACAGTAGACACCATATCTAAATAAGGAAGAATTTCACTTTTATCAAAATTACCATCTATAGTAACTAACGTTTCATTCAAAGACGTAATTCGTAACATTACTTTTTTTATATCAGTATTAGGATGATCATTTAAAAAAGATTGTATTTTTAAATATATATTATTTAAAGTTTTATTAGTAATAATACATTCTTTAATATCAACTAAATCATTAGTTTTTTCCTGATAAAAACCTAATTTATGATTTTTACCATGAAATATAACTTTATTTCGATAATAAAAAGAATTATTACCAATAATTGGATAATAGTTAATATCACTTAAACCAGTAAATTTATTAATAAGTTCCTTAACTTTATTTTCTTTAAATAGTAATTGTTGCTCATATTTTTCATGCATAACATGACATCCACCACAAATTTCATAGTAAGGACATTTAACATCAACTCTTAAATTAGATGATTGTAGTATTTCTAAAATTTTACCATTAACATAATTTTTCTTTACTTTGGTAATTTTAATTTTACATATATCACCAGGTAATGCCTTATCAACAAAAACAAGTTTATTATCTATCTTTGCTATCCCATTACCAAAATGATCTTGTTTAATAATTTTTACTTCATATACTTCATTAAGCATAGTATCACATCCAATCTAATTATACAGAAAACCAAACAAAAAGAAAAGCATTTCTACTTTTCTACACATGTATAGTCATTATTTTCTAATGCCTCTTGATATTCTTTTACCGTTATATCAACTTTTTCATTTTTACTATTATAAACATCTGTTATTATTTTAGTATATATAATTGCTTTTTCTGAATCATTATATGATATTTCAGTACCATCATTTAAATCAATTTGGCCATTTTTAAGTTGCTGATAAACATTTTCATCTTTATACTTATATATCTGTTTACTAACATCATTAGTAAAATTACCATCTTTATCACTATTTATAGTATCTTCTTCTATATAAGTGAAATTATCATTATCATCAGCATTTCTTGTACATACAACTATTCCTAATTTAGGAGTAATATTATCGTTAGTTTTGTTATTATCGCTAGGTGAATTATCTGTTTTTTTATTATTTAAAACAATTCCTAATACTATTAATAAAATTGCTAATACTATTAAAATCAAAGCAACTAACTTAGTTTTCTTTTTCATATTAATTCTCCTTAAAAGTACAAAGTGGAACTGAACTACATTGATTAACAGGACAAATAGCTTCACCTAACTCAGGAGAAACTGTAGTATTAGTACTTGTATTAGTTCCCGTTGTTGGACATGAATAGGTAGGCTTATAATAATCAGTACTTGATTGTCTAGGTGCATCAATCCAACGCTTACAAACATTTCCATAAAGCTCAAAGCCATATGATGAGCAGTTATATTTAACTGAAGCCGGTTCATCATTTTTAGTACAAATATCATTACTTCTCGTATAACCATCAGGGCATGTCCAACTGGTAGTAATCTTACAATTGTATTTACAAAGCCCTGTACCATTCAAAGTTGAACTAGAACTTTGCGAAAATTCTCCACCATGATCTTTGCACATTTGAGAAGTCCAACCTTCAGTAGTATCACATTTTTCTGTAGATGACTTGGTAGCTTTAACATTATCAGAAGGACCAAAAGTACAGCTTCTGCCAGATAAAGTACCACTTGAACATGAATAAGACTCACTAGCCTTTTCCTGTAATATACATTTACTACCAGACAAAGTACCACTTGGACAATAATAAGGTCCATTATTATCAATAGTTAAACAACTAGTTTTACTACTATTCAAATTTCCTTTACTACATTTACTATCAGCATAGTACTGATGAATAAATTTAGTAGTAGCTGAATTAGTCAAGCCATTATTACCAGTAGCTGTACAAGTAACAGTATTAATACCTAAAGTAAGTTCATTTACATTATTAATTACTTTAGTACCAACTTTACATACTGTATTTCCACCACTAACGCCATATTTTATATCAAAATAATCAGTTATTGCTTTATTATCAGTATTAAGTATTTTATTTTCATCAGATTGAGCTGTTATATTAGGAATTTCATCATCCCTAGTAATACTAACACTACAAGTTCCAACTCGACCAACACCATCTGTAACAGTTCCAGTTATTATTTCATTAGCCTTATTATAATTAACTATATCTTTAGATAATTGTTTATTAACTACCCCACTACCATCAAAATTATCATTTTCTTTGTCTGCCACTGTATCAAACTGAATTGTTACATCACTAGTATAGACATTATTATATAAAGTTCCATTTGCTTTTAATGTACAAGTAGGATTTTTAGTATCAACCTTAACTATAAATTCATTACTCTTTATAACCGTCTTTCCTAATTTATTTGTAACTTCAACTTGATAAGTACCTGATCCTTGAATAGTTAAAGTATTAATCGAAGTTTGATTACCATACTTTTCACCATTCAAATACCATTGATATAAATAACCACTAGCTGAATTACTTGGATTAACATTAGCTGTTAAAATAACTTCTTCCATTGTCCATTTATTACTAATTACATTAGCTCCTCTTTTTGTCTTTCCACTAATACTAACACTGTTAATAACTCCTTTATCTATGTTAATAGTTCCACAATTAGCTATAGTTCCTTTTTTATTCATACCGTCTAAAGCATAAACCTTATAATTACTACTTTTAACATCATTATTCAAAGTAATAGTTGTCTTATCATTACTATTAGCAGTTTTTATATAACTACCACTATCATTAATACTATAATTATATTCATTTATACCATAACGATAGTTACCACTTGCACCAAACTCTAAAACTACATTTCTATCAGTCCATGCACCATCATATAGTTCTCCACCAACAGTATCATAATATGCCTTACATGTAGTTTCAAAAGAAGAATAATCAGTATCATCATCCAAACAATCTTTACTTTTATGATCTCCACATATCAAACAAACTTTGTATGCTATATCACTGTTAACACTACTATCTGCATCATTTTTACTACCAACATACACATATGACTTTTCACTATCACATGCCTGTTCAACATTATAAGGATTTTTAATAACTCTAATATAATTATCATCAATTAACTCTTTTAAATAAACAAACTGATAAGTATATTTAGTTTCTAAATTAGGATGATTACTACAAAAATCATTATCCGTTTTATTACTAATACAATCAGCATAAGCACTACGTGTAGCACTAATAAAATTTTCCTCTTCAATAGTAAAAGCCTTTTTCTTAGAATTACCTAAATAATTACTATATCCAACAACAGCTATAGTTGCAAGTATTCCAAGTAAAATTATTACTCCTAAAAGTTCAACTAAAGTAAATCCCTTCTTATTCATATAAGCACCTCTACCTTAACTATTCTAATAATATAATATATCATTTTTACTTCATAGTCAAAAGTATTTAGTATTAATTTACCAGTTTTTCCCATAATAAAAAAGGAGGACCAATATGATAGAAAAAATAAAAATAGATACTAATAACGCTAGCGATATAATTTATAAAGAACTATTAATAAATAATCAAAAAATTACTATTATTTATTCAGAAGTTATAGCTAGTGGTGAAGATATAAGTCAAATAATACTTAAAAATATTAGTTATATCGTAGAAAAAGAATTAATTATTAATAATCTTTTTTTATATTTATATAATAATATTCCTGGTCATAATCGTGTTGTTATCAAAGATTATCAAGACTTGTTAAAAAAACTTTTTAATGGCTATACAATTATATATATTAATGATTTAGAAATATTTGCTTTAGAAACTAAAAGTAAATTAGATCGTGGAATTAATATAGTTAATAGTGAATTATCAGTAAGAGGACCAAAAGACAGTTTTACCGAAAATTTTAATAAAAATTTTGGATTAATCAGGAAACGAATTAAAAATGAATCTTTATGGATTAAAGATATAATAATTGGTAAATATTCTCAAACTAAAGTTGGAGTCTGTTATATAAATGGTATAGTTAATAAAGATCTAATAGAAAAAGTAACTACTAGACTAGAAAGAATTGATACGGATGGGATTATTGATAGTGGCTATTTAAAAAAATATTTAGTTGAAAAAAACAGTATTTTCCCTACTATCATAACTACCGAAAGACCTGATATTGTTTGTATGGCACTACTAGAAGGAAAATGTTGTATAGTTGTTGATAATAGTCCGTATGTATTAATCATGCCATGTTTTTTTATTGATTTATTTCATACTCCAGATGATTATTATCAAAAAACTATTAATATTTCATTTATTAGAATTATTAGATTGTTAGCCTTTTTTATAGCTATTTTTATACCTGCTTATTATATAGCCATAACTACTCATAATCACGATTCTGTTACTACAAGCCTCCTACTTAATTTTCTAGCTCAAAGAGAATCAGTTCCATTTCCTGCTTTAGTTGAAGGAATTATTATGACTGTATCATTTGAAATATTAAGAGAAAGTGATATGCGTATGGCATCAACTATGGGAACAGCCGTATCAATATTAGGTGGTTTAGTATTAGGTGATGCTGCAGTCCAAGCAGGAATAATATCCCCTATTATGATTATTGTTGTTGCAATTAGTGCTATATCAGGTTTAGTTTTCACTTCAATAGAACTTACATCAGCTATTAGGTTTTGGCGAATATTTTTAATGATCTTAGCTGCATCTTTAGGTATATATGGCATATATTTAGGTCTAATTCTACTAATAACTAAACTTGCTAGTATCTCTTCATTTTCTAAACCATACTTAGCACCTTTTTCTCCATTTATCAAATCAGAACAAACAGATGCTATATTAAAAATAAATACAAACAATAAATTAAAAAAAAGAAATCCCCTACTAACTAAAAATAAAATAAGAGGTAGATAAATATGAAAAAATATCTTTTTTTACTTAGTATAATCTTACTATTTACCGGTTGTAGTTCCTATACTGAATTAAATGAACTTAGTATAGTAGATACTCTAGGTATTGATTATATAGATAATAAATACTATTTAGTTATGAATGTCATAGAAGGAAAACTAAATGATAAAGATCTAGAAGAAGAATTTACTACTTATCAAACTAGTGGTGATACTTTAGAAGAATGTTTTCACGAAATATATTTGCAAAGTCCTAAAAGATTATATCTATCACATATTGATTTACTAGTATTAACAGATAATTCAATAAATAATAAATTCATGGAAATAATTCATAATTTTCTAAAAAATAATGAATATCGTAATAATTTTAATGTTGTTTTACTAAAAGATACAAGTCTTAAAGACTTTATGAATAAACAAATTTCAAGTAAAAATATAAATAATTTGATCAAAACCAATCATAAAGAAACAGGTATTACTAAGCCCCAAGACTTAGAAACAATTATGCGAGAAATATTAATAGATAAAAATACTTACTTACCAACAATAAGTTACGACAACAATTTAACTATTAGTGGTTTTACTTTAATAAAAGATTACCATATCTTTGAACAATTATCAGAAAAAGAAAGTATTATATTAAATTTACTTCATAATGAAATTAAAAAAACCTATCTTAATAACAACAACATTCTAGATAATCAAACTATAATAACTACTAAAAATAATAATATTAATATTCGTTTTATAACTACTATCATGGAAGATAATAATTATAAGACTTTAATAAAAGAAGATATAATTAGTTTTTTAAATAAATATAAAGATAAGGATTATGATGTTTTAAAACTATGTGATAAAGTTAAAAAAAATAACTACTACTATTATAATAAAACTGATAATTTATTATCAAAATTAACTTTTAGTATCAACTTTCACATAATGATTAAAGAAAATTATTTACAAGGAGACTTATATGAAACAAGATAAAATAACTTCTTTTCAATATGCAACACTAACCTTTTTTCTACTTGTATCATTCTTTATGAATAGTGGTTATTATATATTAATAAAAATAAGTAAAAACGATTCTTTAATTAGTATTATTATTGGTGGCATTATTATTCTATTATTCCAAGCCTTTATCTTTTATTTAAATAAAAATAATCAAGATAATATTATTGTAACTATTAAAAAAAAATACCCCTATATTATTCAATTAATATTAAATTTATTTATTTTTATAGCTATCAGTATTAGCACTTTGTATTCTCTAAATCATTTAATTAGTTTTTTAAGTTACTATGTTATTAAAGAAATAAGTACTTTTATAATTACTATAACTTTAATAAGTACTATTTTATATATTACTAGTAAAGGAATAAGTACTATTACTAAACTAAGTGAAATATTTTTCTACATTTATATATTTTTAATACTATTTGCTTTTATAGGTTTAGTTAAATATATTGATTTATCTAATTTAAAACCATTATTTACTACTAAAATAAACAATTTAACTAATAGTTCCCTAACTTACTTTATATCAGCTATAATACCAATATTTTTACTACAAATCATATCTAATAAAGAAATAGAAGAGAATAAAAAAACTAAGAAATTTACTTATACATTTATAATTTTATTTATTATTTTAACTATAATAGAATTTATCATGATTATATCAGTATTAGGTATAGAACTAGCTAGTATTTATCAAAATCCTGATATGATTGTATATAAGAAAATATCATTTTTAAATGTATTAGAACGTATAGAAGTATTATTAGCTTTTCTTAATATCTTAAATAGTCTATTTATAAGTATAATGGGTTGTTTATTTATTAAAAGTATAATTAATAATATAATAGGAAGAAAAAAAGAGCATATTACTATAGCTCTTATTGGTATTATCTTAATTTTGTGTAGTAGTATCTATTCTATACCATCATGGATTTATTTTACTGCTAGTATTAGCATTATAATGTTTTATTTAATTCTATTTATTAGTCGTTTTGGCTACAAAGATAACCATCACTAGTAAGACTATTTTCTATTTCATTAATTTTTTGATTAAGTAAATAATCAGAAGCAACAGAAGTTGGTTCAGTATTACCAGGTATAACTATCATTGTAGCTTTAAATATTTCTAAATCATAGTTTTCTTGAACAGATAAATAATTTTCTTCATCATTTGGTGTTACTGCATAATTATAACCACTTAAAATACTAAAAGCTGTTACTAAACGTCCAAAATCTTGTTTATCAGTTTCATAAACATTAGGATCTATATAATTCTTTTTAGTTGTTTTAGTATAAGATTTAAGTTCATTATTTTTATGTTGGAAAATATAAGTAATAGTATCAGTAGTAGTATTAGTCTCAATATTTTCCTTATGGCATGTTGTAGTAACTATCGGATAATTTTTAACCTCTTCTTGAGGTTTTTCTGTTTCTGCTTTAAATAAAACCCTAAATGTTGGTGGCAATATAATTAATAAACTAAGTAATAAAATACCCCCAATAGATAAAATATAATTCATAGTAGTAAGCCCTACTTTTTCTTCTTTCATGATATCCCCTCTATTCTATAGATAGTTTATCATGATTTTAATAATTTGTATAGCTATGTTTTTAGGTAAAGCTTGCTTCCCTTTTCTAAGTAAATTAAATATTTACCTGACTCATTACAAGTAAATATTAATTTAGGATAGTTTTTTTCTAATTCTTCTAATTTACTAGAACATTCATCTGTTTCTTTTTTATAATATTTACACCATTCATCCCTAGTAGCAATGAAGTAATTTTCTACTTTAACCCAAAGATAATCATCTTTCTTTATTTCCTCTAAAACGTCATAAATACCCTTATTTATATAACCAAAACTATTAGAATTTACTGTAGCTTCTTCTCTAGCATTTAAATTATCTACTAAAACTTCTATTTGATTTTTACTAGTATCCCTTGCTACTGGGGTTCCAACTTTATTAATAGTAGGTAAATCTCGCCAAATTAAATAGCCACCCCATAATTCTTTAGTAAAATTACGATCTATAAAGAAAACATCCTCAGGCTTTCTACTATCTCCTTTTATTACCCATTTACCATTAGCATTTTGTACCAAAGTATCGGAATAACCTTTGCCACATGTTAAATGTACATGATTATTAGTGGCACCGTCCATACCTTCATGACAAATAATTTCTCCTCTTTTATAAATATCGCCAACTTTAATATTTTTTATATCATCATCATTAGGATGTGTAAGCGACATATATGCATAATCAATAAAAGTAGGCGTAATTACTGGACTTGTTGAAACTAACCAAATAGTGTTAGTAGCTTTAGTAGTTCCTACTCCCATAACTCGTGTTACTTTCATTTCATCACAAGGACAATATATAGGATCAATTCCACTATCTTTACCACCATCATCTATTGGATAATCAACTTTATCATCAGTTATATTATATGAGTGATTCTTATGACTACCTTGATCATATCTACAAGTAATACGCATATATTTCATTGGATAAGTCATATAATTTTTATTCATATTTAATCTCACCCACTATATCAGATGTGCTGGTATTTGAGTTATTATTGCCATTACTCAGATTTTTATCAAAATTTAATTCTGTATAAGAAGAAAGTTTACCTTCTAGATTCTTATAAATAGTATCTGCACCTAAAAAGCTAAGTAATCCTACCCATATACTTTTTATATAATCAATATTACTAAATGTCTGAGAAAAGAAAAAACCAATTATAAGATTCACAGTTAAACTATATCTAGTAACACATCTACTACTTTTACAGAATTTTTTCGTTTTTTGAATAAATGCTACTGTAATACTACTACAAGCAATAGCTACTATTAAAATACTTTGTAATAAACTCCAATTTAACACTTTATCCCTCCTTACCTAATTTATTATATGAGCAAAATAAAAAGACAACTGTTAGTTTGTCTTACGTTTTAACTTTTTGTATTGAAAACTAATATAATTTATATTAAAATAAAAATATACGCCGATTTAGTTTAGCGGTAAAACAGGCCCTTGGTAAGGGTCAGAGGACATTTCGACTATGTCATTCGGCACCATATTGCAGTTAACTCGAACTAATATTATTTTAATGTTCGAGTTTTATTATAAAATGGAGGCTATATGCAAGAAATAATTATATCAATTATGAATCAATTTGGATATTTAGGAATTATGTTATTAATTATGATTGAAAATGTTTTTCCACCAATTCCATCTGAAGTAATTTTATGCTTTGGTGGTTTCATGACCACTACTACTAAATTAACCATTATTGGTGTAATCATATCAGCAACTGTTGGTTCAGTGTTAGGAGCAATAATCCTATACTTTATTGGTAAAATATTAAACAAAGAGCGACTTATTAAAATTGTATCTGGTAAAACTGGTAAAATATTAAGACTAAAAGCAAAAGATATTGAAAAAGCCGATAACTGGTTTGATAATAAAGGATCAAAAACAGTATTTATATGTAGATTTATCCCTATCGTTAGAAGTTTAATTTCAATACCAGCCGGTATGAGTGAAATGCCCTTTATCAAATTTTTAATATTAACTACTCTAGGAACAGCTATTTGGAATACCGTTTTAACAATACTTGGAAATATCATGGGTGAAAATTGGACTAAAATAGTTGAAATAATTAATAACTATGCTAATCTAGTATTAATTATTTTAGTTATATTAATTATTTTAGGAATAATATACTTTTATCAATCAAGAAAAAACAAAAAGGCAAATTAATGCCTTTTTTATTTTGAAAAGCCTTTAAATATTTCCTTAATTTTTTTCTTATCAACATTTTCACTATTATAAATCTTTCTACTAATTACCATACTATTCTTCTTTTGAAACTCCCTATTTAAATATTCATAATAAGCACCCGGTGTGATAACGCCATTCATTTTTAATAAATCACTACCACTCTTCCCAATAATATTATCAGCCAAACGACAGCAATTATTACCAACTACAAAATAATTCTTATATTTACCACTCTTAAATTTATAAAACTTACTATTAGTAGCCTGATTAAGTCTGCTAGCATAATCAGTATATTTATTTTTATTAACTCTTTTTCTTTGCATTAAAGCTTCTTCATACGGAGACTTCCATTCATAAAGATTATCAAACATCTTATTTAAAGCTTTATCTATATTATTTTTCTGTCTCTCAGTTAATTTTAACCCAAACACAAATAAAGTTTTTTTACTATGTTCAATACAAAACGGAATATATTTATCTTTATCTGTAGTAAAAATAACGCCATCACCTATCATATTAAAAAATCTCATTGAACTATCATCATAATTACCATAAGAAATAACTTTACCATTATAATATAAATCAACATGACCCATTCTATTAAAGCCACGATTTGACGTATGAACAAATACTTCTAAATCAGGTACAACATCTTCACTTTTTTCTTCAAACACAAATGATTTATCATAATTTTCTTTATTAAGTTGATAATTAATTTCATTTAGTACTACATAAGGAATAACAGCTTCAACAATTGCAGGAAGAGTAATTCTTATTCTTCTTTTAAGTTTGTTTTTAACTCTCTTTGGAATCAAAAAAGAAATAAAATCCAATATAAAATTAATACCCAAAAGAATAATATATATTCCAACTACAATTAATACTTTATTTAAATTTTTAAGTGGTGAAAAAATAATAGGAATACTAACTATTAAGTAAACAAAACCTATCATAAATTCTGTTAACTTACCATTAGCTTTATTCTTAACTAGAATATATCCACTAATAAATTTAATTATAGCATTAAGTAAAAGATAAAGTCCAAATATTATAGGTAAAATACTAAGAGGTATATTCTTAAAACAAGATAGAACTAAACAAAATATTAAATTAAAAAAGCATTGTGTAAAGTTAATCTTTTTATCTTTCTTTTTACCTATAAAATAATTAACAAACTGTTTTATTGATAAAAAAAGAATAGCTATTAAAAATACATTAACAAAATTTATATAAAGCCAATCTCTACCTATAACCATTAATATACCTATAAATAATAAGCCAATTCCTATAATAAGGGAATTGGTCGCATTAAAAAACTTATCGCTTTTAATCATAAATCACTACTCCAATTTAATACATATGTGAAATAAATTTTTCTGTTGTTTTGTATATTCTCTTACATTGATAAACTATTTTTTCTTTAGATAAATCTATTCCAATGTAACGTGGTAAACTTTTAGGTTTTCTAAATACTTCAAGAGAAACATATTTATCAGCCATTGTTACTATCCAACCCTCTATATATTTAGGAGGTATAATAGTTAATGGAAACATATGCCTTTTAATAGCATTTTCTATTCTTTTATTCATCATATCAGGAAAAAGCATTTTAGCATTATCACATGCAATTTCACCATGAACAAAACCATGTTTCTTCCACAAAATAGGATTTTTATACTCTCTCCAAGGCGTCGTATAAAAATCATGTAATAAAGCACTAATAACAACATTTCTAATATCTATTTTAATATATTTTTGTAAATACTTTGCCATATTATAAGAAGTCCAAGCAACTCTCAAAGAATGATCATATACAGAATCATTGTGATGAAGAAAAGTCCTTCTTCTTTGAAATTCACTATTTCTTAAAATAGGCTCTGCAATTACATAAAATTCCTTTTCCTGATAAATCTGATTATACATAATTTTCACCTATCTAATTCTATCATATTTTTTTAAAAATAAAAAGTTTGTATTACTACAAACCCTTATTTAAATAATTTTATACACAAAACTACACCAACTAATAACAAAGTAATTATTAATAGTAATCTTTTACCAAAATCAGATGAATCACCTTCGATTTTAGCCTCTTTAATTACTTCGCCCTTCTTATGTTTAGTTAAATCTTGTTTAGACATTTATCCTCCATTATTTATTTTTCTTTAGCATTTCTTTAATCTTTTTTTGATTTTCACCATTAAATCCTACTAAAGCATTAGGACATCTAGAAGAAATATTTTCAAGTATTTCCATATAATTATTTTTAGATCTATGAATACCAGAAATACCAGCTATTTCTTGCTTCTTACCATCCCTAGTTACAACCATTATTTTTCTATTACATACAATACCATTATAACGATATTCATATAAATAAACCCAAATAATATCTTGATATGAAATAACAGTTAATCCTTTTAGTCCATCAACAATATAATTACTAGTTAAATACAAATTATATTTATCATAACTAACAGTATTAGAACTATCTAATTCACTTGATACTTTACCCCAATCAGAACTATTTTTTATTTTTTTTACTTTATTCTTTCTAACAACATATAAAACAAAGTAAACAATAGAAATAACTACAAATATAATTCCAAATACAATTTGTACAGCATTATTTACTAAATCACTAACAGTATTAATACAAACTTCGCCAATATAGTTTTTATAATTACCTTTAGTAAGAAATTCTTCTCCAAGTTCCTCATTATATACTTCAATAGCTATATCAATAACATCACTAGGGATTTTTTTAGTTACACCCTTAATAGTAATATTATTTGTATTAATATCATCACTACTTAATTTTTTATATGTATCATAATCTAAATATCCAACATATAAATAATCTTCATCAGCTAAGAAATAATATTTATCACTTTTCTCTTTAGAATCATATTCAGCAAATACATAAGGTACTTCAGTAACAGTTAAACTAACTATTTGATTTTCTTTACTATCACCATTCTTTATAATATCATGTAAAGTTAGATTATAATCTTTAGTATTACTAGAAATATAAAAGGCCCAAATAAAGAAAATAAATCCTAATACAAAAAAGATAAGTCCTGCATAAAGAATCTTTAATTCATTCTTTTCTAATTTTTTTTCGTTAACATTTAACATACAATCACTCCTACTTATACTAAATTATATCAAAGATGTAAAATTTTATACAGTTTTTTTAGTATATTTTGACATACAAGCAATTTAATAGTACAATTTATTTATGATATAGGAGTGTTTAAAATGAAGGAAGAAACTGTTAAGGCTTTCTATAATGGCCAAATAATTGATTTTGTAGTAAATATACCTGAAGAAGAAAAAGAAAAAAACGAAAATCCAAATCAAAAGGAAAATAAAGATAATAATGAATAGAATTCAAAGCATGGAAAATTACTTACATTTCTTTGCTGACATTTATAAACAAAATCCTAAAATTCAAATTACAGAAAATTCAATTTATCACTACCTAGTAAGAGATCGTGAAACTAAACACGCTATCGCACCTTTTCATCAAAAATGGATAAACGATTTTAAAAATACACCTAACATTAAAGTTTTTGTTGCGGAAGATTGGAACTATTTTTGTCAGTTTACTAATATCGACCCAAGTAAAGTAGGAAAAGAAATAAAATTATATATTCCAGTAGATGCCAAGCATATAGATAAAGCTGCTAATGATATTTTTAACTATTTAGCTAGTCATAATATAAATCATATGTCTAAAATTGGTAAAGATGAACGTCGTGATAATATAGTTGTTAGATTACAGGATGAAAAAGATTTAGAACCATTTAGAACTTTTATTCATCAAAATCAAAATATTAAAGATGGTTTAATCGAAACCAATCCCTTCTCTATGAATGATGGCATAATAGGTTTTGCTGCTGATGGTAAACTTAGTTATAATGATGTTACGACTAAATATATTGAAAACTATCTAATTGAAAAAAGAAAACAAAATAAATTGAATCAAGTATCACACCAAGATTTTTTACTATATTGTAGTAACATTTATAGTAAAACTTTTGATTATGGTAATAGTGAAACTATAAAAGAATTTATGACTAAATTTGGTATCTCACCTGATTTAAGTGAAGAACAGTTAATTAGTACTTTAAATAACTACCGTGAAGTAAGTAGCCTACTATTAACAAGTATACAAACTAATGATTTAAATAAATTTAAAGAACATGTTGCTGATATTAAAGATAAAGATAAAATAGAAGTAGAAAAAAATAGAATAAAACTTTCACTTAATTCTAAACTTAATCCTATTAAACAATATATAGAAGCAATGATTGAAAAGCATGGATATAATCAAGCTGTTGCAAATATTCAAGGTTATATTAAAACTAGAAATGCAAATTTAGTTACTAGAGATCATAATTTAAGAAGTATTTTAAATAGTTACTCTCAAGAAGATTTAGTAAAAGGAATTGAAACTGTAAATAAATTATTAAAAATAGATGACAGATATAAAAAAGATAATCAAATTATTAATGTTCCAAAAAAAGAACAATCAATTACCCCTACTGATATCATTGATATTAGTACTACTGATACAGTAAAAAAACTATATGCACCTACCGATCCAATATTATTTCAACAAATAAAACAAAAATATATAAGTGTTGGTTTAAAACAGATTATAGAAAATAAAGATTATTCAGCATTTACTAATACCAATAATACTAGACATAATATGATGAAACTAGATGCTGATAGTATTTGTGCCGAATTAGTAAAAGGAACCATTTTAATTTATAATGCAAGTGATAAAAGATATTTTAATAAAACCAATATGCCCCCTACTACAGGAAGCGAAGCCATAGCATTTATCATGGATATTGTTAATAAACAAGGTCCATCATCTGCATATCAAACTATAGAACAATTTTCAAATATAAGAGACTTATTAATAGATAGTTATGCCAGTTTTGTATCAACTACTACTAAGGAAGACAGAGACGAATTAATAAATGGTTTTGATGATAAAACTAAAACACAATTAACTACTATTAGTAATTTGCAAAGTTATTTAATTAGTCAAAATAAAAAGCCAGATAACTATGGTGGAAAGTAACTGAATTAAAAGTATTTTTATACTTTTAAGATATATAAGGAGGTGAGAGAATGAAAAAGAAAATGCTATTAAGTTTAATGACAATTTTCGCAGTAGTTGGTCTTACAGGATGCTCTACTTCATCAAACAAAGTTATGACTTGTACAAAAACTGAAACTGATGAAGATGGATATAAAACTGAAGAAACTATAAAAGTTAGTTATGGTAAAGATAAATATGTAACTAATGTAGATGCAACTGCTATTATGGAAGCTGATGAAAGTTATACTGACATGATGATTGGATTCATGCAAGCCTTTGGTGAAGAATTCAACAAGATTGGCGGAATCAACTATTCTATTTCTAAAGAAGGAAATAATAAAGTTAAACAAGTTATATCAGTAGACTACAAAAATCTAGATGTTGATAAATTAAAAGAAATAGCTGGTGAAGATGGTGATTCAACAATTATCGTTAATCCAAACGAAACTCATGTTACTATCGATGAATTCAAGAAAAATGAATTAGAAGGTTACACATGTAAGTAAACAAAAAAGAACTTTTAAAGTTCTTTTTCCTAAATTGAAATTTCAACCGCACCACCTGGTGCGGCTTTTTGATACAATAAAAGGAGCCAAATCCCGGCAA
>CAKPMC010000008.1 GCA_934167875.1 uncultured Bacilli bacterium | reverse complement strand
CCAACATTATATCATGAGTAATATATGAACTTTTTTTATTAATACTTCAAGTGTTGCACTTGTTATTATAAATTATCATAGATAAAGTGCAAATTCTTTATCTTTTTTATATATTTCTAGTAGGTCAATAGATGCCAAATATGATAATGCATAAGTTATTATTTCTCCACAAGTATCATTCATATATGATCTTAATGTTTTTTCATTATTTATTCTTAAATTATAAAGTCCTAATATTTTCTCGAATTTATTTTTACGCAAATTGTTTCTATTGTTGCATGAACTTAAATAACTAAAATTAACAATTAATTCCATTAACTGTTCTTTGTATTCTAATAAAAAATGTTCTTCACATTCTTTACTAATATCTGGTAGTGCTTCTCTATAAAATTCAGTAACTAATAAATTAGCAAAACTTCCTTCAATTTCACTGACATAATAACTTTGATAACTACTTCTTTTATCACAATCATAATCGTTAAATATAGCATGAAATAATTCATGTGGTAAACTGACTAAATCCATAAATGTATTATCGCGGAATAAAATAATTTTTTTCTTTCTAAATATACTATCGTTAAAAGTTATACCATGACACTTATTATCACTATTTTCTAATTTGGTGATATGTAGGTAATTAGGATTTTCTTGCCTTAATTTCAAATATTTACCATAAATATGTTCGTTTGTATATTCTTTTAAAAAATGTTCTGTATTTTTAATTAAAATATCATTATTACAAACTGCAATTCTAGGTAGGCTATCACTAGTATAGTTTTCAACGATATCATAATTATCTATCAATAAATCTGCAAGTTCACAATCTTTTCTAGTTATATTTTCAAAGAAATATTCGTTTAGATCTCTGATGCTTATTTCATTGCTATCTAATTCTTCATTTTCTCCTTTAATAACACAACTAAGCATCATGTGATACTGTTTGATATGATCAAGTATTAATTCATCCTCTTGATTATTTTTAACTAAATCTTCCATCCGTTTAATATCATTACGGATTTCATTTATATCCCAGTTATAACGCATAATTAACTCCTTTTTTTCTGTTTATATTAACACAATATTTAGAAAATATAAATACTTGTAGTAAATTTAATTAAAAGTTTGTTATAATATAAAAGTAGTAGTATTGATAAATAATGTATTAGTGTACATAATATGAGAGAGGTGATTTAATTGAATATTGAATATAAGAAAACAGATATGACATCTTTTCAATTGCACACAATAAAAACAGATCGTTTTAAGACTGTTACTGTTCGTGTATGTTTAAGAGATAAAATAGATAAAAAGAAGATTACTTTGCGTAATGTATTAGCTTCTTTTTTAACTTATTCAACAGAAAAGTATCCTACTAAAAGGGATATAGCTTTAAAAGCTCAGGATTTATATGCGGTTAACGTTTATACTAAATCTTATCGTTCTGGAAAATTTAATATGATTAACTTTTGTATGTCTTTATTAAATGAAAAATACACTGAAGCTGGAATGTTTGAAGAAAGTATTAAATTTTTATCAGAAATTATTTTTCATCCTAACTTTAAAGATGATAAATATTTTGATGAAGCGTTTAAGTTTTTGTATGATAGCGTTAGCAATAGTTTGAAAGAAATAAAGGAAAATCCAACTACTTATAGCGTTGTTAGAATGTTAGAAGAAATGGATCCTGATATGCCTTATGGATATAGAGAATTTGGCTATATGGATGATTTAAAAGATTTAACTAAGGAAAAATTAGTTGAATATTATAATGAAATAATGAATAATAGTCTGATTGATATATATGTTATTGGAAATATAGATGAAACTGAAACTGTAAAATTGTTTAAAGAATATTTTATGTTTCCTACATTTAAAAGACCTAAAGAATCACAATTGATAGTGCATTCTAAATTACCAACTAAAATTAAAGAGATTAAAGAAGAAATTCAGGGTAATCAGTCTAAATTATCTATTGGATGTAAAATTGGTTCTCTTACTGAATTTGAAAGAAATTATGTTTTAACTATATATAATATGATTTTGGGTGGAAATAGTGAATCTAAGTTCTTTCAAATAATACGTGAGAAAAATTCACTTGCTTATTATGTTTATTCATCTTTAAATAAACTAGATAGTTTAATGATTATAAAGGCAGGTATAAGCAAGGAAAATTATGAAAAAACGATAAAATTAATAAAAAAATTAATGAAAGAAATGACACTTGGCAATTTTACTGATGAGCATATTAAAATAGTTAAAGAGAACTATATTTCTCTATTAAAAGAAATAGAAGATAATGAAAATGCTATTATTGAAACTTATTTAGCTAAAGATTTATTAAATTTAGGAAGCATTGAAGAAAGAAAAACAGAAGTTATGAAAGTTACTAAAGATGATATTATTAAAGTAGCTAAAAAAATAAAAATAGATACTATCTTTTTACTTGAAGGGGTGACTGAAAATGAAGAAGATTGATCTTATTGGACTTGATCAAAGTGTATATTTTGAAAAGTTAGATAATGGTCTTGAAATTTATATGATTCCATATCAAAATAAAAGTAATTATGCTATGCATTATATAACTAAATATGGCTCTATTCAAACAACTTTTATACCATATGGTAAAAAGGAAAAAAGAACTGTTCCAGATGGAATTGCCCATTTTCTAGAACATAAGATGTTTGAACAAGAAGATGGGGTTGACCCATTTACTTTTGCTTCTAAAACTGGTACTTACTCTAATGCTTCTACAAATTTTGAATGTACTAGGTATTATTTTGAGGGTAATCAGGCTTTTGAAGAAAATTTAGATTATTTATTAGATTTTGTAGGCAGTCCATATTTTACAGATGAAAATGTTGAAAAGGAAAAGGGTATTATAGCTGAAGAAATAAAACAGTATGATGATGAAGTAGAATGGACCTTTGAAGAAGAATTAAAAAAAGCTTTACTACAAAAAGATAATCATCGTATCGATATAGCTGGTACTGTTGAATCAATTAATAAAATCACTAAAGAAGATTTATATGATACATATTATACATTTTATCAACCAAGTAATATGTTTTTAGTGATTAGTGGTGATTTTGATAAAGATAAGGCATTAGCTACTATTAAAAATAATAAAACTTTAGAAAAGGCTAATTCTAATTTTCTCATTAAAGTTTTTAGTGAAGAAGAGCCTCTAAAAGTAAATAAAGAAAAAGTAGAATTAGAATTACCAGTTGCTACTACTAAAGTTGGTTATGGTATTAAAATATCTTTAGATGATGTAGATAATAAATATTTGTTTGATTTATATATAGGTATGATGTTGAATATTAAATTTGGGTTATCTTCTTTGTTTCGTGAAAAATTAAAAGCTGATAAGTTAATGACATCATTTTATATAGAAAGAGAAATAATAGGAAATTACTTAATTATATCATTTAAAGCTGATAGTTCTAATCCGGATGAACTTGTTAAAGCTATAAAAAAAGAACTTGAAACATATGATGTTACAGAAGAAGATATTAGTAGATTAAAGAAAGTTTGGATTTCTTCAGAAGTGATGATGATAGATAATATTAATATGACATTAGAAAATGTTATAGATGACATAATTAGATATGGAAAAATTATTTCTAATAGAGTTGAAATTTATCGTTCTTTAAATAAGAAGGAATATGATGATATAATATCAAAAGTTGATTTTAGTAATTCATCTACTTTGATTATAAAACCAAAAAATTAAACATATTAGTATAGCTTGTACATATTATGTATTAGGTGATGATATGAATAAAAAATTATGGTTAATAGCAGTAATTGTCGTTACTGCTTTTTGTATGTTTAAATTATATAGTTTAACTGAAGAAGAAACTAATATAGATAAGGAAAGTAGGGGAATATTTGTTTCTTATATTGAATGTACAAAGTATTTAAATAATAAAGATAGTAAAAAAATAAAGTCTGAAATTAGTAATATTATAGATAATATAAGTAAATTACATTTTAATAGAGTATATCTACAGGTTAGACCTTTTTCTGATAGTATATATAAATCTAGTATTTTTCCATCTTCATATACTGTGGTAGAAAATCAAGGGGATGAACTAACAGTAGATATTTTAGATTACTTTATTAAAACTGCTAAAGCTAAAAATATCGAAATATATGCTTGGATTAATCCATATCGTATTTCAAATGATACAGATATAACTAAAATAAGTGTTAATAATCCGGCTTATAAGTGGTTGGATACAAATAATGTTAAAATTATTAAGGATAGGGGTATCTTTTATAATCCTAGTAGTCAAGAAGTTATTAATTTAATTGTAGATGGGGTTAAAGAAATAGTTACTAATTATCAGGTTGATGGAATCATTATGGATGATTATTTTTACCCTGATGATTCTATTGATTTAGTTGATTATAAGGAAGTAGAAAATAGTATTTCGTTAACTGACTATAGGCTTAGTAAAGTTAATGAACTAATCAGTAGCATATATAAAAATATTAAAAATATAAATCCTAAGATTCAGTTTGGTATTTCACCAGATGGTAATATAAATAATAATTATGAAATTCATTATGCTGATGTGAAAAAATGGCTTAAGGATGATGGTTATATTGATTTTATTATGCCACAATTATATTATGGTTTTAATAATGAAGCTAAACCTTATATTAAAACGCTTAATGAATGGAACAGTTTAATTAAAAATAATACGAAATTGATTGTTGCTTTATCTTTGTATAAATCAGGATCTATTGATAATTATGCTAAGAATGGTAAATATGAATGGATTGAGAATGATAATATAATAAAAAAGCAAATTCAGGTAGCTAGAAATTTAACTAATTGTATTGGTTATTCTATTTTTAGATATGATTATTTCTTTGATTTTGCTGATAACCTTAATTTACAAGGTGAAATAAATAATTATAAAAATTTGTTTGAATTTTAGTTAATTTACTATTGAAAAAAAATATGGTTTTGCTATAATTAGTTTAGGATATGAAGATATCTGAAATATGTTGTAGGAGGATAGAAAATGAACAAGAAAAAAACGACAGGTATAGTTTTATCAGTTATTGGTGTACTTAGTTTAGTTTTGATTACTGCTGGTGTTACTTATGCATTCTTCTCATATGCAAAAGAAGGCACAACAGAAAACACAATTACTACAGGAACAATTACATTCTTATATGATGAAAAAGAAGCTACAGGTAATGGAATTAAAATTACTGAAGCATTACCAATGTCAGATACTGATGGAAAAGCTTTAACAGGTGATAACAATGTATTTGATTTCCAAGTAACTGCTAAGACTACTAGCAAGACAGCTATTCCATATGAAGTAACTGCTAGAATGAAAGCTGATTCAGACAAAGATTTACAAGACAAAGTTAAATTATATTTAACTACTGTAAATGGTGGTGCTGAAACTGCTGCCCCATTAACAGTTAATGGCGATGTTGTTAAAACTTTTGCTAGCTTAACTCAAACTAGTAAAGTTGGTACTGATGTAGCTGTTGAAAAAACTATCTACAATGGTACAGTTCCAGCAAGTAGTACTAACTACTCACAAGACTTCAAGTTAAGAATGTGGATAGCTGGAGATGGAACTACTGAAAATGGAACTGACACTGATTATTCTCCATTAGAATTCAAGAAAACTGATGGAACTTTAATCACTTCAACTGCTTACTATGCTTTAAGCGAAGAAGAAAAAGCTAACTATACTAGAATTGCTTATGTAGACAATACTAATAAAGTTGCTTTAACTGAAGCTGAATACAATGCTTTAACTAGTGATGAAGAAAAAGCTAAATATGTAGCAAGTGAACAATTATACTTATACAATGCTAGGTCATTCACTGTAACTGTTAACGTTTATGCTAATGCTACAGTAGTAAATGCTGGTCAATAATAAGTAGTTAAAACATACCATATGGTATGTTTTTTTCTTGCTTATTTTTTCTTTCTACTATGAAATATAATATCTATTTGGTATAATGTTAATAGAAAATGCGGTGATATGATGATAACAGAATATTTAAAAGATAACAATTTAATAATTTGTCCCAATACTTTAAAAAGAAAAATAGTAAATGAAATAAATAATAATAATAAAATCGTTTCTTTTAGAATAATGGATTTGATTGAATTTAAAAAAAATTATTTCTTTGATTATGACAAAAAAGCTATTTACTATTTAATGAAAAAATTAAATTTAAAATATGAAATAGTATTAGAGTATATCGATGCATGTTATTACATTGAAAACAAAAAATATAATTCTACTAAATTAAATCAATTACTAGATATTAAAAATGATCTTATAAATAATAATTTACTTATATTTGACGATAATTTTAAATATTACTTAAGTAATACTAACATAATAATTTTAGGTTGTGGTAAGTTAGATGATTTTTATTTAAATATTTTTAAAAATTATAATTATAGTAGTATTAATATTTCAAATGATAAGAGAAAACATACAGTATTTGAATTTAACGATATAGATCAAGAATTAATATATGTTGCTTCTGATATAAAAAGTAAATTGGATACTGGTATTAATATTAGTGATATTAAATTAATAAATCCATCCAGTGAATATATTGAACCATTAAAAAGAATTTTTAAGTTGGCAAAACTACCAATTAATATTGAAAATAAGGTATCTATCTATAATCTTCCTGTTGGAAATAAAATTCTTGAACTAATAAGTAATAACATAACTTTTTTAGAAATAATTGAACAATTAAGAGATAAAGTTGATACAAGTGTTTTTAATCAAATAATTTCTATTTTTAATGAATATATAGAATTAAGTGTTAATACTATTGAACTATATAATTTAATTGAATATGATTTAAAACATACTTTTATCAGTAATGAGGCTATTACTAACAGTATTAATACTATTTCTATAGAAGAAATAAATGATACTGATTATGTCTATTTATTAGGATTTAATAAAGAAAATTATCCTATTATTCATAAAGATGAAGAACTATTAACAGATAATATGAAACAAGAACTTAATTTATTTACAAGTAATGACTTAAATATTAATAGTATTAATAAGCTAAAAAATAATTTAAGTCAAAAATGTAATATGTTTATATCTTATAAATTAAAAACAGCTTTTGAATCTTATAATCCTTCTCTTATAATTCAAGAGGAAGGTTATGAAATTATTAAAAATCCTAAAACTATATATAATTTTTCAAATGATTTAAATAAGATACTATTAGCTAAAAATTATGATAATTATTATAAATATGGTATCCATAATGATGAAATGGATATATTAAGATTTAATTATCCTGATATTGAATATCGTAAATATAATAATCAATTTACTGGTATTGATCAAAAGGAATTATTAGATCATTTAAAGCAACCATTTACAGTATCTTATTCAACGATAGATGAATATTATCGTTGTAGTTTCCGTTATTATATAAGTAATATATTAAAAATAAAACAAGAGAATATTGATGATTTTTATCAGAATATTGGTAATATTTTTCATTATGTTTTATCAAAGTGTTTTAGTGATGACTTTGATTTTGATCAAGCTTGGAATGAAGAAGCTAGCAAATATGAATTTACTTTAGCTAAATTAATTTTATTAGATAAATTAAAAACAGAACTAAAATATGATATTCAGATAATAAAAAAACATTTATCATATACTACTTTTGATTCATATTTGTATGAAAAAAGATTTAGTTTACCAATTATTAATAACTACAATATACCAGTTAATTTTGTAGGAGTAGTAGATAAAATCTGTTACTTAAAAAATGATAATCATACTTTGGTTAGTATAGTTGATTATAAAACTGGTCATTTACCTTCTAATTTAAATAATATAATTTATGGTATTGGTATGCAATTACCTATATATTTATATTTTGTTAAGAGAAGTGCTTTGTTTCCTAATTTGGAAATAGTAGGTTTTTATCTACAAAAAATAATTAATAAAGAAATGAAGGTAGTTAAGGATAAAACACTTGATGAATTAAAAGAAAATGCCTTAAAACTTGTTGGCTACTCTACAGATAAAGAGGATTTATTAGAAAAGTATGATATGACTTATCAAGATAGTGCTATGATAAGTGGTTTAAAGAAAAAGAAAGAGGGCTTCTATGCTTATTCTAAAGTATTAAATGACAAACAAATTAATAAAATAGATGAAATAGTAGATAAGAACATAAATAAAGCTGTTAATAGCATATTGAATGGTGAATTTTTAATTAATCCTAAAAAAATAGATAAAGATAATATTGGTTGTGAATTCTGTAGTTATCGAGATATATGTTATAAAAAAGAAGAAGATACAGTAGAACTTGAAAAGCATCAAAATTTGGATTTTTTAAGTGATTAGGAGGTGAAGTTATGCCAAGATGGACTGAAGAACAACAACAGGCTATTGATTTAGAGGGTTCTAATATTTTAGTTAGTGCTGGTGCTGGAAGTGGTAAAACAGCTGTTTTATCAGAAAGAACGTTAAGAAAAGTAAAATCAGGAGTTAATATAGATCAAATTTTAATCTTAACTTTCACTAAGGCAGCAGCTTACGAAATGATGCTTAGAATTCGTGATAAAATAAGTAAAGCAGGTTTACTAGAACAACTTAATCGTATTGATAAAGCCTATATTACTACTTTTGATTCATTTGCTTTATCGGTAGTTAAAAAATATCATGATAGACTTAATTTAGCTAAAAATATTGCGATTGTTGATGAAAATGTAATTTCTCTTTTAAAAAAAGAATTGCTTGATGAAGTATTTGAAAAATTCTATAAAGAAAATTCTAGTTGTTTTGAAAAGCTAATTACTGATTTTTGCTTACGAGATGATAATGAAATAAAAAAATATATTTTAGATTTAAATAATAAACTTGATCTTAAATATGATAAAGAAATATACTTAGATAATTATGTTAGTAAATATTATGATACTGACACTATTAAAGCTAGGGTAAATGAATATGAAACTTTATTAAAAAGTAATATTTCTAAAATTGAATCTATTCTTAGAAAATTAGAGATTATATTAGATGGTGATGATTATTTTAAATTTTATGATCAATTAGAACCACTATTAAATGCAACTAATTATGATGAAATTAAAAATAGTCTAGATATTACTTTACCAAGATTACCTAAAAATAGTGGTGACGAAGCTAAGAAGTTAAAAGATACTTTAAATAAACAGATAGAAGTAATAGAAGATATGTGTATATTTGATAGTACTGATGATATGATTCATGATTATTTATCAACTAAAGATTACATAGTAGCTATAATTTCAATAATAAAAACTTTAGATGAAAAAATAAATATTTATAAAATGAATAAGAATGTATTTGAATTTACTGATATTTCTAAGTTGGCAATTCGTTTGGTTCATGATAATGAAGATATTAGGCTAGAACTTAAGAATTATTTCAATGAAATAATGATTGATGAATACCAGGATACTTCTGATTTACAGGAACAGTTTATTAAACTAATAGAAAATAATAATGTTTATATGGTTGGAGATATTAAACAATCTATTTATCGTTTTCGTAATGCTAATCCATTTATCTTTAAAGAAAAATATGATAATTATGCTAAAGAACTTGGTGGTAGAAAGATTGATTTAAATAAAAACTTTCGTAGTCGTTGTGAAGTTTTAGCTAATATCAATCAAATATTCGATGATATAATGGATGATAATTTTGGTGGGGCTAATTATCAAGAAAGTCATCGTATGGTTTTTGGAAACAACACTTATATTAATGAAGGTAAAACAGATCAAGACTATAATTTTGATATTTATAATTATCATATAGAAAAAGATTCTATATATAAAAGGTATAAAACAGAAGAAATAGAAGCTTTTATTATAGCTAAAGATATACAGGATAAAATTAATAATAACTATCAAATATTTGATAAAGATACTTTGATTTTAAGAAAAATTAGATATAGTGATTTTGTGGTTTTAATGGATCGAAGTAGTAAATTTACTTTGTATAAGAAAATATTTGAGTATATGAAAATACCTTTAACTATTTTAAAAGATGAAAATATTATGGATCAAAATGAAGTTTATTTAATTCGTAATATTTTAAAATTAATTGAGTGTTTAGAAAATAAAGATTATGATAATACTTTTAAATATAGTTTTATTAGTATTGCTAGAAGTTATTTGTTTAATTATTCTGATGAAGATATTTTTCATACAATGACTAATAATTTATATTTTGATTCTGAAATTATTATTAAAGCTAAAACTATTTTAGAAATGTTACCAAAATTAAATTTAAAAGAACTTATTAACTGTATAGTTGATACTTATGATTTTAATATGAAATTAATAAATATTGGAAATGTTCAAATGGGTATATCAGTATTAGAATACTTTAAAAATTTGTCAGAATCACTACAAGATATAGGCTATGATTACCATAAATTTATTGTTTATTTAGATGATATAATTAGTAGTAAAAAAGAAATAAAAATTCCGGTATCAGTAGGAGACGATAATAGTTGTAAGATTATGACTATTCATAAATCTAAAGGATTAGAATATCCGATATGTTATTATAGTGGACTTGGAGCTTCTTTTAATGTGAGTGAATTAAAAGAAAAAATATTATATGATAATGAATATGGCATTATAACTCCTTGCTTTAAGAATGGGTATCAGGATACATTTTATAAGAATTTATTGAAACAAAAATATTATTTTGAAGAAATAGGCGAAAAAATTAGATTGTTTTATGTGGCTCTAACAAGATGCAAGGAAAAAATGATAATGATTGCTAGTCTTGATGAAAATAGTACTGATAAAGATAATAATATTGTTTCTGATGTTATTAGGGAACAGTATCGTTCATTCTTAGATATTTTAAAAAGTATATATGAGGATGTTGATAGTAGAATTGTAGATATTCAATTGGATAATATTCCTATTTCTAATGATTATAAAATATTAAATGTAAATAAGTTACCAGATAATCTTAGTACTGATGTTAAATTAAATGTTTCTGAATATACATATGAAAAACAAATATTAACTAAAGAACATTTTTCTAAGAGTGTTAATTCATTAATAGATAAAAATACTATGAATAATATGAGGTTTGGTACTAGAATACATAAATTATTTGAATTAGTTGATTTTAAAAATCCAGAATTTGATAAATTAGCTATGACTGATTACGAAAAGCAATGCATTATTAAATTTTTAAGTCAACCTTTATTGACAAATATTAATTCTGCTAATATCGTTAAAGAATATGAATTTTATACAAATATAGATAATGAAGAAAAACATGGTATTATTGATTTAATTTTAGAATATGATGACCATATTGATATAATTGATTATAAATTAAAGAGTATTAATGATATAAATTATGTTAAGCAGTTAGATGGTTATCGTAAGTATATAGAAAATAAAAGTAGAAAGAAAGTAGATATATATTTATATTCAATTATTGATAAAACTATGGAAAAATTAAACTAAAAAGATCATTTTTTGATCTTTTTTTTATTTTTTTTAGATATTTATAAAAAAACAGAAATAATACAATTGGGAGGTGATAGAAGTGAAATATCCATTTGAATCGCAAACTGATTTAAAAGATTGTGGAGTATGTTGCTTACAAATGTTAACTAGATATTATGGTGGTGGTGTATCTAGGGAATATTTAAGAAATATAACCCATACTACGAAAGATGGTGTTAGTGCTTATTCTTTAATAGAGGGTGCTAAGCAACTTGGATTTTCTGCTTTTGGTGTTAAAGGAAAAATAATTAACCTAAAAGATGAATTTATTCCTTGCATCAGTCATGTGGTAATAAAAAAGAGTTATCAACATTTTGTGGTAATTTATGGTATTAACAGAAAAAAGAAAACTATTTTAATTGCTGATCCTAGTAAAAAGAATCTTACTAAAATGTCGTTTTCGGAATTTGAAAAAATAACTACTAATCAATTTATATTATTAAAACCCTATAAAAAAGTTAAATATATTGAAAAAAATACGGTGCTAAAAGATTTAATATTTAACTTTATATCAAAGTATAAAACTAAATTACTTTATACTATATTTATATCAATAATAATTACTTTCTTAAATATTATTTGTTCATTTCAATTAAAATTTCTAATGGAATATGTAATTGAATATGGCTGCATAAAAAATCTGTTCTTAATTTCTTTCTTGTTTCTTTACTTTATTTTTATTAAAGAATTGTTTAGTTATTATCGAAATTGTACTGTTAATACTTTAAATCATGAACTTGATAGAAGTTTACTTTTAGATGTTTATCATCATATTCTATCACTCCCATACCTCTATTATAAAAATAGAACTACTGGTGAAATAATAGCTAGAATGAATGATATAGTAAATATTAGAGACGTCATTTCTAAAATATTTATTACTTTATTCCTGGATTTCTCACTAGCATTATTTGTCTTTATAACATTATTATTTATTAATATAAAACTTACTTTAATAGTGTTATTAATAGTTATTTTATTCTTAATAATAATGTTTATTTTTCAAAAACCACTTGATAATAATATTCAAAAAAGTAAGCAAGCCTCATCACTATTAAATTCTTTTATGGTTGAAACAATTAGTGGAGTTGAGACTATTAGAAACCAAAATATTCAATCATTTATTGAAAATAATTTTTTATTAAAATGCAGTAAATATAATAAAAAAAGTTATTTTACTAATCATCTTTTTATTGTAGAACAGTTTTTTAAAAACTTTATTAATGAAATAGGTACATTTTTAGTAATGATAGTTGGAAGTTATTTAGTTGTTACTGGTGAATTAGAATTAACTTATTTGATAACTTTTATGGCTTTAATTAGTTATTTATTAGAACCAATTAAAAATATTATTGATTTAAATTTAGCTTGGAAAGAGGCAAAAATTTCTTTAAAAAGACTATCAGAACTATATGAAGTCGAAATATCCTCAAAAGTAAAACATAAAAAAACTGTTAATAAGCAACTTGGTAATATTGATATTAATAATTTACATTTTTCTTATAATGGTAAAGATTTATTATTAGATAATATTAATTTAAAAGTTGCATTGGGTGATAGGGTACTTATTTATGGTAGTAGTGGTAGTGGTAAAAGTACTTTAGCTAAAATATTAGCCAAACAGTTAAATGTTGATAATAAGATGGTTTATATTGAGGCTAGAGATATTAATACTTATGCTAGTGATTACAATGAAAAAGTGTGTTATATATCACAGCAAGAAATTCTTTTTACTGAATCTGTTTATCAAAATATAGTACTTGATAAAGAAGTGGATTATGATTATTTTTTGAAAATAGCTAAACTTTGCTTAATTGATGAGTTTGTAGAAAAAAATATTTTGACTTACGATATGTTATTAGAAGAAAATGGATTTAATATTAGTGGTGGACAAAGACAAAGAGTTATATTGGCGAGATCTCTATTACGAAATGCTGATATTTATATATTAGATGAAGCATTAAATCAAGTTGATATAGAAAAAGAAAGACAAATACTAGTAAATTTATTTAATAATTTTCCTGATAAAACTTTTATTATTATTTCTCATCGTTTTCATAATGAAGATTTATTTAATAATAAATATTGTATAGAAGGGAAACTGGCATATGAAAAATAATTTTAGTTTTGAAGATTATAAAATAATAGGAGAAATTAAAAATAAGAGACATATTTTACTAATTAGTTTGTTTTTATTAATAGTAGGAATAATTATTTTATGTAAATTTAAATTTTATATTTATGATAAATATCCTCTTATTAAAACTGATAACTATTTTTCAATTATAGTTAGTAGTGAAAAAATTAATTACTTAAAAGCTAATAATAGTATTTATATTGATAATATTAAGTATTATTATGAAGTTTTAAAAGTTGATACAGATTATAATAATATTAACAATGTTGTTTATCAAACTATCTATATTAATATTGATGGATATGATAGTGATGCTGTTATTAGTAATAGTTATATTTTGAAGGAAGAGGGTACTATTTTAAATAAAATTATTAAATTTATGACAGGAGGAATTGGATGAAAAAATTAGATGAAAAAGAATTAGAAAAAGTAAAAGGTGGTTTTAGTTTTTGGGCTTTTGCTAGTATTGTATCAGCAACCATTTTTGTAGTTGGAATTTTAGATGGAATAGCTAGACCATTAAGATGTAATTAGGAGGTAGTATGAATAAAATTAATGATAGTCAGTTAATGCTCATAGTAGGTGGTTTTAATTGGACTGGTGTTATAATTAATGCACTTACAGGTACAGGAAAATTTATTTTTTCAGTTGGTCAAAGTTTAGGTAGTTCATTAAGACGTATTGGAAATAAGAATTTATGCAAATATTAAATACTCTTAAGAACAATAAATGTATTAAAATTCTTCTTTTTATTATTTTAAGCCCTTGTATTTTAATTATTATTAATCTATTATTAAATACAATATTTAACTTGGGCATATATACCGGAACTTTCTTTCATTTTTTATATGACTTAGTTGTTTTTTAGAGGATAGTGAAAAATTCACTATCCTTTTTATTTAAAGCGTTAAATTTGTGAAAAAAATGTTGAAAAATCGGATAATATGCGTTATAATCGATAGTAGTGAAAGCGGAAGGAGGGGAAATAATGACACAGGTAGCGGTAAAAAATGGAAATCTTGAGTTTGCTTTAAAGAAATTTAAACAAAAAGTTGCTAGAGATGGAGTCCCTTCTGAATGCAAAAAAAGAGAAGGCTATGATAAGCCAGGCGTTAAGAGAAGAAATGCTAAAAAAGAAGGCATTAAAAATACTCGTAAGCGTAACAAAGCTAATAAAAATAGAGACTAATCGTAAGTATTAGTCTTTTTCTATAAAGGAGGAAATTATGAATTTAGTACAAGAATTAGATAAAGAAATTATTGAAGCCATGAAAGCAAAAGATAGTGTTCGCCTAGCTACTTTACGTGGCGTAAAAGGTGCTATCAAACTTCAAAGTATTGATCATAAAAAAGAAATAAATGATGAATTATTAATTGATGTAGTGTCAAAAGAAATTAAGACTAGAAATGAATCAATTAAGGAATTTGAAAAAGGTAATCGCCAAGATTTAATTGATAAAACTAAGGAAGAAATTGATATATTAAGTAAATATTTACCAGAACAATTATCAGAAGATGAAATTATAACTATTATTAATCAAGTATTTGAAGAAGTAAAACCTTCTGGTATTAAAGATATGGGTAAAGTTATGGGCAAGGTAACACCATTAGTTAAAGGTAAAGCTGATATGGGATTAGTATCCAGTTTAATAAAAGAAAAACTTAATAGCTAATAAAAAGACTAATAATTAGTCTTTTTTTTCATACATTTAAATAGGTGATACTATGTTTAGTGTTATGCGTTATATAAACGATAATGATTTTAAAATTGTTTATGTAAATAATATGCTTAATGTTGTTAATTATAAAAAAATTAATTATATGGAGGATAGTAAAATTTCATTATCAAGTAATGATTTTAATATAAATGTTACTGGCAAAGACTTGCGTGTGAAAAAATTATTAGATAATGAAATAGCTATAGTTGGAACTTTTTCAACTATAGAATTTAAAAAATAAATGAGTTTTTACGATATACAAATTATAGGAAAAGATATTCCTAGGTTTATTTATAATTTACATAAAATGCATATTAATATATTAAACATGGAAATGCACGAAAAAGAAGCTATTATTAAAGTAAGTGAAGAAGACTATAAAAAGATAAAGAAAATAAAGACTATTTATGATATTAAAATAATTAAGGCTTATGGTGTAGCTAATATAAAACAGTTTGTTAAGAAGTATCTTATCTTCTTAATTATGATAGTTATTGGTTCTATAATATTTTATTGTTTAACCAATATTATTTTTGATGTTGAAGTTATTCATAATGATAAAGACTTAAGAGAATTAGTTTTAACTGAATTAGACAAAGAGGGCATAAGTAAATATCATTTTGCGGTTTCATATCAAAAAAAAGAAAAAATAAAAGAAAATATTTTAAAAAAATATCATGATAAAATAGATTGGATAGAAATAGAAAGACAAGGTACTAAGTATCAAATTAAGGTAGAAGAAAGAAAACAAAAAGATGATAATAATGATACATCACCACGAGATATTATAGCTAAGAAAAATGGTATTATAAAGAAAATAGTTTCTTCAGATGGAGAAATTATAGCTAAAAAAGATCAGTATGTTAAAAAAGGTGATATTTTAATAGGTGGTACTATTCACAATAAGGAAAATGTAGTTGGAACTACTAGAGCTAATGGTACTGTTTATGCAGAAACATGGTATACAGTAACAGTAGAATTACCATATCATTATCATGAGGAGAAAATAACGGGTAGAAAGCAAAAACTAATTCAATTTAGATGGTTTAATAAGAATATTAACTTGTTTCAGTTTAATAAATATAAAACTAGTAATTATGTTAGTAAATATAGTTTAAAAAATAATTTATTTCCTATATCAATTTCCTTATTAGAAGAAAATGAAACTGAAATATTAGATTATCTATATACTAAAGATAATGCTATTACAGCGGCTTCTAATATAGCTAGAAATCGTTTGATGGAAAAAATTGGCAATAATATTGAAATATTATATGAAAAAAATTTGAAAATAACTGAAGAAAATAGTAAAATAAAGATAGTAATGTTTTATAAAATTTATGAAGATATTACGGAATATCAAAATATTATAAATGAGACACTACCAAATGAATAAGAAATTGGGTGATTGAATGATTACTCCCTTAGATAATACCATTAAAAGTGTGATGGAATTTACTTGGCCTATGGTTTTAATATCAGTATTAACATTATCTTCTATTAGGGTTATTGATATTGTTAAGAATAAAAAACCGTTTATATTGTATAAGGAAATTTTTACTTTACTATTTTTAATTTATATTTTATGTTTATTCCAAGTTGTTACTTTTGAAGATCAAACATTATATATTAGTGGTAATAATTTAGTTCCTTTTAAGGAAATTATGCGTTATAAAATAGGAAGTAGACTATTTATAAAAAATGTAGTTGGTAATATTGTACTTTTTATTCCATATGGTATTTTTGCTTCTTTGTATGCTAAACTGGACAAGCCATGGGAAGCTTTATGTTTAGTCTTTTTCGCATCAGTTACGGTAGAGACAACACAATTATTAATAGGACGAGTATTTGACATTGATGATATACTATTAAATTGTATTGGCGGTTTACTTGGGTATGGCGTTTATAGAGTGATAGATTGCCTAGGCGATGCTCTTCCTAAGCCGTTTAAATCGACTTGGTTTTTAAATATCATGTCAGTTATTTTGGTAGGATTATTTATAAGTTATATATGGATGGTGGTAGTAAGATGAATATTTATGAAATTTTTAATGAAACAAATTATAATTTAGAAAAGGAAACTAAAATAATATATGAACTATTAGCATTTGCTCTTAAAAGAGAAAAACTTGAAAATGTTGAATTTAATATTATTTTTGTAGATAGTGATACTATTCATGAAATAAATAGGAATTATCGTCATGTTGATCGTGTTACTGATGTTATTAGTTTTGCACTTGAAGATAATGAAACAATTACTTTAGATCATAGAGTATTAGGTGATATTTATATTTGTGTTGAAAGAGCAGAAGAACAAGCTAAAGAATATGGTCATTCATTCTTAAGAGAACTCGCTTTTTTATCTATTCATGGTTTACTTCACTTATTAGGATATGATCATATGGAAAAAGAAGAAGAAAAAATAATGTTTTCTAAACAGGAAGATATTCTAAATGAGTTTGGTATTAGAAGGGGTAGTGAACAAGATGCATAAGATTAAAAGAAGAAAAGACAATGGTAATTTTATTGAAAAATATGTAAAAAGTTTTCATCATGCTGTAGATGGAATTATTTATGCTATAGAGAATGAACGAAATATATTAATAATGATGATAGCAACAGTTTTAGCATTTATTGTTAGTTTCATTCTTAAAGTTTCTAAAATTGAGCTATGTTTAATTGTTATATGTATTGGTATGGTTATAGCTTGTGAATTAATTAATAGTGCTATTGAAGCGTGTGTAGATTTAGAAACTACTAAAACTAATCCTCTTGCTAAAATAGCTAAAGATTGTGCTAGTGGAGCATCACTTGTTTTATCTGTTAGTTCTTTGTTTGTTGCTGGAATTATTTTTATTCCTAAAATTATTGCATTATTTTAAGGAGATTATATGGAAAATAATACTGTTTTTGAAAAGTTAAATAATATTATTAAAAACTCAAGTAGTAAATATTATCATTACCCTGTAGCTGTAATTTTAGAGTGTGATGATAATTCCCTATGGCCTGGAGTTAATATTGAGACTAGTTCACCACAAGCTGGTGTTTGTGCTGAAAGATGTGCTATATTTAGTGCAATAGCCAATGGCTATAAAAAAGAAAATTTTAAAAAGATTTATATTTTAAATCAAACTAAAGATATCATCACACCTTGTTTTATATGTAGACAAGCTTTGGTTGATTATTGTAATTTAGATTTAGAAATTATTAGTTATAATGTATTAGGAGAAAATAATAAATATATTTTAAAAGATTTAACTCCTAATAGTTTTGGAGAGGAAAATTTAAAATGAGAAGTGGTTATGTTAGTATTGTAGGTAGACCAAATGTAGGAAAGAGTACTTTACTAAATTCGATATTAGAAACTAAACTTGCTATTACTTCAAACAAAGCTGGAACTACTAGAAATATTATTCAAGGTGTTTATGAAGATAGTGATAGTCAAATTGTTTTTGTAGATACACCTGGTATTCATAAACCAATTAATAAGCTTGGTAATATTTTAAATAAAAAGGCATATTCAACTAGTGAAAATGTCGATTTGATTTTATTTTTAGTTGATGTTGAAGCAGGTATTGGTAAAGGTGATATGTTTATTTTAGATAGACTAAAAGAGGAAAAATTACCAATTATTTTAGTTTTAAATAAAGTAGATAGAATAGCTAAAGATAAATTGTTAGAAATTATAATGAAGTATAAAGATTTATATGATTTTAGTGAGATTTTTCCTATTTCAGCTTTAAAAAATGATAATGTTGATGCTCTTATTAAAACAATTAAAAATTATTTACCTAATGATGGTAAGATATTTGAAGATGAAACATTTACCAATATTTCTACTAATTTTTATATAAGTGAAATAATACGTGAGAAAGTACTAAGAAAAACAAGAGAAGAAGTACCACATTCAGTAACTTGTATAGTTGAAAAAAAGATAGAAGAAAATGATAAAGTTATAATACAGGCTGCTATTATAGTAGATCGTGATTCTATTAAAAAAATAATTGTTGGAAAAAATGCTTCAATGTTAAAAGACATAGGTATAGATGCTAGATGTGATTTAGAAGAATACTTTGGTAAGAAAGTTTATTTAGAATTATTTGTTAAAACTATTAAAAATTGGCGTGATAGAGAAAAATATTTAAAAGAATTAGGTTTAGATGAATTAGAAGGTTAAATGATTCCCATAATATAATAGGTGATAAAAATGGATAAAATATTATGGGATTTATTTAAGCAAACAGGAGATATTAAATATTTCAATTTATTAGGTAAAATAGAAAGAAGTAACAGTTATGAAAATCGTAAAAACAGAAGGCATTATAGTAGGGGAAACTAACTATAGTGAATCAAGCAAGATACTGAAAATTTTAACTAAAGACTATGGCTTAATTAGTGTTATGTCTAAGGGATGTCGTAATATTAAAAGTAAATTAAGAGGTGTTAGCGGTAAACTTGTTTATGGTAATTTTAATCTTTATTATAAAGAAGGAGGTATATCTACTTTAATAAGTGCCGATGTTTTAGATACATTAAAAAATGTTATAACTGATATTAATAAGATTAGTTATGTTTCATATATTTTGGATTTAACTGAACAAATATTTAAAGAAGTTGAACTTACACAGGCTACTAAAATTTATGAATTACTAATATCTGTTATAAAAAAAATAAATGAAATGTATGATGAAGAAATCTTAGTTAATATTTATGAGCTTAAATTATTAGATTTTTTAGGAATTAGACCTAATATTGATGGATGTAGTATTTGTGGTAGTACTAAAAATATTGTCACTATTTCGTCAAATAGTGGTGGTTATGTTTGCCAAAACTGTTATCAAGATGGTAGAATATATAGTAGCAAAACTATTCAGTTAATTCGCATGTTTTTTTATGTTGATGTTAGTAAGATAACTAAATTAGAATTATCTAACGAAATAAAAAAAGAGTTAAATGAGTTTATTACTGATTATTATGATCAATATTCAGGTTTGTATTTAAAGAGTAAAAACTTTTTAAAAAATCTAAGTAAAATAGGATAGAGGTATTATTATGAAGAAATTGAAGCCATATTTACTTACTACAGGTATCGTACTTGGCATATTTATTATTATATTTTTGTTAAAAGGTATTTATCCATTCGGTAAAAACTCTCTTATATGGAGCGATATGCACGATCAAATCACAGCCTTTTATTATCATTTCTATGATTGCTTTAGGGGAAATGATTCTTTACTTATTGATTTTTCTACTAGTGGTGGAATTAATTTTGTTGGTATTTTAGCATATTATATTTTGAGTCCATTTAGTTTTTTAGTACTTTTAGTAAAGAGAGAAGAAGTATATTTAATGGTGTCAGTAATAATTGCTTTAAAAACATTATGCTGTTCCTTAACTTGCTTATACTTTATTAGAAAGTATTTTAAAAAATTGCCATTTCTATTATCTGTTACTTTAGCAATAGTTTATGCTTTTTCTGGATATGGATTAATGATGTATTTGATTACACCTTGGATTGATGCAATGTATTTATTACCCCTTGTCATGATAGGGCTTAAAAAAGTATTGGATTTAGAAAAACCAACACTTTATATAATAACTTTATCACTTAGTTTGATTTTTAGTTTTTATGTATCAATCATGTTAGTTATATTTATTTTTTTAGCATCATTTATTTATTTATTGGTTTATCAAGATGATAAAGAACTTCGTAAAAAAGCTATTTTATCACTTGGAATTTCTACTATAATTAGTTTATTATTATCATCGGTAGTGGTTGTTCCTGCTTATTTGCAAATATCTGTTTCTTCTAGATTGGGAATTAATTTAAAAACTTTATTAAATTCTAAAACTGGACCTATTACTGATAAATTAGCAATGCTATTATTTGGTGGCATTATGTATCTTGGAATTTTTTTACTAGCTAAAAATTATAAAGAACATAAAAAATTTTTAAGTTTTTATATTCCGGTATTATTAATATTATTAATACCAATATTAATTGAACCAATAAATAAGATCTGGCATTTTGGCTCATATGCTTTTTTTACTTATCGTATGGGTTTCATTACTATGTTAATGCTAATTGTTGGTGCTTGTTATGGATATGAAAATTCTAATTTTAATACAGATTTGATAATAAAACATCCTAAATTAAAATCTGTTATAATAACTGTTTTAATATCTGTTTGCATGGTAATAGTTATTGCTGTTAACTATTCTGACTTTCAATTGGCAATTAATAAATTATCAATTTCTGGTAATCATTTATTGCTACTTGTATTGATACTTACTACATTAATATCATTTATAGGTTGTTATATAATTTTGATATTAAATAAAAAATTAACTACATTTGCTTTAATTTTAATGTCTTTAATGACATTTACTCATATTATTGTTAATTCATCCATTTACATGGGAATTGATTTTGATCAAAAAAGATTAACAGACGAGTATGAAGAATTAGCTTTAATATCTAAAGATTATCAATCAGGTGATTATTACCGTATTAAAAATGAAGTTATTGATATGATTATGAATAGTGGTATGGTTATGAACTATCATAATTGGGATCATTTTACTTCCTTAACAGATGCTAATAATTTAACAAGCCTAAAAAAAATGGGTTATTCATCAATGTGGGTTAAAACATATTCTAGGGGTAGTAATTTATTCTTAGATAGTGTTTTAGCTAATGGATATTTAATGAGCGATAAAAAGATAGATAATGAATACTATGAATATATTAAGTCTTATAAAAATATTTATTTTTATAAATTGAAAAAATTCCCATCATATGGCTATTTAATAAATAATAATGATACTATTTTTGATAAAGATAATTCATTTCAAATTTCCAATTCAATATATCAAGGTATTACTGGTACTAAAGATAATATATTTGATATAATTGGACATTTTAAACTTAATAATATTCAAGTATCACAGTATAAAGATAATAAATATTATGAAATAATAGATAAAGATAGATACAGTTATTTTGAAACTGATATTGATATTAAAGGCAAAAAAACAGTATATTTAGAATTATTAAGAACTTTAAATAATACAGCAAATCAAAAAATATATGAAAAGTTTAACATTTATATCAACGATAAATTGTATCAAGAAAAAGTAATGGATGAAGATAATAATGGGGTTATCAACTTAGGTACTTACAATAATGAAAAAATTAATATTAAAATAGAGTTATTAAAAAGCGTTGATTTAAATAATATTACGATAGGTATTATGGACAATAGTAAATATGAAGATTTTATTAATAATCAACATATAGATACTAATATAAATTACAATCGTAATAAAATAACAGCTACTGTAACAAGTGAGGAAGATAAGATATTATATTTACCAATAGCTTATAGTGATAGTTATAAAGCAACTAATAATGGTAAAGAAGTAGAAGTAATTAAAGTATTTGATAATTTTATTGGTATTAAGCTTGAAAAGGGCAATAATAATATTGAACTTACTTATATGCCTAAAGGACTAATATCAATGGTGATAGTTAGTGTTATCACTTTGGTATTAACAATAATTCTATTAAGTATCAAATTATATAATAAAATATTAGATTGTAAAATTTTAGCTAATATAGCATACTATCTATACTTATTTGCGTATATTGCTCTTATTTTAGTTGTTTACGTTGGTGGTACTATTTGTTTTATAATTTCGTATTTTGTAACTATTAAAATTTAATTATTGACTAAATAAATATAAAGTATTAAAATTTAATTAATGCTGTGATGATGGCTATGGAAAAGCCGGAGCAATATAAATAAAAGAGATTCTTCTGGAATAAGTAGGGTGGAACCGCGGATAATATTTTCGTCCCTATATATTGGAGAGTTTCTTTTTTTATTTTACTAAGCAGGGAGGAAAAATATATGAATGTAGCTATATTATCATCTAGTAGTAGAGAAATAAATTCATATTATGTAAGTATTGCTAGAAGTATTGCTAAAGATTTAGCTAGTAAAGAATTTGACTTAGTATTTGGAGGATGTTCTACTTCTATGATGGGAGTTTGTTATCAGGAATTTGCTAGTAAAGGTAGAAATATTTATTCATTTACTACAGAAAGATATACAGATGATATCAAAAATCTACCTAAAGCCAAACATTACATTAGAGAAACAACTTTTGATTTAAAAAAATCATTATTTGAAAATTCTGATTTAATTATAGCTCTAGCTGGTGGTGTTGGTACATTATCGGAAGTTTTATCTTTCGTAGAAGAGAATAGAAGTAATGATAAAAATGTACCAATAGTTATTTATGATGAAAATCATTATTATGATTTTTTATTTAAACAATTAAATTTTATGCAAGATGAATATTTTTTAAATGATGACATAACTAAATGGTTAACTATTATACATAATCATGATGGATGGGTTAGTTATATGGAAAATTTTATTAATGAGAAGGGAAAGATGATAAGATGAAAAATGAATTAACGATGGAAAAATTAGTAAATTTATGTAAGCAATATGGTTTTATATTTCAAGGTAGTGAAATATATGGTGGTCTTGCTAATACTTGGGATTTTGGTCCACTAGGAGCAGAATTAAAGAAAAATATTAAAAATGCATGGCAGAAAAAATTCATTCAAGAAGATCCTAATAATGTTGGGCTTGATAGTGCTATTTTAATGAATCCAAAGACATGGGAAGCAAGTGGACATATTCAAACATTCTCAGATCCTTTAATTGATTGTAAGCATTGTAAAACACGTCATAGAGCTGACAAATTAGTTGAAGCTAATGGTGTAGAAGATGCTGGTGGAATGAGCCATGAAGAGTTAATGAACTATATCAAAAAGCATAATATTGTATGTCCTAATTGTGGTAAATTAGATTATACTGATATTCGTGAATTTAATTTAATGTTTAAGACATTTCAAGGAGTAACAGAAGATTCTAAAAATACAATCTATTTAAGACCAGAAACAGCACAAGGTATATTTGTTGATTTCTTAAATGTACAAAGAAGTATGCGTCTTAAAGTGCCTTTTGGAATTGGGCAAGTTGGTAAAAGCTTTAGAAATGAAATTACACCAGGAAACTTTATTTTTAGAGTAAGAGAATTTGAACAAATGGAACTTGAATTTTTCTGTAAACCAGGTACGGAATTAGAATGGCATAAGTATTATAAAGATACTTGTAAAAACTTTTTACTTTCACTTGGTATTAAAGAAGAAAACTTAAGATTAAGAGATCACTCTAAAGAAGAATTATGTTTCTATAGTAATGCTACTACTGATATTGAATATAAATTTCCATTTGGTTGGGGAGAATTATGGGGTATAGCTTCACGTACTGACTATGATTTAACACAGCATCAAAAAGTATCTGGAGTATCTCAAGAATATTTAGATCCCGAAACAAATGAAAAATATATTCCTTACGTTATTGAACCAAGTGTAGGTGTGGAAAGATTAGTTTTAACTACTTTATGTGATAGTTATGAAGAAGAAACACTAGAAGATGGTCAAACTCGTGAAGTTATGCATTTTCATCCATATTTAGCTCCATATAAAGTAACTGTTTTACCGCTTATGAAAAAATATCATAGTGAAAAAGCTAAAGAAATTTATAAAGAACTAAGTAAAGAATTTATGACTGGATATGATGATAGTGGTAATATTGGTAAACGCTACCGTAGACAAGATGTTATTGGTACACCTTTCTGTATTACTATTGATGAAGAAACATTAAATAATAATACAGTTACTGTTCGTGATCGTGATACTATGGAACAAATTACACTGCCAGTAGATGAGGTAACTAATTATATAAAAGATAAAATAAAATTTTAGTTATATATTGTTTAATATTAAATGAAGCTAACAAAATTAAAATAAACCATTCTTAATTGAATGGTTTTTCTATGTATATATTTTCTAATATTTCAAAATTTATATTGTTTATTTTTTCTAATTCATCTTTACTTATTTTAATATAATAAGTAATTTGATTATTAAATTCTTTTTTTATTATTTTGTCTTTGAATAAGTAATCGTACTGTTTTTGTTCATCATAATTTAAATTAATTCTTATTAAATAACCTTTATCTAATATAATTATTTGACTCTTATCAATAGCATTACAAACTGCTTTTGTATAAGCTCTAACTAATCCACCAGCTCCTAATTTAATACCACCAAAATATCTAACTACTATACATAATACATTATTAATATCTCTTTTATTTAATACTTCTACAATTGGTAATCCAGCAGTACCTCCAGGTTCACCATCATCGCTGAATTTTTGATTACCATTAAATTTATATGCATAACAGTAATGCGTTGCATCTTTATAATTATTTTTAACTTCTTGCAAATACATATTTATGTCATCAATACTATTTATTTTATAAAGTAATGTTATAAATTTGGATTGTTTTATTTCATATTTATCAACAATGTTTTCTTTGATAGTTTGCATGTTATCACCAATAACATTATATAATAATAGATTTTGTTTGTAAATTTTAATATTTAGTGCGAAGCAATTTTACTTCTTCTAGTTCACTTATTGTTACAAATTGATATCCCTGTTCTTTTAGTTTAGGTATTATTTTCTTTAAGGCTTCACTGCTTCTTTGAAAAATATCATGCATTAAAATAATATCTCCATCTTCTATATCTTTTATTGCTCGTTCAACTATACGATCCACACTATTAATTTTCCAATCTTTAGTATCTATAGTCCATAGAGTTATAGAAAGATTAATACTTTTTCTAATTCTATTATTTACAGAACCATATGTTGGCCTGAAACAGGTTGGTGTATAATTAACTGTTTCTTTTAAAATATCTTGAGTTTTATTTATTTGATCTAATAATTCATTAGTTGATAGTTTACTTAACCATTTATGATTATATGAGTGATTACCAATTTCGTTACCATTCTTAATACTTTCACTAATTATATCTTTATATATTTCTATTTTATTGCCTAATACGAAGAAGGTTGCATTTACATTATTACTTTTTAAAGTATCAATAATATCCTTAGTATATCTACTTGGTCCATCATCAAATGTTAGTGCAACTACTGGCAGTTTTGGATCTATTATTTTATCATTTTTAATTACAGGTTCTATATCTTTTTCCTTGTCATTATTTATAATTTCAATATTTAATTTAATAGAATTTAAAGGTATTTTATATGTAGTTATATTATTTTCAATTAAATAAATAATTAGATAATCATTATCAAAAGAGTATGTTAGTTCACCTAAATTATTTATCATACTCTTATTATTGCTTATTAGCATATTATTAACTTTTGATAATAAGTCATTTTCATTAGAAAAAATATCTAAAACATTATAAAAACGATTACTTATTTTATCAAAATAATAAGTTTGAACATAGTATTCTTCAATACTTTCTAAACTATGATAAATATATAATTTAATTGTGATATTAATATAACGATCATTAACTGTATAGTAGTCATAATCAATATTTAATTCATCACGATCTATTAAATATTTGATTTCTTTACTTTTATTTTTAAATAATTTTATTTGCGATAATACGAAATTTTCAACTTCATTATCTAATTTTTTAATATTAGTTTTTGGATAAGTAGCACTAATGACATATTGCCTAGATTCTTCAATATTAGTTTCAATATTATTATCTTGTTTATTTTCTTTAAACTTAAAAGGTACTATGGATATAACAATTAAAATAATTACAATACTTATTTTTATAATTTTATTTTTCATAATATCAACCTAATAAAGTATATGAAACTAGTAATTAAAAATTATATATAATTTACATATATTAAAATTAATGTTAAAATACAAGAAAAAGAGGGGATTATATGACGGAAGAAACTAAAAAATATATAAAAGAGAAATTAAAGCTAGTTCCTAATTTACCTGGAAGTTATCAAATGAAAAATAAAGATGGTATTATCATTTATGTTGGTAAAGCTAAGAACTTACATAATCGTGTTAAGAGTTATTTTATGGGTACGCATACTGGAAAGACAGCTATGTTAGTTAATGATATAGTTGATTTTGAATACATAGTAACATCAAGTGAATTAGAATCTCTTATATTAGAAATAACTTTAATAAAGAAATATAATCCTAAATATAATATTTTACTTAAAGACGATAAAAGTTATCCTTATATTGAACTTACTGATGAAAAGTATCCAAGACTTAGAATTGTTAGAAATATTAATCGTAAAAAACATAAAAGTAAGTTGTATGGGCCTTATCCTAATGTTACTGCTGCTAGAAAAACAGTTAATATGATTAATAGGGTATATCCGCTTAGAAAGTGTGAAAACCTAAAAAAAGAAGTTTGTTTATACTATCATATAGGTGAATGTTTAGGATATTGTGCTAAAGAAGTAGATAAAGATAAATTAGATAAAATGATAGAAGAAATAACATCTTTTCTTAAAGGTAATAGTACGCATATTGAAAAAAAATTAAGAGATGCAATGCAAAAAGCTAGTGATAATCTTAACTTTGAAAAGGCTTTAGAATTAAAACAAATGTTACAGGATATTGATATAACCCTAACTAAACAGAAAATAGATCTTAATAAAAATTATAATTTTGATGTATTTGGATTTTATCAAGATAATAATTACTTATCAGTAGTTACTTTCTATATAAGAGAGGGTTTATTATTTGGGAAACATAATGATATTTTTACTACTGTTGATGATATAGATGAAACTCTAACTCATTATATTATAGAGTTTTATGAAAAGAATAACTTACTTCCTAAAGAAATAATAGTACCTAGTATAATTGATAAAGACATTATGGCTAATTATTTAAATATAAAAGTAAATTCACCAAGTAGAGGTGATATTAAAAAGTTAATCGATTTAGCTTGTGATAATGCTCAAATTTTACTGGAAGAAAAATATGAAACTATAAAACTTGATGAAGAAAATAGATTAAAGGCAGAATTAGAACTAAAGGAACTATTAAATTTACCTAAACTAGAACGAATAGAAGCTTTTGATAACTCACATTTATTTGGTACTTTCTATGTAGGGGGTATGGTAGTATTTGATCACTTTTTACCTAATAAAAATGAATATCGTAAATTTAAAGTAGAGTCATCAGTTAAAGATGATTTAGCTGCTATGAAAGAAGTTGTTTATAGAAGATATTTTAAAGTATTGATGGAAGAAGTAAAAGCACCTGATTTAATTTTAGTTGATGGTGGAGAATTACAAATAAATGCTACTAAAGAAATAATAAAAGAATTAAATTTAAATATACCAATTTGTGGTTTAAAGAAAAATGATAAGCATAAGACTAATGTTTTGATAAATGAAAATTTAGAAGAAATAGAGATGGCTAAGGATAGTAATTTATTTTTATTCTTAAATAGAATTCAGGAAGAAGTTCATAATTATGCTATTAGTTATCATAGAACTATTAGGCAAAAGGGAACTCTAGCTACTTTATTAGATATGGCTCCTGGTGTTGGCGAAGTTAGAAGAAAAGAGCTTTTGAAAAAGTTTGGTTCTTTAAAGAAAATGAAGGAAGCTAGTCTTGAAGAACTTGAAACAGTGCTTACTCATGATGTAGCTATTAAATTTATGGAATATTTAAAGGGAATATGATACAATATTTTTAATTTGTAGGAGGAACTATGAAATTACCACAAATAAAGACTAAAAATTTATGGATAGGAAATATATTTTATTTTGAAAATGGGATTGGTACAGTATCAGAAGCACGTTATTTAGCTATTAAATCAAAAAATAAAGATAAATATACAGTAGTATCTGATGATGTTAGTCTTCCTGATAATTTAACAGTTAGGTTAGGTTTTCATTCTATGTATGATGATAATGGTGCTTATTTAATTAATTCATACTCTATGAGTGAAAAAACATTAAAAGGAAAACTATCTTTTGATGAAGTAAAAGCTATTGCTGAAGATGTTGAAATAGCAGATAAAATGCCATTTTGGAAACAAATGAATTAGGAGATAATATGATGGAAATTTATTATAATTTAGCTTTAGATGATATAGTACCTAATGCTTTTATTGAATTAAAAAAAGTAGATAATAGCGTAACTAGTATTCCACTGAAGATAATTGAAAATTATGGGGAAGCTGTTAAAAATAAAATAATAAGTAATGGTGGTCATGCTAGGTTATGCTTAAATCGTAACTGTACTGCTTATTTTTTAAGATGTTATGACAAATATTTTTATATAACTCAAATTGAAAATGACAGTTATGTTGTGTTAAATGGTGATATATCAGTTGAAGAATTGATTGTATCATTCAGGAAATTTATTGAAATAGATGTATTATTAGCTTTTATGGATAAAGAAGTAGTTGATAAAAGCTTAATTAAACCAACTAGTGAAAATAAACAATTCACTAAAATAAGAAAATATAGTTAAAAGGGAAAATATAAATATTATTTTTCCTTTTTTTAAAAGGAGGAATGTTATATAATTAGGGTAGTAGAAGTGAGTGTGATAGTATGAGTAAAATACAGATAATGGATGAAGTTTTAGCTAATAAGATAGCAGCTGGAGAAGTAGTAGAAAAATGTATGAATGTAGTAAAAGAATTAGTAGAAAATTCTATTGATGCTAAGGCTACTGAAATTAAGATAGAATTAGTTGACTCTGGTGTTAAAGAGATTAAAGTAACAGATAATGGAGTTGGTATGGATAGAGAAGATGCTGTATTAGCTTTTACTAGACATGCTACTAGTAAAATAAGAAAGGAAAATGATTTATTTCATATAGGAAGTCTAGGCTTTAGAGGTGAAGCTTTACCTTCTATTGCCAGTGTTTCTAATGTTACGTTAAAGACTAGTAATAAAGAAGAAGGAACTGAGGTAGTAATTAATGGTGGCAAGTTAGTAACTGTTAATTCGAGTGATTTGACCGAGGGTACATCAATATTAGTTAAGAATTTATTTTATAACACACCAGTTAGATTAAAATATTTAAAGAACTTATATACAGAACTTGCTTATATTACTGAGTATGTAAATAAAATGGCTTTGAGTTATTCTGAAATACGCTTTACATTAATTAATAATGATAAAGTACTATTAAAAACAGATGGTAGTGGCAGACTTTTAAAAGTAATCAATGATATCTATGGCTTATCTGTTACCAAAAAAATGATTGAAATAAATGGTGAAAATGAAGATTATAAAATAACAGGTTATATTTCTTATCCTGAGCTACAAAAAAGTAATCGTAATTGTATTACTATTTTAGTAAATGGTAGAGTTATTCGTAATCAAGATGTAATTCGTTATATTGCTGATAGTTATCATACTTATATACCTCAAGATAGATATCCAATAATAGTTATGAAAATAGATGTTGATCCAATATTAATAGATGTTAATATACATCCTACTAAGATGGATGTTAAATTTTCTAAGATGGATACATTGAAAGAACTAATTACTAAAATTATTACTGAGAAGTTAGAATCACTTACTTTAATACCAGATGCATCTTTAGAAACTAAAGTAGAAGGTAATAAAACGATAATATCAACTGTATATACTCCTAGTAGATTTGATGAATTTGATGTTTCTAAAAAAGATGATGAATTTAATGAATTTGAAAAAATGACTTTAAACTTTGATGTTAAAGAAGAAGATGTAGATTATCAAACTACTAATGATATTGACAGTCATGATTCTAATGATACAAAAAAGGAAAGAATAAAGAAAATGTATCCTGTAGGACTAGTTCATGGTACTTATATAGTAGCAGAGAATGAGGATGGTATGTTTTTAATTGATCAACATGCTGCTAATGAAAGAGTTAATTATGAATATTATTTACATGAAATGTCTAATCCTAAACCACATGTAACTGATTTATTAGTACCTATTACTTTAGAGTTTCCTAGTAATGAATATATAATTTTAAAGGAAAATTTTAATATTTTAGATAGCTTAGGAATAGGATATGAGGAATTTGGTTTTCAAACTTTACTAATTAGAACTATACCTATTTGGTTAACTAAATCAAATGTTGAAGTTGCTCTTAGAAAAATATTTGATATAATCACAACAACAGAAAATTTTAGACTCGATAGATATTTAGATCATATTGCGGCAACAGTTGCTTGTAAGGCTTCAATAAAAGCTAATGATCATATAGAACTTGCTAGTATGGAGACGTTACTAGATAGATTAAGATCATGTGATAATCCTTTTACTTGTCCTCACGGTAGGCCGACAATAATTACATATTCTAAATATGATTTAGAAAAATTATTTAAACGTTCTATGTAATTTGAATGGGGTAGTAGTATGAATAATAATAAGTTTTCAAAAATTCAAAATTTGGTTATTGGAAGTATATCTTCTTTATCAATGATTGGAATTTATACAGTGAGTGTTAATTTATCTCGAAATGTCAATAACAATCAAATACCTATATTTATAGGCGGTACTATTTTGGCTTACATTACTCCTCATATAACTTACAATGTTTTAGTAAAAAGATTCAAAAATTATAATGAGCAAAAAGCTGGTGATGATATAAATGAATGAATTAATGAAAAGATTTATATTAGAAGTTAAACAGGATCCTAGTTTATTTAAATTATTTGAAAAAGGTATTTGGTATCCTAATATTGATGAATATCGTTTGTTTATTCGTAAACAAGAGAAAAATAATAGAAATTTTGCAAAGGTAATTGAACGCTATCATTTAGTAAGAAAAAAAGATCTAATATTAGAAACTGCTTTTAGTGAAGATATTAATAATGTTTGTACTTACTTAGAAAATAATGGTAAGACTTTAATTACTAGTTATGGAACGATAAGAGTTGATGAAGAAGAACTTATAAATTTGAATGATTATAATTGCTATATTAGTAATGGCTTTTTTGAAAGAACAAGAGAATTAGCTTTGAAGGAAGTTAATAGGGGAAGTTTTATTGTTGGAATGTGTGATAATCCTGATTCTATTTTTTATCAAGATAATTTTAAACGTATAAAAACTTTTGAGAAGGAACTGCATAAAAGACATATTCCATATCGTGTTTATCAGCATTTGAATCATCGTGATAAATGCTTGATTTTATCATATAGAGTTGATACACTATAAGTGGTAGGTGGATAATTATGAATAGAATAAAAGATAGAATAGGAACAATAGCTTAGTATGATTATTGTTATTGTAGGACCTACTGGAGTAGGAAAGACTAAATTAAGTATAGAGTTAGCAAAAAGATATAATGCGGAAATAATTAATGCTGATTCTATGCAGGTATATAGAGGCTTGGATATAGCTACCGCTAAGATAAAAGAAACTGAAAAAGAAAATATTCCACATCATCTATTTGATATATCTGATGTTGATGATATTTATACAGTATATGATTATCAAAGAGATTGTCGTACCAAGATAAATGAGATTTTAAATAAAAATAAAAACGTTATTATTGTTGGTGGAACTGGTTTATATATCAAAGCTGCTTTATATGATTATCAATTTAAAACAGAATATGATTTAAATGATTATGCTGATCTAACTAATGAGGAAATTTTTGATAGAATAAAAAAATATGATAATTGTTGCAATATTCATATCAATAACAGAAAGCGTTTAGTTAGACTTTTAAATAAATATGAGAATAATCTAATAACAGAGAAAAATGGTAATAGTCCTTTATATGATTTTATCTTAATTGGTCTTACTACTGATAGAAAAACACTTTATGAAAAGATAAATTCTAGAGTAGATATAATGGTAGAAGAAGGTTTAATTGAAGAAGCAAAGAGTTTATATGATAAACATATTTATACTAAGGCTATTCAAACAGCTATTGGTTATAAAGAACTATATCCATATTTTGATAATAAATGTTCTTTAGAAGATTCATTGGAGTTAATTAAGAAAAATTCAAGGCACTATGCTAAGAGACAATATACATTTTTTAATAATCAATTTGATAATATTAATTGGATTGAAACCAACTATGATGATTTTAGTAAAACAATATCTCAGGCAATTACTGTTATAGATAATAAATAAAAGAACACATAAGTGTTCTTTTATAATGCTTCAGTATAAATATTTTTATCAAATATATGTTGATCTGTTTCTAATTTTTCTAATTCATCAGTAGTTATTAAAAAATAATCATATTCTAGTACATCTTCGCCAGTTGAGGTCACAGGATCATCCCATGTTAAGTCTAAATGGTACCATTCATTATCTAATTTAACTAAATTCCATATATGATTTTCACTAGAAATTTTATAGTTAGGAATATTTAATCTATCTAAAAATAATTTCATACTATCAGCATATCCACCGCATATAGAATATTTTTCAATTAAAGCACCATAAGCCGTATCAGAATGATATTTAGTTATTTTATTGTCACTACGATCAATATCATATTTAGTATTATTTATAATATAATCATGAATAGATTTTATCTTTGTTTCTAAATTCATATCTTCAGTAATTATTTCTTTATAAATTTCATCTATTTTATTTTCAATAGTAGTAATTTGATCATTAGTATAATTGTGAGTGATACTAATATTTACTTTTCCAAGACTATCAAATTCTGTATCAATATTTTCAAAACTATTATAAACAGGAACAAAATTATTAACATCAGATAATAAAGCTTGATTATTTGATATATAATCAACATCTTTTATACAATTTTTATATTCACTAGGACAGTAAAATGTAAAGTTATCCATACCGGAATTGATAACAGTATAATATATATTTATAATATCTTTTTTACTTTTAGGGTTAAAATCAGTAGTTAATTGAACATAATCATAACTGTTATTTGATGCATAATTATTATTTTTAATAGTTGATGCATCTTTATGAAAATCGGTAAATGTGTTTACTAAATAACTAATAATTTCATCATTATATATTAGACAAGTAAAAAACAAGCCAAGTACTACAAGTAAACCTAAAACTTTTTTCATATCATCACCTATATTAATTATAACATGTCAAAAATTATAGGCAAGAAAAAATATCTGCAGTAGAGCAGATATTATTTTAATAAATTAGTTTGTTTAGTTAATCTTGATTTTTCTCTTGCAGCTTTATTTTTATGAATTAAACCACTTGCACAAGCTTTATCAATTCTTTTAATAGCTACTTTTAAATTTTCTTCTGCTAAAGCTTTATCTTCAGCTTTGATAGCTCTTTCAGATTTTTTAATAGCAGTTTTCATGCTTGATCTTCCAAGTGTGTTATTAACATTTTTCTTAGCACTTGTGATAACTCTCTTTTTAGCACTTTTAATATTTGGCATAATTTCACCTCACTTTTTTTCAGCTACAACTAATGATACCAAACTTTTCATAAAAAAGCAAATAAAATGTAAAAAAAATGGAAAAAATATGTATGGGTGATAATTTTGGAAAATGAAAAAGATTTAAAACAGTATAAAATTAGAACGGACTTATTAGTTGATATATTTAATACCGAACAAATAGAAGACGGTATTGTTGTCAACAAGGATGAAAAAAATGGTATTGAAATAATGGAAGTTGAAATAAAAAATAATAAAAATAGCCTTAAGAAAAAGATTGGTAAATATATAACTATCAGTTATCAGGATGTAACTGATAAGGAAAATGGAAAAAATCTAGAAGAAGTGATGGTTAAAGAGCTTAAAAAACTGTTTGAATACCTTAAAATTAATGAGGATAACAGCTGCTTGGTAGTGGGATTAGGGAATAGAGATTCTACTCCTGATGCGCTTGGTCCTAAAACTATTGAAAATATTTTAGTCACTAGATATTTATATGAAATAGAGAAAATAGAAGTTGATAAAAATTATCGTAATGTTGCTTCGTTTATTCCTGGTGTTACTGGTATGACAGGAATTGAAAGTAGTGATATTATCTTAGGAATAATAGAAAAAATAAAACCAGATTTCATTATTGTAGTAGATGCACTGGCTTCTAGTAGTATTGATAGAGTCAATAAAACTATTCAAATTACTGATACAGGTATTTTACCTGGTAGTGGTGTTTATAATAACAGAAAAGAACTTAGTTATGAAACTTTACACATACCAGTAATATCTATTGGTATTCCTACAGTTATAGAGGCTTTTGTTTTAGTTAGTGATACAATAGGTTATTTACTAAAACACTTTAGCTATAATAAAGAAAATTATGAGAAAAATAAACTAGTTCCAGTTACTTTAAGAGATTATAAAAATCATCATAAGGAATTATCAAAAGAAGAAAAAATGCAGCTATTAGGTGAAATTGGTACACTGACAGATAGTGAAGTAAAAGAACTTATTTTTGAAGTGTTGACTCCTATTGGTTATAATATGATGGTTACTCCTAAAGAAATTGATTTTGTGATAGATAAAACAAGTAATATTTTAGCTAATTCAATAAATAAAGCATTACACAAAAATTTCGACATATAAAATACTATCTCTATATTATAGTGTAGTAAAGGTGGTGTTTATATGAAAAAAATGAAATTAAAAAATAAAAGAAAACGTATATATTTAGTAATAAAAATAATACTAATTATAGCTTTGTTTTCTTTTTCTTTTTGTGAAACATTAAAATATTTTTCTAAAAATATGGATAATGAAAAGTTTTTAAAAATGCTTATTCAAAATAATAATAGTTATATGGAAAAGAATACTAAATCACATCTATTTAGTAAATTAATTACTTTAATATCTGATGTTGATTTTACTAAACCTAATACTATATTTAAAAATAATTATGTTAGTTTTAATAATACATCATCAGATGATAATAAAGATATAAATACAATACCAGCTACCAATTATGTAAAAGATCCATATAAGAAAAATGATATAACTAATCCAATTGTTTATTTATATAATACTCATCAATCAGAGGAATATGCTACTAATAATTTAGAAAGTTATAATGTCAAACCAACAGTTATGATGACAAGTTATATATTAAGAGAAAAATTAAATAATAATGGTATTAGTACTATAGTAGAAGAAAATAATGTTACAGAGTTTTTAAGAACCAATAATTGGAATTATGCATCTAGTTATAAAGTTACAAAATTACTTATGAATGATGCGTATAGTAAAAATAATACTTTAGAATATTTTATTGATTTGCATAGAGACTCAGTAAAGAAGAGTATTTCTACTGCTAGTATTAATAATAAAAGCTATGCCAGAATATTATTTATAGTAGGACTTGAAAATAAAAATTATGGTCCTAATTTAGAAATGACAAATAAACTTAATGATAAATTTAATGAAAAATATCCAGGCTTGTCTCGAGGAATTTATAAAAAGAAAGGGGCTGGAGTAAACGGAGTATATAATCAGGATTTTAATCCTAATACAATTTTAATAGAAGTAGGTGGGCAAGATAATACAATAGATGAGGTGTTTAATACGTGCGAAGCTATTAGTACTGTACTCACAGAATATATTAAGGAGGTTAGAAATGAAAAATAATTTTTTTAGAATTATGGCACTTACTGTATTTTTAATTTTTTTAGCCTTATATTATTCTTCTAATGCAGGATTAATTGATTATCAAGCTAAAAATAAGACATCACTTACTGAAGAACAAATAAAAATGTTTGAAGAAGATGTCAAAAACAATGCTCAAATTGATTTAAAAAAATATATAGATAATAAAGAAGATAAATATGATAATAATATTTCTAAAACAACTTTAAAGCTATCTAATACTATAGGAGAGACTGTTGAAGGTATTCTTAATTTTGTGTTTGGTAAACTAGAAAATGCTATGAATGGTTAAGAAATTTATTTGTATATAATAAATATATTAGGGGATATTAAATTATTGATTTAAAGTTTAAAAACTTTTAGTTAATTATTGAAAAATATCATTATTTGTAGTAATATATAACTATCTTCTAGAAAAGAGGAGTAATTAGATATTAGTTTTAGAAAGAGTATGGTTGATGAAAATACTTACTAAGATGCTAGTGAAGACACTTTTTATGGTTAGAAGTCGCATAACTTGCGTTATCAGATTTAAGAAAAAATAAAGGTGGCACCACGGGGAAACTCGTCCTTAGAGGGGCTACCTTTTTATATTGTAAGGAGGATTTATGATAACAAAACCAAAAGGATGCCATGATATATATGGAATGGAAGCTAAAAAATGGAAGTATATTAGTAATTTAATCGATGCTGTTTGTGAAAGATATAATTATGAATTTATTCGTACTCCTATTTTTGAAGCAAGTGAATTATATCATAGAGGAGTAGGAGAAACTAGTGATATTGTTACTAAGGAAACCTATGATTTTACTGATAGAGGAGAACGTAAAATGACACTTCGTCCTGAAGGAACAGCAGGTGTTGTTAGAAGTTATATCGAAAATAAGATGTATGGAGATGCTAAACAACCTATTAAGCTTTATTATAATGGTACTATGTATCGTTATGAAAGACCACAATCAGGAAGAGATAGAGAACTTACTCAATTTGGTGTTGAAGTATTAGGTAGTGATGATCCTATGATTGATGCTGAAGTTATTTCTATAGCTGTTAATATTTATAAAATGGTTGGCTTAAAGGGAATCAAAGTAAATATTAATTCACTTGGAGATAAAGAATCTCGCGATAATTATCGTAAGGCATTAGTTGAGTACTTTACTCCTTATATTAATGAAATGTGTGAAGATTGTAAGAATCGTTTAGAAAAGAACCCACTTCGTATTTTAGACTGTAAGGTAGATGGGGATTCTGACATTATGAAAAAAGCTCCTAGAATTACAGATTACTTAAATGATTCTAGTCGTGAAAGATTTGAAAAAGTTCAAAAATATTTAGATTTATTAGATATTGATTATGTAGTAAATCCTAGTATTGTGCGTGGACTTGATTATTATGACCATACTGTATTTGAAGTAGAAGCTATGGTAGAAGGCTTTGGTAGTCAAAACGTACTTGGAGCTGGTGGAAGATATAACGGTTTAGTTAAGGAACTAGATGGACCAGAGGTACCTGGTATGGGATTTGCGATGGGACTTGGTAGACTTATGTTAGCAATCGAAAAAGAAAATATAGAACTTCCAATTGATAACTCATTAGATGCTTTTGTTATGTATGTATCAGATACTGAAAAAGATTATGCTACTACTTTAGTACAAGAACTTCGTATGAATGGATTTAAGATTGATACTGAATATACTGGTAGAGGTTTAAAGGCACAATTTAAACAAGCCGATAGATTAAATAGTAAGTTCTTAATTATTTTAAATGATGAAGACTTAAAAAATAATGAAATTAAAATTAAAAATAATAAAACTAAAGAGGAAACTACAGTTGAACTTGATTATTTAATGTATTATTTAGATGAAGCTTTATCAGTAGATGATGATTGTGATTGCGGTTGTGGTCATCACGAATGTTCTCATGATGAAGAATGTGAATGTGGTGATGAATGTCACTGTCATGATGATATAGAATTTTAAGGGAAAAATAGATTATGGAAAAAGAATTATTAAAAAGAATTGAAGAAATTGAAAAACGCAATAAAAAGGTTGAAGGAGATAAAGCGTGGGAAACATCGTGGCTTAGAAAAATTATAATCATGATAGCAACTTATTTCTTTGCTTTTCTTTATTTAAAAATTGCTGATACAACCAATCCATATTTTGGCGCGGTTGTTCCAGTTGCAGGTTTTTTCTTATCCACTTGGTCTTTAAAGTACGTAAAAATTTGGTGGTTAAGACAGAAAGAAGGTAATAGTAGTGAAAAAGAATAATAATACAGATTTTAATATTAAAAACATTGGCGAAGAAGTAGAATTATATGGTTGGGTAGCTAAAAAAAGAAATTTAGGTGGCTTAATATTTATAGATTTAAGAGATAGAAGTGGTATTATTCAACTTGTAGTAAGACCTGAAAATAAAGATTATGATTTAGCTAGTAGTTTAAAGAGTGAATCTGTTATTCATATAGTTGGTACTATAGTTGAAAGAGAAAGTAAAAATATGAAAATTCCAACTGGTGAGATAGAAGTAATTGTATCTAACTTGGAACTTATTAATATGGCTAATGATCTACCATTTGAAATTACAGATACTACAACAGCTTTAGAAGATACTAGATTAAAATATCGTTATCTTGATTTAAGACGTGATGAATTAAAAGATAAATTAATTACTCGTAGTAAGATTATGCTAACAGTTAGAAACTTTTTAGCAAGTCATGGTTTTATTGAAGTAGAAACTCCAGTTTTATGTAAATCAACACCAGAAGGTGCTAGAGATTATTTAGTACCATCTCGTGTAAATAAGGGTAAGTTTTATGCACTTCCTCAGTCACCTCAACTTTTTAAACAGTTATTAATGATTGGTGGTATGGAAAGATATTTTCAAATTGCGAAATGTTTTAGAGATGAAGATTTAAGAGCTGATCGTCAACCTGAATTTACGCAAATAGATATGGAAATGAGTTTCGTAGAAGAAGAAGATGTTATGAGTATTACAGAAGAACTTGTTAGTCGTATCTTTAAAGAAGTAAAGGGAATTGATATTAAACTTCCTCTTATGAAAATGAAATATGATGATGCAATATGCTATTATGGATCAGATAAACCTGATTTAAGATTTGATATGAAAATAGAAGATATTAGTGAAGTTTTCAAAGATACAGAGTTTACTGTTTTTAAGAATGTTTTAGCAAGTAATGGCGTTATTAACTGTTTAGTAGTTAAAAATGAAGCAGATAAATATTCTCGTAAAGAAATCGATAAACTAACTGAATATGTAAAAACTTATAAAGCAAGTGGTTTAGCTTGGCTTAAATATCAGGAAAATGAGTTTAGTGGAAGCATCCGCAAAGTGGTTAGTGATAGCGAATTAGCTAGTTTAAAAGAAAAATTAAATATAGAAGAAAACGATTTAATTTTAATGGTAGCTGATTCTTATAACGTCACAAAAACAGCACTTGGTGCTTTAAGATGCAAACTTGGTCGTGATTTAAATCTTATTCATGAAAATGATTATAAATTATTATGGGTAGTTGATTTCCCATCATTTGAATATAGTGAAGAAGAGGGTAGATATGTTGCTTGTCACCACCCATTTACAGCACCTAAAGATAGTGATATTGATAAATTAATTACGGATCCTGGTCACTGTTATTCTAAAGCTTATGATATTGTTATTAACGGTTATGAAGCAGGTGGCGGAAGTATTCGTATTCATAAACATGAAGTACAATCTAAAATGTTTGAGGCTTTAGGATTTACTCCCGAACAAGCTAAAGAAAAGTTTGGCTTCTTCTTAGAAGCATTTGATTATGGTACTCCACCACATGGAGGACTTGCTTTAGGACTTGATAGACTTACTATGTTACTTACTAATACTGAAAATATTCGTGATGTAATAGCATTTCCTAAAACAGCAAGTGCTTCTTGTTTAATGAGCGAATGTCCTAATGTAGTTGATGATAGTCAATTAAAAGAATTAGCATTAAAAATCGAGAAATAGAGAATTTTCTCGATTTTTTGCACCATTTTTACGAAAAAAGCCTTATTTTATTTGACTTTTAGTAATAAAAAGCGTAAAATAGTGCATACACTGAGGGTAAGGTAGAATTGTTCATACATTTTAGGAAGGAGGAACATCATATGAAACAAAGTTATTTATTTGAATATTTAAATGAAAATGAATTCAAAGTAAAAGAAAGAACTATAAGAAAATATAATATGTTAGCTTATAAAAAGTTAGTGTTTGAATATTATCCAGAAATGAAAAATGGTATATTTAAAGGAAAAATTGTCAATAAAGACAAAACTAAAAAAGCAGTTAGCTATGAATTAAAAATACCAACAGATGAAATGTTTGAAAAAGTTCATGGTGAAATGAGATTACATTATACAGTGTTTTTAAATAATGGTACAATACTATTAACTAATATTACTCCAGAAGACATTTTAAACGAGGGACATCGTACAGAACTTGAGACTTATAAGGGAGTTATGATTTCAAAGAGTAATCCCAAGAAAGATATATTTAAAGTTAATTTATTAAATATGTTGCAAAAATAATTAATAAATTTTCAAAAACATATTGCACGGTTTTATAAATTGTGATATGATGAAAAAGTCTTGAGATGGACCCTTAGCTCAGTTGGTTAGAGCATCCGGCTCATAACCGGGCGGTCGATGGTTCGAGTCCATCAGGGTCCACCACATTTTTTATGCGGGTATGGCGGAATTGGCAGACGCACCAGACTTAGAATCTGGCGCCGAGAGGCTTGCAGGTTCAACTCCTGTTACCCGCACCATTAAAGAATCTGGTTGAACTTTGGTTCGATTTACTAATAAATATCAATTCTAGAGATGGAATTGATTTTTTGTTGTGTGAAAAGAAAGGAATGATTTAATGGTAAAAAAATTTAGATCATGATCATCCAATTGTTATAGTTAGTTTAAATTATGAATGGGATAATCTTATTAATATTCTTGATTCATGTAATACAAGGGGACTTTATCATGTAACTGATAATCCCATTGATTGTTTAAATTACATTGAGCAGGAATTGTATAAAGGAACATCAGTTTTTGATAAAGATTATGTAATTAATGATTATGCAAAAAGAAATTCACCTATATACATTAGGTATTAAGTAGAAATGGGAATTTTTGATAGAAATATGTAAAAATAGTTTTCCATTGTATTATAAATTAAATCTTGAATATAATATGTATCGTTATATGATAATTACCATCATTTTAGTATCAAAACATTTTGTTTATATATCTTTAAGGAAGTTAGTACCATTAATTTTTGATATTATGAGAAACTCAAGAGGTTATATGTTGAAAGGAAGAAAAATAAAAATCTTTGTTGATTGTACATACGATCAATAATAAAATATTAAGTTAAAAATTTGCTGTATATAATTATTATTTAATAATAGAATAAAAATGGAGGGATATAATGGATGATAATGAATATAAAAAAAGTTTATTTAAAATTAGAACAATATTAACGGAAACTACCAAACCTATTAATTATATAGATACTAGTAAAATGTCAAGAAAAGAAAAAGATAATTTGATAGTAGAATTACAAAATAAAATTCATAGTTTACAAAGCCAGTTATTAATTAGAAAATCAGTTGATGAAAGATACATTAATGGACTAATTCAAGGTAAATATGATGAAATAATGAAGTTAATTGATGATCCTGTTTTAACCTTACCAAGCGGTACACAAATGCAATTTAGCTCATTATCATCTGAACAACTTGAATATTTAGAAAGCTTGGATGAAAATAATAAAAAGTTATAGTATTAAATGTAAGTACTTATGATAATGATTAAAACAAATATATTATTTAATTAAATTACATAAAAATGTTATTGAAATCTATATTATGCAGATATCACTATTGATAAAAATGAGGAAGGCAAAGAAATAGTAAATATAGGTAAATTTCTGGATAAAAAGAAGCAAGAAAAATCAGTAACATTTACCTCTGATGATACAGATACTATTTATATATTAGGAACAGAAGAAACTTTTGAACAATTATCTCATAGTTATAATAAGCGTATTTTAGACTGTTTTAATTCTTTGATGTTTTTTATAAACAATGATTTAGAACATGGTATTGAAAATTGGAAATTATTTGATGAAGTTGAAGTTATTAAAGTTCCTGGATATCCTATATATTGTACTGGCGAATTTCTTGATGAAAATAAAAATGATCCCAGAGTAAAAAAAACTATGAAACAAAAGGCAATAGAATATACTAGAAATAATAAGTATGAATAAAATTATTTTAGACAGATGAAGTATCGATGGAGATACTTTTTCTTTTGTTCTAATAATTGACTTATTTTATTAAAAGTGTTATCATATGCAGTACAAAAAGGGCTATTACTGCATCTTTTTGAGTAAAATAGGTCAAGTTATTGATAGGGTAATAGAGAATGAATACTATACAGGAATATTTAGAAAAAAATAAAAACTGTTTTTCTGGTCTTGCTTATAATACATCTTTAGAAAATATCTTTTTGGAAATAGCTAGGGAAATAATTAGATATTTAAATCTAACTGACTATGTTGATGATATTCTTATTAAGAAATCACTTATCTTTGCATTTGATGGATATTATGATGGGAGAAATATAGTGATTGATATCAGTACTGAACAGTCTACTGCACCATTATATTATTATAAAATGTTTAGTATCTTTTTTCATGAATTACAACATGCAACTCAAGCTAAATTAATTGATAAATACAATTGGTATTATAGTAGATTACCATACAACTATAATTTTTCTTTGACAGAACAAAAAGAAATTTCTAAAGCGAAAATTATAGGATTAACAGATAAAAGACTTTTTTCTAATAAGATGTATTATTTTATGAGGCATGATTTATTTGTATCAGAACATGAAGCTAACTTTTATTCATATATTAATACTGAAAACATATTAATGTATTTATTACCGGAACTCAGTGAGAAAATAAATAACCATGATGAGTATTGTTTAAATATTTTAAAATTGCTGTTAGAGGGATATAAATTAAATAAAAAGACTGATGTAGTGATCTCACCACTTGAACAAATCTTAACTAATAATAAAATATTTAATAATTTGCTCTCATTGATTGATGTATTTGATAGTTATGAAAAAATGATTTTGGGTTTACCTATTGATATTGATACATATTTAAAAATAAATCATTCAGTTACCTCAGAAGTTTTACCAGATGATATAAAAAAATATATATTAAATTTATAAAATATAAGAAAGATTGGTGAATAATATGATATTAACAGAAAAAGAAATTAAAAATGTACCTAAAAAGATGATAATGAGCACTTACTTTAAAGATACTGAAGAGAGTGGTAATTTTTCAGTAGCATTCAGCAATAGTTATTACTATACTACTACAAATTCATGCGAACTTTGTGATGATTTGTTCCGTATCAATGATTACAGATCTAATGATAAAACAGAAGCTAGCGCTATTGAAAAATATAATAATAGAAGAGAAATTACTAAGGACTTGTATAGATTTGCACTTCAATTTGATGTACCTGTATTCTTAAATATTAATGGGCAATATTACTTATTAAATGAAATAAAGTTTATTGATTATAATGAGTCTGACGAATATAGTATTCTTAAAAATCAATTTGAAAGTTTCGAAGCTTACTTTATGAAAGAAATATATGGTGTTAGCTATGATGTGCTTTTAAAGAAAGAAAATATGGATGGTGTAAGTATTACAGCTAAAGCATATGAGACGTTTAACAATATGATGCAAAAGAGTAAATAAAAGTTAAAAGATTAGTGATGCGCTAATCTTTTTTATATAATTTAAACCTATGTAGAAAAATAGTTTTTCTTTTTAGAATAATTATGCTATAATTGACTTACAATAGAATGAAAAGGAAGTATAGAAATGAAGAAACAATATAAATTATTTTCAATTATAGTTGCAACGATTTTATTTTTTACACCATGTTTTGTTAGTGCTGAACCTGAAAATACAACTCCAGAGTCAACTCCTTCAGCATCACCAACACCAGAGCCAACGCCTAGTCCAAGCCCAACTCCAAGTGAAGAAATAACATTAAAATTAGATAAAAAAGAAGCTAAACTTGATGCAGGAAAAACCATTACTTTAACTGCTACTCTAAGTTCTACTGATTCTACTATAGAATGGAAAAGTAGTAATGAAGAAATAGCTACTGTTAATCAAGAGGGTGTAGTAACAGCTAAAGAAGGTGTTGCTGGAGATACAGTTATTACTGCAACTGTAAAAGGCACTACTGTAAGTGATACTTGTACAATTACAGTACTTAGAAATATTGGTAAGGATGCTACATTAAAAAATTTAAGTGTTAAAAATGGTGATTTAGATCAACCTTTTAAAACAGATGTTTTTAAATATAAAGTAACAGTTAGTGCTACAACTAATTCTTTAGTATTTATGAATATTGAAACTACTGATTCACGTGCTAAATCTTTAACTACTAATAATAATAAGATAAGTAATGGCGATATAGTTAAAATTGTCGTTACTGCTGAAGATGGTACTACTTCTAAAACTTATGAATTTGAAATTATTAAAGGAGCACCAAGCGTTGCATTAAAATCTTTGAAAATTAATGGCTATGCTTTAAATGAAAGTTTCAGTGCTGATACTTTGAAATATACAGCTACTATTCCATATGAAATAGATACTTTAACTATTGAAGCTCCACCTGAAGGGAACAAAGCAAAGGTTACAATAACAGGTAATACTAATCTAAAATTAGGTGCTAATACAATAAAAGTTACTGTAACAGATGAAGATGGTAACAATAGAACTTATGAAATAATAGTTACTAGAGATGAAAAGGTTACAATAGATGAAAATCCATCATCTATTATTAGTTCTGGTACTGATGATAATTCTGTAACAACACCAAATAATAATAAAAGTAATAGTACTAAAAATAATAGTGATGATAGTTTCTTAAAATATGCCATTGTTAGTATTGCTTGTTTTATATTGTTTGCTATAGGCGGTATTGGTATTTATTTTTATGTAAAAACTTCGCCTAAAAGATTAAAAAAAGAATTAGGTGATACTAAACCAAAGAAGGAAGAAACTCCTATTACTGTAGTTGAAGATGAAAAACTTGGTAATATTGATAGCATAATTAATGAAGATTTATTTGCTACTAAAGAGTTTAAAAAAGAGGAACTGTCTGATGAAGACAAATCATTAGAAAATTTATTTGATGATGATTCAGAAGATGTTAAATAACATCTTCTTTTAGTAGGAGGAAGTTATGTTTTTAAGAAGTAAAGATACAATTGAAACATTTAATGAAGAGAAAATAATTGATAATTTAAGAGCTTTAAGTATTGATATGATTCATGAAGCTAATAGTGGTCATCCTGGTATTGCACTAGGCGCAGCCCCTATACTTTATACTTTATATGCAAAACATTTAAAAAGTAATCCTAAAGATTGTTCTTGGATTAATAGGGATCGTTTTATTATGTCTTGTGGTCATGGCTCAAGTTTACTTTATTCAACATTATATTTATCGGGATATGATATTTCTTTAGAAGATTTAAAGAAATTCAGAGAATTTAAATCTATCACGCCCGGACATCCTGAATATGGTGTAACACCTGGTGTTGATATGACTACAGGTCCTTTAGGAGAGGGAATAGCTAGTGCTGTAGGTATGGCACTTGGCGAAAGTTATTTACGTGAATATTATCATAAAAAAAATCTTAATATAATTGATTATTATACGTATGTAATGTGTAGTGATGGAGATTTAATGGAAGGGACAAGTTATGAAGCTTTGTCATTAGCTGGAACCTTAAAATTAAATAAATTGATAGTTTTGTATGATTCAAATAATATTTGCTTAGATGGTGAAGTTAATAAAGTATTTAATGTTGATGTAGAAAAATATTTTTCTTCACTAAATTTTAATGTATTAACAGTTGATGGTAATGATTTTAATGCTATAGATAGTGCAATAAGAAAAGCTAAAACAGGATTACTTCCTACAGCTATCATTATTAATACTACTATCGGAAAATATTCTAAATGGGAAAAAACCAATACTGTTCATGGTACACCATTAACTATTGAGGATATTACAGATATAAAAAATAAAATAGGTATTCGTGATATACCATTTACTGTTAGTAATGACTGCGTACAAATAATGCAGGATATGATTAATGAAAGAGTTCTTCCTGATTATGATAAATGGCAAGAAGATTTAGCTAAATTACCAAGTGATATTCAAGCAGAATTAATTAAGATAAAAAATAATGACTTATCATTTGATAATATCAATATTAATTATGAACTTAATGATACTTTGGAAGAAAGCTTAAGAGAATCTTCTTCAAAAGTATTAAATTCACTTGCTAAAGATAATGAATTGTTTATTGGCGGGTCTGCTGATCTTAGTAGTTCTATTCTTACTAGACTTAATGATTATTCTGATTATTCTAGTAATGACTTATTAGGAAGAAATATTAACTATGGGGTTAGAGAACATGCAATGGCAGCTATTATGAATGGTATTAGTTTGGTTGGTATTCGTAATTTTGGTTCTACTTACTTAGCTTTTTCTGATTATATGAAGCCAGCTATTAGACTTGCTAGTATGATGAATTTAGCTAATATATATATTTTTTCTCATGATTCAATTAGCGTTGGAAAGGATGGGGCTACGCATCAGGCTGTAGAACAGTTAGTATCTTTACGATCTATACCTAATTTAGAAGTATTTAGACCAAGTGATGTTAATGAAATTATTGGTACTTATAAATATATTTGTAGTAAAAAACATGGACCTAGTGCAGTTATTTTGGGAAGAAACAAAACTAAAATAAAAGCAAATACAAGTATTAATGATGTTAGTAAAGGTGCTTATATAATTAAAAAAGAAGATAAAGATATAGATGCTATTATCATTTCAAGTGGTGAAGAGGTTGATCTTGCTTTGGATGTTTCGACTGTATTAATAGAAAAAGGATTTAATATTAGAGTAGTTAGTATGCCTTCTATTGAATTGTTTAAAAAGCAGAAAAAGACATATCAAGAGGAAATAATACCTAGTAACAGTAATCTTTTCGTTATTGAAGCATCATCACCTTATAGTTGGTATCAATTTACTAATAATAATGATCATTTATTTACAGTTGATCACTTTGGTATAAGTGGTGATAAAGACCAAATTCTAGATTATTTTGGTTTCACTAAAGAAAAAATAGCTGACAAAATAGAAAAATTATTACATTAGCGACAAAAAGCGGCATAATATGATGCTGCTTTTTATTATATTATTAATGGTGATTGTAATGAGAAACTATTATATATTCAGAATGAAAAGAGAGTTTGTTAATTTATATAGGGATAGTCCTAGTAGTTTATTTAATGTTTTAAAACACTTATACTATATGAAAAAATGCGATGTTAGTTATGGATTTAATCTTTTTAATCAATTAACTATGAAAATAGATAAGAATAAATTAGATAGAGAAATTTATATAAAATATCATAATGAAATGGTTTATTCTAAAAATAAAGATGAACATATTATTAATAATTTATATAAAGATGAAGTTAGTATTTTAACTATAAAAAATGCATATATTTATGTTACTACAAATAATAACTATACTTCCTTTTTTAATGTTATTGATTCTTTAGGTGATGAATATTTTGCGTGTGATTTTGAAAAACTGGATTATTTTTGGCTAAATGATATTAAAATGCTTGTCTAAAACATAAACTTTTAGTAGAATATTGGTAGGAGCGTGAGATATATGGAAATGTTTTTAGATATATTAAAAGTAGTTGGATTATTAATAGTTGGGGCTGTTATTGGTTTTTTTATAGCTCGTAAATATATGATGAAATATTTAAAAAAGAATCCACCGATCAATGAAGAAATGATTAAAGCTTTAATGACTCAAATGGGAAGAAAACCAAGTCAAAAACAAGTTAATCAAATGATGAAGTCAATGGAAAAGTACATGTAAAATGTACTTTTTATTTTTAATTTAAAATGGTATAATGTATATAGAATAGAAGAGAGGTTTATTATGGAATTAACAAAAAATATTAATCCTAATATATTTAGAGAGTATGATGTAAGAGGAATTTATCCTACTGATTTAAATGAAAACATAAGTTATACTTTTGGTAAAGCTTATGGAACTTATATTAAAAGATTTAATCAAAATACATGTATAGTTGGGCATGATAATAGATTATCATCAGATAGTTTAACTAATGCTTTAATTAAAGGAATTTTGGAGACTGGTATTAATGTTGTTAATTTAGGACTTGTTACAACTCCAATGTTTTATTTTGCTTGCATAAAAGAACATATACCAGCTGGAGTAATGGTAACAGCTAGTCATAATCCTAAAGACGATAATGGTTTTAAGTTTTCTTTTGATGAAAGAGGAAATGCCAAGGGAGAAATGATCCAGGAATTTTTAAAATTTTTATTAGAGGGTAATTATGATGATGGTAATGGTATGTTATCACTACTAGATATAAAAGAAGAATATTATAAATTATTATTATCATCTATTAATATAAATCCTAATAAGAAGTTAAAAGTAGTAATTGATTGTGGTAATGGAACAACATCTTTTTTTGCACCTGAAATATATAATTTAATTGGTGAAGATTTGGTTGTTTTATATGGCAAAAGTGATCCTACTTTTCCTAATCATCACCCAGATCCAGCCGTAGAAGAAAATTTAACAGTTTTAAAAGATACTGTTCCTTCAATAGGTGCTGATGTTGGGATTGCTTTTGATGGCGATGGCGATAGAGTTGGAATAGTTGATGAAAAAGGTAATTATATTCCAGCTGATAAATTTATGATAATAGTTGCACGAAATTTAATTCCTATAAATGAAAATAAGCGTATTTTATATGATGTTAAGTGTAGTAAAGCATTGACTGAGGAAATTGAAAAGTTAGGTGGTACTCCTGTTATTTGTAGAACTGGTAATTCTTATACAAAAACAGAAACACGTGATAAAGATTGCATCTTTGGTGGTGAATTTAGTGGGCATGTTTATTTTAGAGATAAATTTTTAGGCTTTGATTCTGGAATGTATGCTGGACTTCGTATGATTGAAATATTAAGTAATACTGATAAAACAGTTAGTGAGTTACTAGATGGTATTAATACTTATTATTCAACACCAGAAATAAAAATTCCTTCTACTGATATTAAGAAGAAAGAAGTTGTTGAAAAAATAAAAGAATATTGTCATCAAAATAACTTTAAAACTATTGAACTTGATGGAGTTAGAATTGAACTAGATGATGGTTGGGCTCTTGTTCGTTTTAGTAATACTGGTCCTAATATAACGGCACGTTTTGAGGGAAAAACAGAAGAAATTCGTGATAAATTAAAAAATACATTTATGAGTTTGATAGAAATGTATAATAAGTAGGTAATAAAGATGAGAATTGGAATAGATATAGATGGTGTGTTAACTGATATAGAACAGTGGCAGTTAGATTATGGCAGTAAATTTTACTATGAAAATTATCATAGTGGTATCAAAAATGCTAAAGGTTACGAGACAAATGACATTTTTGATTTAAGTGTAGAGTGCGATAATATCTTTTGGGGAAAATATTTTAAGGATTATTCCATCAATATTGCTTGTCGTCTTTTTGCTGATGAAGTTATAAAAAGATTAAAAGAAGATGGCAATGAAATTTATATCATAACGGCTAGAGGAAGTTTTTTGTCCCATTCTGCTACTGTTATGACTATAGAAGAAAATAAAAATATTGTTTTAGAATGGCTTAAGAAAAATAATATTTATTATGATAAAATTATTTTCAGCCCTGAAGATAAACTTGATATATGTATTAAAAATGATATATCAGTTATGATTGAAGATAAACCAGCTAATATTAATAAAATAGCTACTAAAATTCCAGTGATATGCTTTAATGCAGCTTATAATGAAACCTGTAGTGGTGCTAATATTTATAGGTGTTATAGTTGGTATGATATTTATGCTACGATAGAAAAATGTTTAAATTAAGAATTTGGAATGTCAAATAAATGTCCAATTTCTTTTTTTTATATAAAAAGTTTGTTATAATAGTGTAGGAGTGTGAAGACTATGGCAGTTAAATATGATGAAAGTTCAATTAAAATATTAGAGGGTCTAGAAGCAGTAAGAAAAAGACCGGGTATGTATATTGGATCAACAGATAAAAGAGGACTTCACCATTTAGTATGGGAAATAGTTGATAATGCCATTGATGAAGTTATTAATGGTTATGGAGACTATATTAAAATAATTATTCATAAAGATAAAAGTATTAGTGTTGAAGACCATGGACGTGGTGTGCCTACGGGAATGCATGCATCTGGCAAACCTACACCTGAAGTTATTTATACAGTACTTCATGCAGGTGGTAAATTTGAAGAAGCTGGGTATAAGGTTTCTGGTGGTTTACATGGTGTTGGTGGTAGTGTCGTTAATGCATTATCCAAATGGATGGAAGTAACTATTAAAAGGGATAAAAAAGAATATTTTATTCGTTTTAAAGATGGTGGTAAACTTGATGTGCCATTAAAAGAAATTGGTACTACTTCTAAGACAGGTACAACAGTTCGTTTTTTACCAGATGATGAGATATTTTCAACTACTACTTTTTCATTTACTACTATATGCGAAAGAATGCAAGAGTCAGCTTTCTTATTAAAGGGATTAACTATAGAAGTAGTTGATGAAGAAGATGAAAAAAGTGAAACTTATCATTATGAAGATGGCCTAGTTGCCTTCGTTAATTATTTAAATGAAGATAGAACACCACTTCACAACGTTATTTCATTTGAGGGTGTTAAAGATAGAATTGAAATAGAAATAGCTATGCAGTATACAGATACTTACAATGAGAGTATTATTTCATTCGTTAATAATGTTAAAACTAGTGATGGTGGTAGTCATGAGGTTGGTTTTAAAACAGCACTAACCAGAGTATTTAATGACTATGCTAAGAATAATAATTATATAAAAGGAAAAGATAAAGCTTTTGAGGGTCCTAATGTAAGAGAAGGTCTTACGGCTATAATTTCTTTGAAGGTACCTGAAGATTTACTTCAATTTGAGGGTCAAACTAAAGGCAAACTTGGTACTCCACAAGCACGTACAGCAGTTGAAGCATTAGTTACTGAAAAACTTGGCTACTTCTTAGAGGAAAATAAAAAGATAGCTACTGACATAATAGAAAAGGCCTTAAAAAGTAAGATGGCAGCAGATGCGGCTAGAAAAGCTAGGGAGGAAGCTCGTAAAGGTAAGAGTAAAAACCCTAAAGAAAGAGCTTTATCTGGTAAACTTACACCAGCTCAGTCTAAAGATAAAACTCATAAAGAGTTATTTATTGTAGAAGGAGATTCTGCAGGTGGATCTGCAAAACAAGGCAGAGATAGGAGATTTCAGGCTATTCTTCCACTTCGTGGTAAAGTATTAAATACTGAAAAAACTAAAATGGAAGATATTTTTAAGAATGAAGAAATTAATACCATGATTTATACTATAGGAGCTGGGGTTGGACCTAACTTTGATATAGATGAAGCAGAATATAATAAAGTTATTATCATGACCGATGCTGATGATGATGGAGCACATATTCAATGCTTATTAATGACGTTTTTTTATCGTTATATGAGACCTTTAATTGAAGCTGGCAGACTTTATATTGCGTTACCACCTTTATTTCTAATAAAAACTGGAAAAGAACATATATATGCATATTCAGTAGATGAAATGAAAGAAATAACTAAAGGAAAGAAATGTGATGTCCAACGTTATAAAGGACTTGGTGAAATGAATGCTGATCAACTTGCTGAGACAACAATGAATCCTGGAACCAGAAGTTTAATTCGTGTTACTATTGAAGATGCTTTATTAGCAGAAAAAAGAGTTAGTGTTTTAATGGGTGATAACGTAGAACCTAGAAAGAATTGGATTGATGAAAATGTTGTTTTCTCATTAGAAGATGACTATCAAATTGAAATGAAAAAGTAGTAGAAAGAAGGCCTCATATGACCTCACATAAAAGAATATTAGAAATTATTAATCGTTATAGTTTAAATATTTTCTATTTAATAACACATAATAAGATGCCTATTAGCAAATTATATGAGGCTATTTTAGCTAATAATAAAGAAATTATTTTGAAAGAAATATATTCAAAAGATAAGAAAAATAAATTTCTTGAATTAAAAGAAAAATATACTAAACGTGATTGTGTTGAAGAAATATTATATTTAACTGATAATAGATATCGTCATTTAAAAGAAATAAAAGACTTAGTAGATGTTAGCAGTATAGTAAATGATGTAGTTACTGATTCGATTTATGAAGAAAAAGTAAAGATTCATTATACAGATCTTATTATAGATTTATTAATAGAGAAATATTATGATTATAAGGATCTTAAAATACTTAGTAAATGTAGAGAACATTTGATTACCCTTGATCATAAGCAAAATATAAAAATTATGAGTAATATTGACAGATATTATATTAAGAAAATTACTATTTAGAAAGAGTGATGTAGTATGGCTAAAAAAGCAGAAACTAAAGAAATTATTGAAAAAATTTATAATTATACTTTAGAAGAAATAATGGGAGATCGTTTTGGAAAATATTCTAAATATATAATTCAAGATCGTGCGATACCTGATGTCAGGGATGGATTAAAACCAGTACAGAGAAGAATTTTATATGGTATGTATCGTGGACGTCATACTTATGATAAACCATATGTTAAATCAGCTCGTTCTGTTGGTGATATTATGGGTAAATACCATCCACATGGGGATAGCTCAATATATGATGCTATGGTACGTATGAGTCAGTGGTGGAAACAATCTACACCATATATTGATATGCATGGTAATAATGGATCTATGGATGGTGATAGTCCTGCTGCGATGCGTTATACTGAAGCTAGACTTTCTAAGATTAGTAATGAACTTTTGGAAGACATTGATAAAGAAACTATTGTTTGGGCTCCTAACTTTGATGATTCTGAAATTGAACCAACGGTTTTACCAGCTAGATTTCCTAACTTAATAGTTAATGGTGCAACTGGTATTAGTGCTGGTTATGCTACTAATATCCCGCCACATAATTTAGGAGAAATAATCGATGCAACTATCAAAAGAATAGATTCACCTAACTGTTATTTGGATACTATTATGGATATAGTAAAGGGGCCTGATTTTCCTACAGGTGGTATTGTTGAAGGAATTGATGGTATACGTAGTGCTTATGAGACTGGTAGAGGTAAGATAATAATTAAATCAAGATGCAGTTTTGAAGAGGATAAAGGAAAGACAGTACTTGCTATTAGTGAAATACCATTTGAAGTAAATAAAGCTTTACTTGTTCGTAAGATTGATGAAATAAGAATTGATAAAAAGATAGATGGTATTTTAGAAGTAAGAGATGAGTCTGATAGAGATGGTTTACGAATAGCTATTGATATTAAGAAAGATGCTAATCGTGAACTTATTCTAAATTATTTACTTAAAAATACTGACTTACAAGTATCATATAACTTTAATATGATCGTAATTGATCATAGAAGGCCAAAACAATTAGGCTTATTAGCTATTTTAGATTCTTATATTGAATTTAAAAAAGAAGTAATAACTAAAAGAACAGAGTATGATTTAAATACTGCTCAAGCTAGACTTCATATTGTAGAAGGATTAATTAAATGTTTATCTATTTTAGATGAAGTTATTCGTGTGATACGTGCCAGTAAAAATAAAAGTGATGCTAAAGATAATTTAGTTAAAGAATTTGATTTTACTCCTTTACAGGCAGAAGCTATAGTTATGTTACAGTTATATAAATTAACTAATACTGATGTTACTGAACTTGAAGCTGAACTTGAAAGTTTAAGAAAAATAGTTAGTGAACTAGAAAGTATTTTATCTAGTGAAGATAAGTTGAAATCAGTTATGAAAGATGAACTTCGTAGAGTTAAAAAAGAATATGCAGTTGAAAGAAAAACAGATATTAAAGATGAAATAACAGATATAAAAATTGATACAACTGTTATGATACCTAAAGAAGATGTTTTAGTTATGGTAACTAAGGATGGATATATTAAACGTACATCTTGGCGTAGTTATCAAGCATCTACTGATGAAGCTATGCTTAAGGATAATGATTATATACTAGGACTATATGAGTTAAATACCTTGGATACAGTATTATTATTTACTAATTTAGGTAACTATTTATATGTTCCAGTTCATACTATTTTTGATATTAAATGGAAAGATATTGGTAAACATATTAGTAATCTTATTAAGTTAGAGGAAATGGAAGAAATAGTTAGCGTTATTCCGGTATGTAATTTTGATGAAAAACTAGATATTACGATAGCTACTAAAAATGGTATGATTAAACGTACATCATTAAAAGAATTCCAAGTTTCACGTTATTCTAAACCAATTCAATGTATGAAACTTAAGGGTGATGACATTGTTGTTAGTGCTTTTATTACATTAAATAATGATATATTTATAGCTACTAATGGTAATTATGGTTTATGGTTTGATAAAGAAGAGATACCTGTTGTTGGAGTAAAGGCTAGTGGTGTTAAAGCTATTAAACTTAAAGATGATGTAGTTGTATCTGCGTGTAGTTTTGATAGTAATAAAGATGAATACTTACTTGTTATTACAGATAAAGGAACAGGTAAACGTGTTAAAATTACTGAGTTTGAAAAATCACTTCGAGCTCATAGGGGATTACTATTATTAAGAGAGGTTAAAACTAATCCATATCATACAGTTAAAACATTCTTAACTACTGGTAGAGATCATATTGGAATTAAAACACCGGATATTAATCTTTTAAAAACTAGTGAATTCCCAATTATGGATCGCTATTCTACAGGTAGTACAATTTCTAAACATAATATTATTGATGCCTTTAAAGTAGTTGAATTACTTACTAAGGATACGCTTAATAAAGATAGTGATGATTCATCTGATTCTAGTGATGATATTAGTACTGAACATGTAGAAAAGGATGAAATAGTAGAAATAACTTCTAAAATTCTTGAAGAAACTTTAGAAGATAAAAAAGAATCTAAGCCAGTTAAAAAAGAAGAAAAACAGCCAACTAGTAATAAAGTATCATTAAAAGAAATTGATGATAGATTGATGACTATTGATGATTTCTTAGGAGATTTTTAAATATTAGAATTTATTTTAGCCATAAACTTTTGTTTATGGCTTTTTGTTTGTAAAAATTTAAATTTAGTAATTGTAAATTATTGTAAATTATTGTATAATTCATACAGTAGTTTTGATATAGAAAAAGAGGTAATTTTATTATGGAAAAAATATATGTTTTTGGACATCAAAAACCAGATACTGATTCTATTACAAGTTCAATCAGTTTATCATATCTTAAAAATAAACTTGGTATGCATACTGTACCAGCTAGATTAGGTGAAATTAATGATGAAACCAAGTTCGCTCTTAAGTCTTTTGGAATTAATGCTCCTATGTTACTAAATGATGTTAAATTACAACTAAAAGATTTAAATTATCATAGAGATTATTATGTTAAACAGGATGTATCAATAGGTGATGCATATCAATATATGCTTGAAAAAGGTATTACTGGTGTTCCTGTTGTTGATAATGGTAAGAAATTTGTTGGATTAGTTACTATTAAAATGATTACTAGAGATTTAATAGATGGTAATTTCAGTAAATTACATACTTCATATAATAACATAGTTAATACATTAGAAGGCGAGGAAGTACTTCATTTTGACGATGAAATAGATGGTAATATAATGGCAGCTGCTTATCGTAGTTCAACATTTATGAATACTATTCGTCTTGGTGAAAATAACATTTTAATAGTTGGTGATCGTCATAGCGTAATAGAATATGCTATTATGTCTAAAGTTAAACTTTTAATAATTGTTGGTAACGGTGAAATTAAAGAAGAACATTTAGAATTAGCTAAGAAAAATCAGGTTAATATTATTCGTACAAGTTTTGATACTTTTCATACTACTAAAGTAATTGGTCTTTCTAATTATTTAAAGAATATTATTCCAGAGGATCGTCCTTATACTTTTGATGAAGGTACTTATTATGATGATTTTATAGTTAAAACTAATAAACTTAAACATAATAACTATCCAATTATTGATAAGAATGGTTTATGTAAAGGTTTAATTCGTATTACTGAAATTACTGATTTTAATCGTAAAAAAGTAATATTGGTTGATCATAATGAATTAGAACAAAGTGCTGAAGGCTTAGAGGAAGCTGATATTGTTGAAGTAGTTGATCATCATAAAATTGGTAATATTTCTACTAAAAATCCTATTAATTTCAGAAATATGTCTGTTGGATGTACTAATACTATCATTTATCAAATGTATAAAGAAAATAATATTGAAATACCAAAAAATATAGCTGGATTGATGCTATCAGGTATTTTATCTGATACCTTAGCTCTTACTAGTCCAACAACTACTGAATTAGATAAAGAAGTAGTATATGATTTAGCTAAAGTAGTAGAAGTTGATTATCATAGTTATGCACTTGATATGTTTAAAGCCGGTACTTCATTACAAGGAAAGACAATTGAAGAAATAGTTAATACTGATATTAAAGGTTTTACAACAGATGATGTTAGTTTTGCTGTTAGTCAAGTCTTTACTTTGGATATTGATTCTGTATTATCTAAAAAAGAAGAATATATTAAATATATTAATGAACTAGCTAAAAATAAAGGATATCGTTTAGTATTATTAGTAGTTACTGATATTATTAGAAATGGTAGTTATTTACTTTATACTGATGGATCAGATGAAATAATAGCAGATGGCTTTAACTTTGATGAAATTAATCAAGGAATTTACATAGATGGCGTTGTTTCACGTAAGAAACAAATTGTTCCAGCAATAATGGATGTGATTCGTTAAAAACTAGATTTATTCTAGTTTTTATTTGAATATTATTTATTATATGATATAATTTTTATAGTTTATTATGAGGAGAGTTTATGAAGAATATTATTTTGGTCATTAAAGGTTTTATTATGGGAATTGCTAATATAATTCCTGGAGTTAGTGGAGGAACACTTGCATTAACCATGGGTATTTATGAAAATTTTATTGGTGCAATCAGTCATTTTTTCTCTAACTTAAAAGAAAATATTAAATTTTTATTACCTATATTTATTGGTATTGGCTTATCATTATTAACTATGAGTAATGTTATAACAGCTAGTTTTGATAAATATCCTATCCCAACAACATTATTTTTTATGGGATTAGTAATTGGTGGTATTCCAATGTTATTTTCTAAAATCAAAGGTACTAAAGAAGTTAAAAAGCCTATGAGTTATGTTATTTTGTTTTTAACCTTTTTACTAGTTATGGTACTTGCTTTTTCTAAAGAAATATTTGGTGGTACTTTAGGAAATGCTGATTTTTCTAATTTAAATATCCTTAGTTATTTAAATTTAACTCTTATTGGAACAATAGCTGCCGCTACTATGGTTATTCCTGGAGTTAGTGGTTCACTAGTACTTATGCTTCTTGGATATTATTTCCCAATTGTTAATGTTATTAAGGAACTTACTCATTTTAATAATATTGGTTCTAATATTTTAATAGCAGGTTTCTTTGGAGTAGGAGTATTAATTGGAATTGTTCTAATAGCTAAATTAATTGAATGGCTATTAGCTAAATTTGAAACTTTTACTTATTTTGGGGTAATAGGTTTTATTATAGCTAGTGTTTTGGCTATTCCTGTTTCTGTATATCATGAAGTTAGTAATATTGTTTATACTGTACCACAAGTAATTATAGGAATTATTTTCTTAATTCTTGGCGGAGTAGTAGGTTATAAGTTGGGTGAGAAGTAATGGATATTGGTGTTATTATATTAGCTATTATTCAAGGAATAGCTGAGTTTTTACCTATTTCATCAAGTGCACATTTAATTATTTTTAGAGATTTATTTGGAATAGGTGCGAATAGTGTAAGTGGAGATTTAGCTTTAGCTTTTGATATTGCTCTTCATTTTGGAACTCTTTTAGCTATAGCTATTTACTTTTTTAAAGATTTTTGGAATATGGTTATATCAGGCCTTACTAAGGGTACTAAAACCAAAGAAGGAAGATTATTTTGGTATATAGTTGTTGCTACTATTCCTGCAGCTTTAGTAGGTGTATTATTTGAAAGTGTAATAGAAAAGGCAATTAGAAATAACTTTATTATTATTGGTTCTGCTTTAATTATTATGGGTATTATTATATATTTAGTAGATAAAAATGCTAAACAAATTAAAAACTTAGATGATATGACATTTAAAGATGCTATTATAATTGGATGCAGTCAAGTTTTTGCTTTAATACCAGGTTTTAGCAGAAGTGGAACTACTATAGCTAGTGCTAGAGGTTTGAAATTAAACAGAGAAGATGCTGCTAAATTTTCGTTTTACTTATCTGCACCAGTAGTACTTGGAGCAGTAGTATTATCTATATTTGATTCAACTACTATTACAGTTATTTCTAGTAATCTAAGTATTTTTATAGTTGGTGTTGGTGTTAGTTTTATTTCAGGCCTTTTATGTATTGAATTTTTACTTAAATATATAAAGAAACATGATTTTAAATTATTTATGTGGTACCGTTTAGTACTAGGTATTATCGTAATAATATATACTTTAATTAAATAGGAGATTATTATGGCATTATTATTAACACTTTTTTTGGGATTATTCATTATTCTTGGTGCTATTATTGTTTTTCTTACTAAGAATAATGATAGGTTTGTTCAGTTCTCTATTAGTTTAGCTTTTGGCGTTATTACTATGTTAATTTTAACGGATTTAATACCAGAAGCTTTTGAAGTAATTGCTAGTGGGAATATTATTTATGATATTTTATATGTAATAATTGGAGCTAGTATTGGTTTTGTTTTACTTTCAATTCTTGATGCTTTTGTACCTGATCATGAAGATAATTTAACTACTACTACTGATGATGATAGAAATTTTAAACATATTGGAATGGTAGCTAGTATTGCTTTAGTTATTCATAATATTGTTGAAGGAATGGCTATTTACTTATTAGTTAGTTCTGATTTAAAAGCAGGTCTTATGGCATGTGTTGGTGTTGGGTTACATAATATTCCGTTAGGAATGGTAATTGCTTCAGCTTTTTATAAATCTAATAAAGATAAGCGACATACCATTTTAATTATTTTAGGTATTTCTTTATCTACTTTTATTGGTGGATTATTAATTTCTGTTTTACCATTTACTGATATTATGGAAGTTGTTGAAAGTATTTCATTAACAGTAACTTTGGGAATGCTACTTTATATATTAATTCTTGAGTTGTTACCAAAAGTTATTCATAATAAAGATAAAAAAGAAACTATATCAGGAATTATTTTAGGAGTTATTCTTTTATTAATTACTTTATTTATATAAATATGATTATAAAGTACTAGTTTAATAGTACTTTTTTTGATATAATTATTAAGAGTTGAGTAGGTGAAGACATGAAACAAGAAAATATACGTAATTTTTCAATTATTGCCCATATCGATCATGGTAAAAGTACTCTAGCTGATAGACTTTTAGAAGAAACTGGTTCTTTAGAAAAAAGGGAACTGAAAGAACAAACACTTGATTCTATGGATATTGAAAGAGAACGTGGAATTACAATAAAATTAAATGCAGTTGAACTTAATTATCATTATCAAAATGAAGATTATTTACTTCATTTAATAGATACTCCTGGTCATGTTGATTTTTCATACGAAGTTAGTCGTAGTTTAGCAGCATGTGAAGGGGCTTTACTAGTAGTTGATGCAGCTCAAGGAATAGAAGCTCAAACTTTGGCTAATTTATATTTGGCTTTAGAGCACGATCTTACTATTATTCCAGTCATTAATAAAATTGATTTACCTAATGCTAATCCAGAATTAGTTAAACAAGAATTAATTGATGCGATTGGTTTTAGTTCTGATGAATTTATTTATACTAGTGCTAAAACAGGTGAAGGTATTAAGGAATTGTTGAGTGCTATTATAGATAGAATTCCTTCACCGATTGGTGATAGCAAAAAACCGTTACAGGCTTTAATTTTTGATAGTTTTTTTGATTCTTATCGTGGCGTTATTGTATCATGCCGTATTAAAGAAGGAACATTAAAAGTAGGCGATACTATTAAGCTTATGGAAACTGGAGCTATTTATGATGTTACAGAACTTGGTGTAATGACTCCAAAGGAAGTTAAAAAACAAGAACTAACAGCAGGGGATGTTGGTTTTATAGCAGCTAGTATTAAAGATATTACTACTGTTAAAGTAGGCGATACTGTAACTAATAATAATAGACCAGCAGAACATCCTTTACCAGGATATCAACCTATGAAATCAATGGTATTTTGTGGCATTTATCCAATTGAATCTAGTAAATTTGAAGATTTACGTGAAGCTTTAGAAAAACTTAAATTAAATGATGCTTCTCTTGTTTTTGACCCTGAAACTTCTACTGCTTTGGGATTTGGCTTTAGATGTGGTTTTTTAGGCTTACTTCATATGGAAATAACAGAAGAGAGAATTGAAAGAGAGTTTGGTATTGAAATAATAGCTACTTCACCTAGTGTTATTTATGAGGTTGAACTTACTGATCATTCTATTGTGATGATAGATTCACCAAGTAGTCTTCCTGATAGACAAAAGATAGCTTCTATTAAAGAACCTTATATCAAAACTAATATTTTTACGCCAAGTGAATATATTGGTCCAATAATGGAATTATGTCAAAATAAAAGAGGTAATTATATAAGTATGGATTATCTTGATAAAACAAGAGTTAATATTCATTATGAAATACCACTTTCTGAAATAGTATATGATTTCTTTGATAAATTAAAGTCATATACTAAAGGTTATGCTTCTTTTGACTATGAATTTATTGGTTATAAAGAAAGTAATTTAGTAAAAATGGATATATTATTAAATGGTGAAGTAGTTGATGCTTTAAGCGTTATTGTGCATAAAGATTTTGCTTATAATAGGGGTAAGGCAGTTGTTGAATCATTAAAGGAACTAATACCTAGACAAATGTTTGAAGTACCTATACAAGCTTCAATTGGTAACCACGTAATAGCTAGAACTGATATTAAAGCTCTTCGTAAAAATGTTTTAGCTAAATGCTATGGTGGAGATATCACACGTAAAAGGAAATTATTAGAGAAACAAAAAGAAGGTAAAAAAAGAATGAAACAAATAGGTAGAGTTGAAGTTCCGCAAGAAGCGTTTTTGGCTGTACTAAAAATGGAGGATTAAAGATGGATTATAGTATGAATAGTTTAGGAATTAGTATTGAAGATATCAATGAAATGATGAAAGAAATTGAGGTTCAAACTTCTTTAATAAGAAAAAAACCAGTAGAAATATTAGAAAATACAGATATTATGTCTAGACAAATGCAATTACGTAATTTTGAAGTACTTAATAAAATATATGTTTTACCACTTAAAGAAATGGCTGATCGTATCTCAATGAAATTATATGGCAAAAGAGCTAATTTTTACGGTTTAGAAGACATGTCAATTATGGGAAGAATGATGGCTATACGTAATTTTCTACTTAGTGTAGGATGCAAAATGGATGATATAATTCAATTGATTCCACAAGATGAAGAAGAAGTAAATATATTATTTAGAGCATATAAAAAAGGATTTTCATTAGAATTTACTGCAAATCAATCTTTAATGAATGGTGATCGTTTAATTAAAGCTATGAATTACTTAAAACAAGAAAACATTAATCAAGAGGATTCTAGTAGAAGGATGCAGTAATGGTTAATTCTATTTATATACATATACCGTTCTGTTCTAATATTTGTAATTATTGTGATTTTTGTAAATTTTATTATGATCAGAATATAGCTGATAAATATATAGAACAGTTATTAAAAGAAATTAATGCTAATTATAAAGGGGAGGTAATCAACACTATTTATATTGGTGGTGGTACTCCCTCTTGTTTATCTATTCCTCAATTAGAAAAATTGCTTTCATTTTTTAATATAATTAATGTTAGTGATAGTTTTGAATATACCATAGAATGTAATATTATGGATATTACCAAGGAAAAAATGGAATTATTTAAAAAGTATTATGTTAATCGTGTTAGTATTGGTGTTGAATCTTTTCAAGAATCTGTACTTACTTATTTGGGCAGATTCATCAGTAAAGATAAAATAATTGAAAAAATTAACTTAGTAAAAGAGTATTTTGATAATATAAATGTCGATTTGATATATGCTGTTCCAGGCGAAGATATTAAAATACTTAAAAAGGATCTTGAGTTATTTATAAGTCTTGATATTCCACATATTTCTACTTATTCTTTAATTATTGAAGAACATACCAAATTAGGTATTAATAATACTAAGAATATTGATGAAGAAATGGATAGTAATATGTATGATTTAATTAATGATACTCTTATTAAAAACGATTATATTCATTATGAAATTAGTAATTTTTGTCGAGATGGTTTTGAGTCTAAACATAATTTAACTTATTGGAAAAATAATAAATATTATGGCTTTGGCTTGGGTGCTAGTGGATATATTGATAATGTTAGATATACTAATACTAGAAATATTAATAAGTATTTATCTGGTGATTATATAGATAATAAAGATGTTTTAAGTAGGGAAATAGATGCATCTAATTATGCGATTTTGGCACTTAGAACTAGATATGGAATAGATAAGAAAAAATTTAATCAATTATATGGATGTGACTTTATTTTATATTTTGATGTAGCTGATTTACTAGATGATGGTATTTTAATAGATAATGGTGATAGTTATAGTATTGATTATAAATATTGGTATGTATCTAATGAAATATTGACAAGATTTATATAAAATGTTGTCAAACAATTGTTCTTGTTGTATAATAAAGATATAGAAGTATAGAGGTGTTAAATGAATAATATAAATTACTTTCAAAAGGAATTTTCTTATATTAAAAGTGATGAATATAAAAATGATTATAAAGTATTAGTAGACTTACTACCTGATTATTTTTTTAAAGTAGCTGCTTCATCAACTGGTAAGTATCATCCAGCATTTTCTCTTGGTGATGGAGGTTTATTACGTCATACTAAAGTAGCAGTAAGAATTGGATATGAATTATTATCTGATCCTTGTATAGGGGATAAGTATACTAGTCGTGAAAAAGATTTGATGTTAATAGCTTTAACAATGCATGATGGGGTTAAGCATGGTATTCCTGAAGAAAAGTATACTCGTGCTGATCATCCACTTTTGGCAAGTAAATTAATTAAAGAAAATCGTGATAAATTAGCTATGAAAGATGAAGATGTAGAATTTATATGTAGCGTTATTGAATCACATATGGGTCCTTGGAATACTCATCCATATACTAAAGAAGAAATATTACCAATACCAAAAGATAAATACCAAAATTTTGTTCATATGTGTGATTATTTAGCTAGTAGGAAGTTTCTTGATGTTAAATTTGAAAATGATGAAATAATTGATTAGAGGTGATAATATGGAAAAAGGAAAGTTGATTGTAATTGAAGGAACTGATTGTTCTGGTAAAGAAACTCAGAGCCGTTTATTAGTTAAAAAGTTAAATGCTATGGGAATTAAGGCTATTAATTTTTCTTTTCCTATGTATGATACTCCTAGTGGTAAGATTGTTGGTGGACCTTTATTAGGCAAACCTGAAATAAGTGAATGCTGGTTTGAAGAAGGCCCGGTTCGTCTTGATCCTAAGGTATTTTGCTTGTATTTGGCTGCTGATAGGAAATATAATTTTCCTAAAATAAAAGAATATCTGGATAAAGGCTATTATGTAGTACTTGATCGTTATGTTAGCTCTAATATGGCACATCAAGGAGCAAAATTATCTGATCCTGATGAGAGATTTAACTTATTCAAATGGATTGACAAATTAGAATATTGGTTATTAGAATTACCAAAAGCCGATTTAACTATCTTTTTACATGTTCCTTATACTATAACTAAGGAGTTACAAAAAAACCGTGCTTTTTTAGATGAGAATGAAAAAGATACGGCATATCAAATTAATACCGAAAAAACTTATATGGAATTAGCTGGTCTTTATAATTGGACTACTATTAATTGTAGTGATGTTGGTAAACTACGTAGCATTGATGAAATAAATAAAGAAATTTTAAAAAAAGTTATGGAATAAAAAAGACAATCGTTATGAACTGAACCCAAAAAGTTGGACAGTTTATTAATAGTTTCTAATTAGAGGATTGTAACCTGTATTTTACAGGAGA
>CAKPMC010000007.1 GCA_934167875.1 uncultured Bacilli bacterium | reverse complement strand
ATTAAAAAATATCATAAAAATTTTATTCACAAGAAAACCTCTAGAAAAAATCTAGGGGTTTGTCTACAATCTGAAAATAGATACTATTTGGTATCTATTTTGTTTTCTTTTTTAATAAATCTCTAATTTCTTCTAATAAGATAACTTCATCACTTTTAACTGGTGCTTTTTCTTTCTTTTCTTCTTTCTTTTTGGCTTTTTCAGTAAGGGCATTGATAGCTTTTACAAATATAAAAATACAAAAAGCAACAATTAAGAAATCAATTACATTTTGAATAAAGTTACCATAATAAATAGTAGCATCATTAAACTTTAAGGTTAAATTAGTAAAATCAATACCACCTAATATAACACCTATTATTGGCATTAAAATATCATTTACTAAGGATGTAACAATTTTACCAAATGCTGATCCAACAATAACACCAACAGCTAAATCTACTACATTACCACGTGCTATGAATTCTTTAAATTCTTTCAATATTTTTTTCATTATTAGCCTCCTTCTATATAATTATATCAAACTAATACATGTATTTAAAGTATGAGCATATAATTTATTGGTGATAATTATGCCTTTTGTTATAACAATTTTGGCTGGATGTTCTACTTTAATTGGATACTTTTTTATTTATTTAAGAAATAATTCTAATAAAGTATTAATTTCTTCTTTGGCTTTTGCTAGTGGTGTGATGTTTTTAATATCGATAGTTGATTTGATACCATCATCATTTTCAAATATAAGTAATACTTTTTTTATTGTTCCTTCTTTTATAATAGTAAGTATTTTTGTGTTAATAGGAGTTATTTTTTCAATGTTAATTGATAAGTATTTACCTGATAATTCTTATAATGATTCTGGCTTGTATAGAGTGGGTATGATATCTATGTTAGCTATTATGTTTCATAATATTCCAGAGGGAATAGCTACTTTTTTAACGTCAAGTCACGATATTAAGCTTGGTATAACTTTAGCTACTGCACTTGCTTTACATAATATACCTGAAGGGATAGGGGTAGCTATTCCTATTTATTATAGTACTGGAAGTAAGAAAAAAGCTTTTTGGTATACTTTTATATCTGGTATTAGTGAATTCTTGGGTGCTTTATTTGCTTCTATATTTTTAATAGGTTTTAGTAATGATTTCTTTATGGGGTGTCTTTATGCTATTATAGCAGGTATTATGTTGCAGATTTCTATTTATGAGTTATTACCATCTAGTTTGAAATATAAAAATTATATTCGCACATTTATATACTTTATAATAGGCATTACTTTTATGTTTACAAGTATTATCTTATTACATTAAAAAAAGGACTTAGGTCCTTTTTAATTTACAATAACTTTTCTAGTTGTTGTATATGTTTTTCCTTTGTATGTTACTGTATAGGTAATAGTATATGTACCAGTAGTTAATTGATTTTCACTACTACCACTTATATTATTGATAGGATTTCCGCTTGGATCTTTTATGGTTGTTTTTAGGATTGATTTAATATTAACTTCTGAATTTATTGAAGATCCATTTTTTAATAGCTGTACTGGTATATCTAAATCATTATAAGTTTCAGTAGCTGTTATTGTTACAGGATTAGTTCCTTCTGTTATTAAGTTGTATACAGCAGTATCTGTTTCATTATTATATTCGAAGTTATATACTGCAGGATCACTTTGATTACCAGCATAATTTTTAAATGTAGTAATTACTTTATATGTTCCTGAAATATTGGAATTAGCTTGAATAGTATATGAGTTTTCGGTAGTGAAATCAAGTAGTACATCTCCATAATATACATTATATCCAAAGTCACCAAAGCTTTCATTAGCTGTTGGTGTATTTAGTTTTGACCAACTAATTGTTACTTTTTTAGTATTTTCATCATAAGTTACTTTTAAATTGCTTACAGTATCTAATTTGTTATATCTTGAAGATGCTTCGGTTGGTTCAGTACCTTTTACGAAATATTCACAAGTTATTTGATCTTGAGGAGTGCCAGCACTAGGTAAGGCTGCAGGATTACTACCTTTTTCTACACATACATTTATTAAGTTACTAGGTACTGTAAATTTTTTATCATTATTCTTTTTGAAAATAACATTTTCAAGAGCACGATATAATTTAGTTCTTTCATTTCCTGCTGTTGATGCTTTATTATATCCATCAGTAATTTTTTTATAACCATACCACATTGAAATAGTATATTCAGGATCATATCCTACTACCCAGGCATCATTAATTGCACCAGCAGGTAAATTGTACTGTCTTTTAGTAGAACTATCAAAGTTTGTTGTTCCTGTTTTGGCAGCAACGGTAACACCACTCATTTTAGCTGCACCACTTAATCCGGTATTAACGGCTTCAATTAACATGTCTGTTATCATGTAGGCTGTAGTTTCACTCATAGCTTTAGTTTCTGAGCCTTTGAAAGTTTTTACAGTATTATTTTCACGATAAACAATTTTATTAACACTTAATGGTTCATGGTATGTTCCACCATTTCCAAAAGCAGCATAGGCTGCAGCCATTTGTAGTGGAGTAGTACCATCAAATGCTCCAAGAGCATGAGCTTCGTATATTTGACCATTTTCTATCTGTGGTGTTAGTCCTAAGTTTTTAGCAAATTCTATAATTTTTTTATTTCCAACTTGTTCACTTACTTGTTGGAATGTTTTAACAGCAGGTACATTTCTTGATTGTGCTAAAGCTGTTTTCATACTCATCCAGCCTTTATATTGACTGTCTGAGTTAGTAACTGATTGACCTGTTGAATATGTCCAAGGTTCATCAAGTATTTGTGTATATGGGTTCCATCCTAAATATTCAATAGCTGGACCATAATCAAAAATTGGTTTAGCAGATGATCCTATTTGTCTTTTTGCTTGAGTAGCTAAGTTATTTTGGAAGGCACCGGTTTTATTACGCCCAGATCCTACAGCAACAATTTTACCTGTATTGTTTTCAACAACAGCTACACCACTATCAACTTTGTCATTAGGCCATGTAAAAGTTTTACTATTGAAGATATCATCTAGACCTTTTTGTTTGTCACGATCCATGTTAGTATAAACTAACAATGAAGTAGTAGTTGGATTAATTCCATATTTATTAATTAATTCTTCACGAACTGTATCTATATAACTTTGATACTCTAGTGTTTTAGCTGTTTTAGTTAATAGTGAGTCAACTGGTATTGAATTAGCAATATTTGCTTCTTCACTAGTAATATATCCATGCTTTACCATCAATCCTAATACTTCTTGTCTTCTTTTGTAAGCATTATTTGGATTATAAAATGGATTGTAAGCAGTAGGGTTATTAAATATACCAACTAATAGGGCTGCTTCTGATAAGTTTAAGTCTCTTACACTTTTATCAAATAAAGTTTTAGAAGCTATTTCAACACCAAGAGAATTGTTTGATAAGTCATAGTTATTAACATAGTATTCAATTATTTCTTCTTTGGTAAAATTCTTTTCTAGTTTAAATACAGCAAGATATATATCAGTAAATTTACGAATAATTCCATCTATACCCTTTGCTTCATTACCTGTATAGGTGTTTTTTATTAATTGCATTGAGATAGTAGAAGCACCACCAGCATTTTTATTTCCTAAAACTTGACCAATACTTGCTTTTATAAAACGAGGTGCATCAAATCCATTATGTTGAAAGTATCTTGAGTCTTCTGTAGCTATCAACGCATCAATAAATACTTCTGGTAAATCATCATATGTTACATTTTCACGCATTTCGGTACCAATACGTGCAAACTCTACACCTTTATTATCATATAGTATAGTCGCTTCTTGTTTATTTAATTTAGTTATATCAAAATTAGGGGCTTCTTTAACTATTTTTATAAAAAATGCTGCTATAAATAAGATGATTGCTATAGCTATTATAAAGAAGATAATTAAGATTATATTTAGTATTTTTCTTCTTTTTGGTTTGCTTTTAACTTTATCTAGTAATCTAGCTATACCAAGTATTAACAGTATTCCAACTGTTAGTATTATAGTCATATATAGTCCAAATGTTATATAACTTAGAATAATGAGTGCTAATACTATTAATCCAATTATAATGATTGGTTTTTCTATTTTAATATTTTTCTTTTTACTATAAGTCCTTTTTTTAGTTGCTGTTTTATTCTTAACTTTAGCCATTATTGGTTACCTCCATATTTTCTTTATGAATATATTTTTTAATTATTTCTAAGTAATCTAATCTAGGAGTATATTTTTCTTTTATTTCATAACCTTTATCTAAAAAATAATCGTATGGTATTGATTTTCTAGTATTATTATCAATATATGAAAAAAAATCTTCAGCAAATAATATAAAAGTTTTATTATATTCAATAAATCTTACTATTAGAAATCCAATTCCACCATTATTTATTACATTTTTTAAATGCTTTATTTGATGAGGGTGAATATTTTCTAATGGAAAGTAACTTTTATTATTTGTTTCTTTAGCTTCAAAATCAATATATTTGCCTTTATATAAACCATTGTAGTCTGTTGTTGATGGAGCTTCAAAATATGCTTCTTTAATAGTTATTTTTCCAGCTCTATTACTTTTGGTTGGATAGTCTACTTTAACTATTTTAATTGGTGTTGGTTTCTTATATATAAAAGCTTGATTAGTATCTATATAATATTGATTAGATATATTGATATCATTTTCTAAATTCATACCACGATTATTATGAAATACTTGTTTACTTTTCAATATTTCTTTTAAGGGATTACCTTTATTATATTCCATCTAATCACCTATATCATATTATACTATACTCTCTATTTTTTTCAAACTTTTTTAGAAAATAATTATTTGTTTTTATTGTGATTTTATGTTTTAATTAAATTGATAGTAGGAGAGTGATTGTTTGTGAAGCATAGCAGTAAAAATTTTAAGAGATATTCAATGTTTGTTTTGTTGGTGATGGTTTCACTTTTATTAACTGGATGTGTTAAAGTAAATTATTCTATGAGTATTAATAAAGATAAAAGTATGAATTTGGTAATTATAAGTGCTTTTGATAAGTCTTTAACTGATAGTACGGCATCTATGGAAAATGGTGATTTTTCTTCTTTAGAAGATCAAGGATTTTATATTGAAGATTATGAAGAAGATAATATGAAAGGCTATAAATTTTTTAAATCTTTTGATAATATTGATGATATTAGTGATGAGGGTGAAGTTATTTCTAATTTACAATTTAATAATAAAGATAATAATGCTATTTTTCAGGTAAAGAAAGGTTTTTTAAAAAATACTTATACCGCTAAGTTTGAAACTTCTAGTTTTGATAATAGTGAAGATTCTACTAATGATAATTTATTTGATGGTGATATTTCTGAAGAGTTAGGTGATTTAAGTGAAGCTGGTATTTCGGGTATGGATTTAAAGTTTGTTGTAAATGTTCCATATAAAGCTTTAAGTAGTAATGCTACTGAAACTAGCAATAGAGGAAAAACACTTACCTGGGATATGCTTAAATTAACTGATGGTAATACTATTGATTTTAAATTTGAAATTTATAACATGACAAATGTTTATATTGTTTGTTGTTCCTTTTTAGTATTGTCTGGGTTAATTTGCTATTCTGCAGTTAATGCTTTTAAGAAAAAAGATAATACCAATATCAGCAATAATAAATATAATATTCAAGACTAATTTGTTTTAAGAGATAAGTAATTTTATTATTTATCTTTTTTTATCTACTTTTGTCGAAATTATGATTTTAATGAAAAAATTTTTTATAATTAGCATGGGAGGCTATTATGGATTATTTACATGTTATGGAAGTATTAAGTAAAATGGAATGCAAGATAGTTCAATCTAAATTGATGACTTATACAAAACATTTTCAAGAAAAAGAGTTATAATATTCATTGGTGGTATTATGAAATTAAAAGATTTATATGGTTTATATATTGCTCATCGTGGTATACAAACTAGTAAGACTATTGAGAATACAATTCCAGCATTTGCATTAGCAATTAGTAAAAAAGTACCAATTGAATTAGATATTCATATATTAAAAGATAATAATTTAGTTGTTTATCATGATGATTCTTTAGATAGATTAATAAATATTCCAAATAAAATTGAAGATTATACTTATAAAGAACTTGAAAATATAGTTTTTCCAAATACAGATATTCATATCCCGTTATTTATGGATGTTTTAAAACTTGTAAATGGAAAAGTTCCAATTATAATTGAAATTAAAAGAAGTACAAATAAAAAGTATACTAAATACTGTAAAGAAATAGTTTCGGTTTTAAAAAAATATCCCTATGACTTCGTTATTAAATCTTTTGATATTAGAATAGTAAATTGGTTTTTACACAATACTGATTATTTAACTGGTTTATTGATTGCTAAAAGGGAAAAGTCTATATATGATCTTTTAATGCGTAACAGATTACTTTTATTAATATTAAATCCTGATTTTTTATCTGTTGATTATCATTTATTGGATTTTTCATCAATTAAAAAATTTAGACTAAATAAACCGGTTTTAACTTGGACTATTAATAATCAAAATCTTTTGGATAAAGTAAAACCTAAAGCTGATAGCTATTTAATTGAGAAGTTCTACTTTTAATTGACAATTTAATAGTTTTTTGTGATAATATTAGCGTAAGGGATTGGTGGTTACAATGATGCAAGGAAAAATTTCTTTAACTCCTCAAGATATATTAGAAAAAGATTTTAAAATTGATACACGTGGTTATCGTTTAAAAGAGGTTGATCAATTTTTAGATCAGATTATTGGAGACTATGAAAGTTTTTACGATATTATTAGAACTTTAGAAAAAGAAAAAGAAGAACATCTTAAAGAAATCATGAATCTTAAGCAAGAACTTAGAAATGTTAAGATGAGTATTGATATCGCTAAAACTGGTGATAAAGAAGTTACTAATTTAGATATTCTAAGAAGGGTTTCTAATTTAGAAAAAATTGTTTATGGTAAAGGCGATAAAGAGGAAAATGAAGAAACAGAATAATAATAAATAATAATACTTTGACAAACGCTATATTTTTATAATATAGAGGAAAGTCCATGCTCACACAATCTGAGATGATTGTAGTGTTTGTGCTAAGGGAAAAAATAACCTTAGGTAGCTTTGCTAACGGCGATGAAAGTTCCTAAGTTACTGATATGGAATGAGTAATTATAAAGTGCCACAGTGACGATATCTTTTTGAAAGAAAAGAGTGAAACGCGGTAAACCCCACAAGTGAGAAACCCAAATTTTGGTAGGGGAGCTTTGACTAGAAATTGAACGATGTCAGGGATCGAGAAATCGATAGATAAATGTTTGTCACCTAGTAATAGGTACAGAACATGGCTTATAAAGTATTTATTATTGATTAGAGGTGGATAACTTGAAAGAAATTGGAGAATTTTTAAAATCTTCTCGAATTAGTAATGGTGTTAGTATAGAAGAAGCAGCAGATGATTTAAATTTATCTGTTACACAAATTGAAAATATTGAAGAAGGTAATACTAGAGCTTTTAAAGATTTATATGCTTTAAAAAATTTAGTAAAAGAATATGGAAAGTATTTAGGAGTAGAAACTGATAGTATTCTTGATGAATTTAATGATTTTATGTTTGAACATACTTCAAAGATTTCTTTAGATGATATATTAGAGGCTAGGAAATTAGCTAAAGAAAAAGAAGTAGATGAAAAAAATAAAATTGTTTCACCATATACTGTTATTAGAAAACCTAAGTTTACTTTTGATAAAATTAAAGTTAAACCATTATTGATTACTATTATAGTTATCTTTATTATATTTATATCTGTTTTTATTTGGTTTAAAACTGTTAATAAAAATGAAAATGTTTCTACAGAATTAAAGGGAAGAAGTGTGAATGTAGTTTATGAATTTACCTACTAAATTAACTGTTACTAGAATTATATTAGCAGTATTTATTATGATCTTATTAATATTTCCATTTAATGCTGTAGGTATTAGTTTACCAGTTATTAGAGCTGGTGTAGATATTGATATTAGATATCTTATTGCTGGTATTATTTTTATAATAGCTAGTATTACTGATTTTTTTGATGGTTATTTAGCTAGAAAAAATAATCAAGTTACTGATACTGGTAAGATGTTAGATGCGATTGCTGATAAAGTATTAGTTAATCCTATATTAATTATATTTGCTGCAGAAGGATTAATTAGTCCAATTGTTCCAGTAGTTGTGGTAGTACGTGATATTGTTGTTAATACTATTAAAATGGAGGCTGCATCTAAGGGTAAAGTTGTAGCTGCTATTAAATCTGGTAAAATTAAAACGGCAAGTTTGATGATAGGTATTGTATTATTATTCTTTAATGATGTACCATTTATATATATTAATATTCGTATTGATTTATTATTTATATATTTTGCTACTATTATGTCTCTTGTTTCTATGGTACAGTATTACTTACTCAATAAAAAAATTCTTTTTAAAGAAAGTTAAAAAAACAAATTCATTATTTATATTTACTGAATTTTGAAAATTGCTTAAAGCAATTTTCTTTTTTTATTATATTATCGAATATATTTTCGATAAAACATTTGTTTGAAAAAGTATTGATTTTTTTTAATAAATACGGTATGATATATGTGTAAGTCAAAATTAGGAGGATTTTATGGCAAAAGGTGTAGAAAAAAATGAAGCTTTAGAAAAGGTATTAAGTGACATTGAAAAACAATTTGGTAAAGGTTCTATAATGAGATTGGGTGACAATAAACATATGGAGCTTGATGTAACTTCTAGTGGAAGTTTAACACTAGATATAGCTATGGGTGTTGGTGGATACCCTAAGGGTAGAATTATTGAAATTTATGGTCCTGAATCAAGTGGTAAAACTACTTTCGCTTTGCATGCTATTGCAGAAGTACAGAAAAATGGTGGACGAGCTGCTTTTATAGATGCAGAACATGCACTTGATCCTGTTTATGCTAAGAATTTAGGTGTTGATATTAATGAATTATTACTTGCTCAACCTGATACTGGTGAACAAGCATTAGAAATTTGTGAAGCTCTTGTTAGAAGTGAAGCTGTTAATATTGTAGTTATTGATTCGGTAGCTGCACTTGTTCCACAGGCTGAAATTGATGGTGAAATGGGTGATAGTCATGTTGGCCTTCAAGCTAGATTAATGAGTCAAGCACTTCGTAAGTTATCTGGTACTATTAGTAAAACTAAGACTACTGCTATCTTTATTAACCAATTACGAGAAAAAGTTGGCGTAATGTTTGGTAATCCAGAAACTACTCCAGGCGGACGTGCATTAAAATTTTATTCATCTATTCGTTTAGATGTTAGACGTAGTGAATCACTTAAAATCGGTGATAATATTGTTGGAAATCGTACTAATGTAAAAGTTGTTAAAAATAAAGTTGCTCCACCATTTAAAACAGCTACTGTTGATATTATGTATGGTGAAGGTGTTAGTCACGAAGGTGAAATTATTGATTTAGGAACTGAGTGTGGTGTTTTAGAAAAATCTGGTGCTTGGTATTCATACAAGGGAGAAAAAATAGGGCAAGGTAAAGAAAATGTAAAACTATTTTTAAAAGATCATCCTGAGTTACGTGATGAAATGGAAAATCAAATAAGAGAGTTTTATGGAATAGGTAATAAGAAAAAACAATAATATTTAAAAGGCTGTAACTGTTGGTTGCAGTTTTTTGTATATAAAGAAAGTGCGTTTGGATTATTTTTAAATAAAAAAGTCTCAATAGAATTAAGACTATATTAAAAAAATTAGTAGTAGAATATCCATTCCTAAAAGAAGTAGATAGTTGTAGTTTAAGAAATAGTATCTAGATAGTTATAAAAAATTTTTTAGTAAAAGAAGCGGATATCCGGTATTTAAAAATAAATTTAGTAAACAAAGTTATAGATCTACTTGTATAAAGAGTAGTTATAAAGGTAACAACTATAGTAATATGGAAATAGATCAAAAGAATAAGAAAATAAAATATAAATAAATAAAAATATTAGTATGGTAGCGACTATCGGAATTTAAGCCTATGGAGAATAGAGAAAAACTATCTAAGAAGCAGGAAACTTGGAAGGCAACTACCAAGACGAATAAAAATTTTGATTTTTATTCTTTTGTTCATTTATTGACAAACTTTATTCTAAATGTGATAATTTAAGTGTAATTATTGAGTAGGGTAAATAATAGGTGTGTTATGAAGAAGTTTATTAAGAAAAATTGGATTTTTATTTCATTAGCAATATTAATATCAGTCAATAGTTTTTGGCTTATATTTAAAGGAATGCCTTGGCAGCATGATATTGAATTTCATTATAGTCGAATGGTTAGTTTAACTAATTCTATTAGAAATGGTGATTTTTTTGCTTTGATTCATGACGCTTTTTTTGGTTATGGATATGCTTTGGGAATTTTTTATAGTAATTTCTTTTTCTATATTCCAGCTTTATTGTGTTTAATTGGTGTACCTGAAATAGTATCTTTTAAATTACTTTATTTCTTAATAAATATTGGAACTGTTATTATTACTTATATTTCGATGAAGGGTATTATTAAAGATGAAAAAGTTAGCTTATTTGCTACTATTCTATATTGTTTATCTGAGTATCGATTATTTGATATATTTGTTCGTGGAGCTATGGGGGAAATGCTATCATTCATGATTGCTCCATTAGTTATTTTGGGACTATATGAAATTGTTTATGATGATAGCAGAAAGTGGTACTTGTTTACGATTGGTTTTGTTTTACTTTTACTATCTCATTTGATAACAACTGTTTTAATGGCATTTTTTTGCTTAATTATTATCATTTTCAATTATAGACACTTTATAAAAGAAAAATTAAGATTTAAAAACTTAATTATCTCAGGATTAGTTGGTATTTTGTTAGGATCATTTTTCATGTTCCCAATATTTGAACAATTTCTTTTTTCAGATATTAATATTTTAGTTAATGGTAGTGTATATTATCCTTTTGGTTCATCTATTTTTAGTTTAATAATACCTAAATGGTTTTTTTCATGTTATCTAGGAATATCAATTATTATTTTAATGCCACTTAGGTTATTTCTTAGTAAAAAGGATATTGATAAAAAATATTATAATATTCTATCTTTTAGTGATTTATTACTAATACTTAGTATTATTACATGGATATGTACCACTAATATTTTTCCGTGGAATATATTAGGTAAAACATTATCATTTATTCAATTTCCATGGCGACTTTTATTTTTTTCTACTTTGTTTGCTTCTATTTCGATTGGAATTACACTTTATTTATTCTCAAAAAATCATTATAAAAAAATAATTAATACTATTTTTGTATTTATTACTGTTACTTCTGTAGCTAGTACTGTACTTTACTCTTTGCAATATGGTCTTAGAAAAAATCATTATACCGAATTTATGGTTGATGAAATTGGCAATGGTGAGTATCTTTTATCTAATACTGATTTATTGGAATTAAAAGAAAATAAAGTTGAATTTGTTACAAATAATAAGGATTTGATTTTTGATTATGATAAAGTAGGTACTAGAGTGAAAGTTAGTTATTCTAATAATTTGGTTGAGGGAACGTATATAGAAGTACCATTATTTAATTATTTAGGTTATAAAATTAATCCTAAATTGAAAGTAGTTAATGGTGAAAATGATTTGATAAGAGTTTATTTGGATAATATTGAAGGTACTTTTGAAATTTCATATGATGGTACTTTAGTTCAGAAAATATCATATTCTATTTCCATTACTTCATTAATTATATTTAGTTTATATATGTTTAAAGTTCATATGAAGAGTAATTAACTGCTTTTCCTTGACTTATTTTTTATTTAAATTTACAATAGAGTTAGATGTTATGATTAAGTGATAATTTAACATATATGAAATGGAGGATTGGTTATGAAAATAGTTATCTCCATTTTACTAGTTGTTATTGGATTGATTGTTGGTTTTGTTTTAAATATTATTTTAAATTCTGTTAGGGAAAATAATGCTAATAAAAGAATTGAAACAATTATAGAGAAAGCTCGTAAAGAAGCTGAAAAATTAAAACGTGATTCTATTTTAGAATCTAAGGAAGAGATTCATAAATTAAAATTAGATTATGATAAGGAAGTAAAAGAAAAAAAACAAGAATTGAAGGAATCTGAAGAAAGATTAATATTACGCGAACAAAATATGGATAAGCGTGATGAACTTTATCAAAAAAGGGAATCTACTTTGGATGAGAGAGAGAATAAATTATTTGAAAAACAAAAACAAATCCAAGATGAGCAAGTTAAAGTGGAAGAAATTAAACAAAAACAACTTGATTTACTTGAAGATATTTCAGGAATAAGTAAAGAAAAAGCTAAAGAAATGGTTATGAGTAAAGTAAAAGAAGCCATGTCTTTAGAAATAGCTGCATATATTAAAGAAAGTGAAAACGAAGCGAAGTTAGAAGTTGATAAGAAAGCTAAGGATTTACTTGTTTCTTCTATGCAAAAGTTTGCATCAGATGTAGCTAATGAACAAACAATAACTACTGTAACTTTACCAAATGATGATTTAAAAGGTAGAATTATTGGTAGAGAAGGACGTAATATACGTACACTTGAAGCTATTACTGGTGTTGATCTAATTATTGATGATACTCCAGAAGCTGTTGTATTATCTAGTTTTGATCCATTAAGAAGAGAGATTGCTAGAGTAACACTTGAGACTTTATTAAAAGATGGTAGAATTCATCCAACTCGTATTGAAGAGTTATATGATAAAGTTAGTAAAGATATGAAAGCAAAAATTATTGAATATGGAAATAATGCTTTATTTGAACTAGGAATTACTAAAGTGGATCCTGAACTTATTGAAATAATTGGTAAACTTCACTTTAGAACTAGTTATGGTCAAAATGCATTGCAACACTCTATTGAGGTTGCCCATTTATCAGGTGTTATTGCTGGTGAATTAGGTGAAAATGTAACATTAGCTAAGCGTGCTGGTTTACTTCATGATATTGGTAAAGCTATTGATCATGAAATAGAGGGTAGCCATGTAGAAATTGGTGTAGATATAGCTAAGAGATATAAAGAACCTGATGTTGTAATTAATGCTATTGCATCTCATCATGGTGATTGTGAAGCTACTAGTGTTATTTCGGTAATTGTAGCTATAGCTGATGCCCTTTCTGCATCACGTCCAGGTGCTAGAAATGATTCATTAGAAAATTATATTAAGAGACTTGAACAGTTAGAAGCTATAGGAAATAATATTGAAGGTGTTGATAAGACATTTGCTGTACAAGCTGGTCGTGAACTTAGGGTTGTAGTTAAACCAGAAGAAATTGATGATTTAACTGCTCATAAAATAGCTCGTGATATTAAAGAGAAAATAGAAGATACTATGCAGTATCCAGGTACTATTAAGATTACCGTTATTCGTGAAACTAGAGCTCAAGAAGAAGCAAAATAATTGCTTCTTTTTCTATACAAATTTATTAATTTATGTTATATTTTTACTAGAATAAGAGGGTGCTATTATGAATCAAGGTTTTGCTAAGAAGAATCACAAAAAAGAAAAATTAATTCTTATTGGTATTATTATATTTAGTGTTATTATGATTCTATTATTTAGTTATTTACTTGTTGTAAGTATTAAAAATCAACCTTTAGTTAAATATCCTAAATATACATTATCTACTACTGAATGGACTAGTAGTAATGTTATTATTACGGTTGATGCTGAAGGTGGTAATATCAGTTATTATTCATTTGATGGTGGTAAAAATTATCAAGATTCTAATGTTTATGAGGTTCCTAGTAATGGTGAATTTTATATAGTGGTTAAAGACATTAATGGAAGAACTAGTAAAATGACACCTGTATCTATTCAAAATATTGATAAAGATGCTCCTATTATTACTTTTGAAGGAACAACTACAGTACAGTTAGGTAGTAGATTTTCACTTCGTAATGGAGTTACTGTTACTGATGGTAGTGGTTCAGGAATTAATAGTAATTACGTAGTAGTTCCTGATAATATTGATACATCAGTTGCTGGTGAATATATAGTTACTTATACTGTTTTTGATAAAGTAGGAAATTATACTGAAAAACAAAGAAAGATAATAGTAATGGATATTAAAGGTAAAACTTATTATCGTTATCGTACAGCTACTTATGAGAATTATCAATGTGATGCTTACATGTGTAATTGTGTTAAGTCTGAATCTGCTAAATTAACACTTACTTGTCCTAGTGGTTATACTTTTAATGAACCGGATAAATGTTGCCAAACTTGTTATAAGACTTGTAAAAGAACTGTTTGGAGTGAATGGAGTGAGTGGACTCAAGAAAAAGTTACGGCTACTTCTACACGCGAGGTTGAAACTAAAATTGAATAAAAAAAATAATTCACAAATCTGTGAATTATTTTTTTATGTCAATAATTACTGGTAATATTATTGGTCTACGTCCTGTTTTATTTTCAATAAAAGGAATTAGATCACTAATTATTTTACTTTTTATTTCTGATATTCCATCTTTACTATTATCTAATCTATCTTTGATAATATTATAGGCTGTTTCTTCTATTTGTTTAATTAATTCTTCATTTTCATTTACTAATATAAAACCACGAGTAGTTATGTTTGGCTTAATTAATAGATTTCTTTTTTCCATATTTATGTTGGCTATTACTACTAATATACCATCATTAGCCATAATTTTTCTATCTCTTAATACTACACTACCAACTTCACCTATACGATTACCATCTACATAAATATCTTCACCAGATACTTTTTCTTTTGCTTTAGTAATTACATGATCTTTCATATTTAGAATATCGCCATTCTGTAATATAAAAGTATTTTCTTTAGGAATACCACATTCTACTCCTAAATTAGCATGTCTTTTTAACATTCTATAATCGCCGTGGAATGGCATTAAGTATTTAGGATTAATAAGTCTTATCATTAATTTTAATTCTTCTTGGTTAGCATGACCTGATGTGTGTAATTCACTTAATGATGTATTAGTAAATACTTTTATACCTTTTAAGTATAGTTTGTTAATAGTTCTAGCAATACTTGTAGCATTTCCTGGAATAGGACTAGATGAGAATATTACAACATCATCTGGTCTTAGTGATATTTGTCTAAATGTTCCATCTGCCATTCTAGATAAAGCTGCTAGTGGTTCACCTTGGCTACCAGTACATAAGAAACATACTTCACTAGGCTTTAGATTTTTAGCTTCTTCTGGAGTAATTATTATTTCTTTATGATCTATATAGCCACCCTCAATAGATATTTTAATATTATTGTCCATACTTCTACCAAAGACACAGATTTTTCTGTTATGTTTAAAACAAGTTTCTACAATATGTTTAAGTCTGTAAATATTAGAAGCAAATGTAGCAATAATAATTCTATTTGATGTATAGGTGTCAAAAATATCAGTTAAAGCACCATCTACTTTAGATTCACTAATTGACATTCCTTCATTTAAGGCATTAGTTGAATCACTAATTAATAAATCTACACCACGTTTTCCTAGTTCAGCCATTTTATGTAGGTCAGCCATAGGTCCAATTGGTGTTAGATCAAATTTAAAGTCACCAGTAGTTACAACACTACCATTAGGTGTTTTTAGGTAAATTCCATGTGAGTCGGGTATTGAATGGGTTGTTCTAAAAAATTCAATTTCAAAATGTTTAAATTTAAGAATATCTTTATCCGTATAAGCATAAAGATTATCATAACGAATATTACGGTCCTGTAATTTAATGGCTATTAATTCTTTAGCCTGTTTTGGGGCATAAATAGCTGGTATGTTAACAGTTTGTAACATAAAAGGAATTGCTCCAATATGATCTTCGTGACCGTGAGTTATAATTAAACATTTAATTTTTTCTTCATTTTGTTTTAAAAAAGTATAATCAGGTAAGACATAGTCTATACCAAATAGTTCTCCTTCTGGAAAACGTATTCCCGCATCAATAATAACAATTTCATCTTCATGCATTAAACAATACATGTTTTTTCCGACTTCACCTAAACCACCTAAAACAATAATTTTTGTTTCAGTGTTTGATTTCATTTATAAATTTTTCTCCTTTCTTAAGTTCAAGCTATAAGAACTAATCGATATGATTATACTATTATTTTTTAAATTTGTCCATCTTTTTTTACTTGACACTTTGCTTCTATGTAAAGTTGATTTTTATAATAAATCATGTATAATTAAATTATGAATATAATATTATAAGGAAGGTAATGATATGGATTTTTGTATACCAGATACTGATTTAGATATTGACCTGATAAATGGAAATGGAGTAACTAGTACATGTAGTGAATGTGATAATATTAATTTAACTTTTATTGATTCAGAAACATTTGAATCTTATTTAAAATCTAATTCATATGGTGAATATAATACTTCCCTTAATGAATTAGTAAGTGATACTAAACAAAGTAGAATAAACATGCTATAAAAATATTTTAAAGACTAGAATAGTCTTTTTTTTTTTGATATAATTATCATGGTACAGGAGGATATATGGGACTATTTAATAAGATAAAAAATATGTTTAGTAATAATACTAATACAGATACAAATATTGAAGATAAAAAAATAAATGATAAAAATATAGATACTTCTATCAATAAAGAAAAAACCAAGGTTTACGAAAAGGGATTATCTAAAAGTAGAAAAGGCTTTGTATCTAATTTGATGGCTTTAACATCTAGATATAATAAAGTAACAGATGAGTACTTTGATGAACTAGAAGAAATTTTAATTATGGCTGATATTGGTGTTAATACAGTTATGGAGTTTATGGATAGATTAAGAGATCGTGTTCGTAAAGAGAAAATAGAAGATACCAATTTACTAAAAGAAATTATTGTTGATGAGTTATTTATTATATATGTAAATGATGAAATACTAGAAAGTAAGATTCATTATAATACTAATGGACCTACAGTTATTTTATTTGTTGGTGTTAATGGTGTTGGTAAAACAACAACTATTGGTAAACTTGCTTGGAAGATGAAAAATGAAGGTAAAAAAGTATTATTAGTAGCTGGAGATACATTTAGAGCTGGTGCTACTAAACAATTAGAAGAATGGAGTAATAGGGTAGAAGTAGGATTTGTAGGAAAAGAAGAAGGTGCAGATAGCGCTAGTGTTGTATTTGATGGATTACAAAAAGCTAAAGAAGAAAATTATGATGTTGTATTAATAGATACTGCTGGTAGACTTCAAAATAAAGTTAATTTGATGCATGAACTTGAAAAAATTAATCGTATTATTGGAAGAGAAATTCCAGATGCGCCACATGAAACCTTATTAGTAATTGATGCTACTACTGGACAAAATGGTATAAGTCAAGCTAAAAGTTTTAAAGAAATTACCAATATTACTGGTATAGTTTTAACTAAATTAGATGGTACAGCTAAAGGTGGAATTGTATTAGCAATAAAAGAAGAAGTAAATATTCCGGTTAAATATATTGGTTTAGGTGAAGCAAAAGAAGATTTACAACCATTTGATATTGAAAACTATATTTATGGATTATTTAAAGATATGATGGGTGAAGAAAATGAATAAGAAAATATATTTTAATAACCTATATGATTATTATTCTATGCTTTTTACTGATAAACAACGTGAGTATTATGAAGATTATTGTTTTAAAGATTTATCTCTTGCTGAAATAGCTGAAAATAATAATGTTAGTAGAAATGCAGTTCATGGTCAAATTAAAATAGTTGAAGAAAAATTAGAATTTTATGAAGAAGTACTTGGATTGTATAAGAAAAGTGTTGAAATAAGAAAAATAATTAATAATATAGATCCTGATGTAAAAAAAAGAATAGAAGAATTAATTTAATTTGTTGGAGGGGTAGTTATGTTTGATAGAGTTTTATATATTGGTGATACTGATGTAGAAATAAGTCTTAAAGCTAATATAACTTTAAGTGATATTATGAATATGCCCATTGTTTTAGAGGATGAAAATAAGTGTATTTTAGCTGAAATAAAAGATATGAATCCTGATCGTGTTAAAGCTAAAATGTTGGGTGAATTAGTTGGCGATAGGTTTATTGGTGGTATATTAAGAAAACCTAGTTTAAATAGTAAAGTACGTTCTTTAACAGAAAATGAATTATCTTATATAGTTGGAGAAGAAAAGACTGGTAATTTATTACTTGGTACTAGTCCATTTTATAATTCTAAAAATATATATGTAAATATGAATGAACTATTTAGTAAACATATATGTATATTTGGTAATACCGGTAGTGGTAAAAGTTGTGGTATTGCTAGAATTATTCAAAATATTTTTTCTAATCCTAACTATGTTCCTTATAGGTCTAATTTCTTTATATTTGATTCATCAGGTGAATATTATTCAGCTTTTTCTAAAATAAATGAAATAAATCCTAATTATCATTATAGATTCATAACTACTAATAGTAATAGTCCTTATGAGAAAGAAATGTTAAAAGTACCACTTTGGCTTTTAAATGTTGAAGATTTAGCTTTACTATTATCATGTACTACTCATACACAGCTATCAATTCTTGAAAAAACTTTAAAACTTGTAAAGATCTTTTCTCAATCTGATCAAGCTGCAGTTAACTATCAAAATCATTTAATAGCTAATGCAATTATGACTATTTTATATTCAAATCAAGGTTCTGCTAGTAAAAGAGATGAAATATTTTCTATTTTAAATACATGTCCTACTAATGAATTTAATTTAAATTCTGTTGTACAAGGTATTGGATATACTAGAAAACTTCAAGAATGTTTTTTGATTGATAATTCTGATAATTTTTCAGAAAGAGTTTTACTTACAGAATATGTAAATAAATTTATTAAACCTGAGTTAAATCAATATGAACCAGAAAAAACTCATTACTTTACTTTATCTGATTTAGAAAAAGCTTTAAATTTTGCTTTGATAAGTGAAGGTTGGTTACGTAATCAAAATGTTTATGCTGATGCTATTACGCTTAAAGTTAAACTTCATGAATTAGTTATAGGACCAAATAGTAAGTTTTTTGATGTTAAAGAATTCGCTAGACTTGATCAATTTATAAGTAATTTAATTATTAAAGATGGTAAGAAATATCAAATAATTAATTTTAATTTAGAAGATGTTGATGATGGCTTTGCTAAAAGTATAGTTAAAATTTTCACTAGACTTCTTTTTGAACTTTCTAAGAAGATGGAAAGAGGTAGCGTACCATTTAATATTTTGTTAGAAGAAGCACATCGTTATGTACAAAAGGATACTGATGATTTCTTATTTGGTTATAATATATTTGATATAGTAGCTAAGGAAGGAAGAAAGTACGGAGTAATAATGGCTTTAATTAGTCAAAGACCTGTTGATTTATCAGAAACTGTTATTTCACAGTGTTCTAACTTTATTATTTTTAAAATGAGTCATCCTAGAGATATTGAATATATTACTAAAATGATTCCTAATATTACGGAGGATACTATTGAAAAGCAAAAATCACTTCAAGTTGGTAATTGCTTAGTATTTGGTACAGGTTTTAAAATACCATTAATAGCTAGACTTGAAATGCCTAATCCAGTTCCTCAAAGTAGTAGTTGTGATGTTGTTAGTAAATGGACTAATTAATAAAAAAGCTAGTAATAATTAGCTTTTTTTTGTATAATAGTAAGTGTTATAAGGAGGGATAATATGTTTGAATCACTTGGAGATAGACTTCAAAATGCTCTTCATAAGATTAAAGGTTATGGAAAAATCACAGAAGATAATATTTCTGATATGATGAGGGAAATTCGTTTAGCTTTACTTGAAGCTGATGTTAACTATCAAGTAGTTAAAGAGTTTACTAATACAGTTAAGGAAAAAGCACTTGGCGAAGAAGTACAAAAAAGTATTAAGCCTGGAGATTTATTTGTTAAGATAGTTAAAGATGAATTAACTGAATTATTAGGTGGAGAAAGTGCACCACTTAATATGGTTGGTAATCCTGCCACTTTAATGTTAGTTGGTTTACAAGGTTCAGGTAAAACAACTACGATTGGGAAACTTGCTAACTTCTTAAGAAAAAAACATAGTAAGAAACCATTACTTGTAGCTTGTGATGTTTATCGTCCAGCTGCAATAGATCAATTAAAGCAACTTGGTAAGCAACTTGGAATTGAAGTATATGAAGAAGGTAAAAAAGATCCAGTTGAAATAAGTAAGAATGCAATTAGTTACGCTAAAGAAAATGGTTATGATTATGTTTTAATAGATACAGCTGGTAGACTTCATATAGATGAAGAATTGATGGATGAACTTAAAAACATTCAAAGTGAAATTAAACCACAAGAAGTATTATTAGTTATTGATTCTATGATGGGTCAAGATGCTATTAATGTTATTAATGGTTTTAATGAAGCACTAAGTTTAACAGGAGTAATCTTAACTAAATTAGATGGTGATACTAGGGGTGGAGTTGCTTTATCTGTTAGACATTTAACAAATGTACCTATTAAGTTTATTGGTGTTAGTGAAAAATTAGATGGATTAGAAAATTTTGATCCAGAAAGAATGGCTGGAAGAATTCTTGGTATGGGTGATATTATTTCACTTGTAGAGAAAGCAACAGAAGCTATAGATGAGAAAGAAGCAATGGATACTGCTAAAAAGATGCAGTCTGGTAAATTTGATTTGGAAGACTTTTTAAAGCAGATGAAACAAATTAAGAAGTTAGGACCACTTGAAAACTTAATAAAACTTTTACCAGGAGCTAAGAAAATGGGTCTTAATAATATTAATATTGATCCTAAGCAAATGGCACATGTTGAAGCTATCATTCTTTCAATGACTCCGAAAGAAAGAAGAAATCCTGATATTATAAAAGCTAGTCGTAAAACTAGAATAGCTAAGGGATGTGGACTTTCAGTACAAGAAGTTAACAAACTTTTAATGCAGTTTGAAGAAATGAAAAAGATGATGAAACAAATGACTAGTGGTAATTTTAAAATGCCATTTTAGAGCGTGAATACTTAATGAAAAAGATTTTTAATTATAATATTAATCAAATTTTAGCTGCTTATATGTATGTTAAAGTAAATAGTTTAAATTTACCTGTTGCTATAACTAAAGAAGAAATTGGATTTATTGCGGTTGAATTTGAAAAATGCTTACGAGAACAAGAAATTCAGCCTATTTTTTTTAATGATTCTTATGAACTAGATAGTAATTATTATTATGAAACACAAAATCATTATATTATTCCAACAAATATTAATAATATTAATTACTTTGTTAGTTGTGTTCTGGCTATACTTGATACAAAGTCTTCTGAGGTTTTATGGGATAATGTTAATAATGGCTTTTTCTCTAGTGCTTTTATAAAATGAAAAAAGAAGCAAATAGAAAATGACATAGAAATCGTTAGTGATTTAGAAAAAAAATATAATCAAGTTTTTAGTGATAATACTCCAATTCAAAAGAAATTAACTGCTAATTAGCTAATTTCTTTTATTTTGGGCTAAGCAATTATAACACTATTTTTTTTCTTCATACTATAAATTAGATAGGAGGAAAGAAACATGTTTAGAAATTGTTGTTACGATAGACAAAACGAAGTAAACAACACTTTTAATGCTGAAAATATTGATGTTGATATGAATATTGAAATGGCTAACAATCAAATGGGTAATATGGCTCAACCAATGGCTGGTGGAGTACAAAGACCTATAATTGAACCTATGCAAGAAAGAGTTGTAAATCGTACTATTGTGCATGAAGTTCCACACGTATGTCCTATGAGAACAAAAATAGTTAACCACCATGTATTTAAACATACTTATCAACCTTCTTATTCATGCTGTGAAGAAAATGTATGCAGTGAAGTTCAATGTGGTTCTTGTTGTAATTTTAGATAAAAAGTCGAAAGACTTTTTTTCTTTTGATGTTATAATATAAGATATAGGAGATTATACATATGGTTGATATTAATTCATTTTATAATTCAATTTTAAATATTGATACTAGAGATAAAACAAAAGATATAAAAAATATTGTATTAGAAGAAAGAAGAAAACTTACTGATCAGGTAGAAGAACTTGATGGTTTTTGTAAATATATTGCTAATCAAATTAAATATCAAATTTCTGTAAAACTAAGTGGTGTTAATGTTTATTATTTGAACTTAGAAGAATTGGTTGGAGTTGATCATGTAGCACTACTTGCTGAATATATGAATAATGATAATTTAGTTAGATTATTGATAGATCCTACATTTTCACAGTTTGTTAGAAAAGATAATAATAAACTTGTTTATTTAGATTTTTGGCCTAGTGATAAAATTAATGATAAAGATTTAGTTCATGATTTAGTAGATAGTGGAGTATCTATAATTGATAATGATAGATTTCAACAATATGTTAATTCATTTAGTAATTTTTGTACAGAATATAACTTGGATAACTTTTTAAATTCTTTTAAAATTCAAACCAGAAAATAATGTAAAGTTTTGTCTAATTAATGTAAATTACTTGTACTCTTTTTTATTACGGTTTATTATAATTATAGGGAAGGTGATACAGTGATTTATCCATCAATCGATAAGATTTTAAATATTATTGATTCTAAATATGAACTTGTTCATATTATTAGTAAAAGAAGTAAACAAATGGCTGCTACTGGTCATTATCAAATGCCTGAATATAAGTATGTATCTAAAAAGAATCTTGGTAGAGCATTAGAGGAAATTGAAAATAATTTAATTATAGTGAAAAAAGATTAAGTTTTTAATCTTTTTTTCTTGTATAATTAATATAGTGGTGATTTTATGAAAATAGAAAAATTTACTAAAAATAAAAATGGTATGTATATACTTGTTTTAGATAATGGTAATAAAATAAAAGTACATGAAGATTTAATTTTAAAATATGAATTATTATTATCTAAAAAAATAAATGAGGAATTGTTAGAAGCTATTCAAAAAGAAAATCAAATATATGAAATTTATGAAGTTGCTTTAAAGTATATTAATACTAGATTACGTAGTTCTAAGGAACTAATAGAGTACTTAAAGAAAAAAGGCTATGAATATGATAGTATTAATCAAGTATTAATTATGCTAAAAAAGCAAGGTTATCTAGATGAAGCTATTTACGCTAGTAGTTTTGTTCACGATAAAATATTAATGAGTAATTATGGACCTAATAAAATATATAGTGAACTTGAAAAATTAGGAATAGATACTAATATTATTTCAGATAAAATTAGTATTTATACTAAAGAAATGGAGTGTGAACGAATTAATAAAATTATAGAAAAACAAATAAAACTTAATCATAATAAGGGTGCATCTTTATTAAAAAGAAAGATACAAACTTTCTTATTATCACTTGGGTATACAAGCTCTTATATTAATGAATGTATTAGTAAATATAATTTTTATGATAAAGATGTATATGAAAAAGAGTATCAGAAAATATTAACTCAATTGAGTAAAAAGTATTCTGGTAAGGAATTAGAATACAAGTTAAAACAAAAATTATATCAAAAGGGTTTTAGTAATTATGACATGTAAAAGGAACTTCAATTGGAAGTTCCTTTATTTATTATTAGTTATTATTACTGTTTTTTGCGTTTTCTTTAGCATTTTTTAGATAAGTTTCATATTGAGATTTTAATGTATCATCTTGTATTTCAACTTTGTATTCTTTTCTTAATTCTTCTAATGCTGTGATTTGAAGAGTAGCATCACTATTTAATTTATCACTAGCTAATTCTTCAATAATATCTTCTTTAACTGTATCTAATGATGGCTTATCTTTTTGAGAAACTTTTAAAATAATATGATATCCATAAGATGTTTTAACAGGAGTAGTTGTATATTTTCCTACTTCTAGTTTTTTAGCGGCTTCTTCAAATTCAGAAAGCATACTACCATGAGCAAAGTCAGCTAATGTTCCACCGTTACTAGCAGTTGATTCATCATCTGAATATTTTTTAGCTAATTCACTAAAATCTTCACCATTTTTTAATTTAGAAATAATTTCATTTGCTTCTTTTAATGCAGCCTCTTCAGCAGCCTTTTTTTCAGCATCAGTCATAGATGAAGTTACTTCTGGTGAAATTAAAATATGTTTAGCTGAAATATCTCCAAATATATCTTCTTCATAAGATTTATTTATTTCTTTATCAGTTACTTTTGATTTAGCATAATCTTCTACAGCTTTATTTCTTTTATACTGTAATTTTAAATATGCCTTTAAATCATCCATATTATCAATACCCCAAGCACTATATGTTTGTTGTAATAAAGTAGCTTCACTACCTTTTCCATACTGTTTAACCATTAAGCTAACTTGGTCATCAATTTCCTTTTTAATTTCATCAGTATCTTCATACTTTTGATCTAATATCTCAGTATCCATTAAATCAAGTAATATACTAAGTGCATATCTATCCTTCATTTCATTATATAGAGTGTCAACTGAAATATTTTTACCACTTAATGTGATAACAGCATCTTGTCCATTTTCTAATTTTGGAACTTTTCCACAACCAGTTACTAATAATAATACAGCGGCTGTTGTTCCTACTAATTTAATTGTGTTTTTCTTCATTTATTTTCCTCCTAGTACATGTATTATCATAGCAAATAATTATTTAAAATACAATATTTTAAAGAAAATTAACAAATGTCTTGAACCTTTTTTGGGAAATACCATATTATACAGTGAGTAATCAAAAAAAGGAGGAATTTAATTATGGGTAATTACGTATCAAGTTCCGCTATCGTATTAGTATTATTTATTTTACTAGTAATTATTCTTGGTGCATGGATCTAATTTAGAAGGAGGTGTCTAAGATGTCTTGTAATCATGAACAAACAACTACTTGCTGCCAATCTTCTGGAAGTGGAACAGGATTTGTTATCATTATAGTTCTATACATTCTACTTGCTATAATACTTGGTAGCTGGTTAGGTTGCTAATAGGAGAAGAAAAAGAAATTTTTCTTCTTTTTGTATGAAAATAATGTTATACTATTAGTAGTATGATAGGTGGGGTTAATAATGAAAGATCGTATTAAAAATCTTAAAAATTCTAAAATACTTGTTTTATTTTTATTTATTGGCTTTATTTTATTATTTTTAGTTGTAACTGGTGGATCATATGCTTATTTTGTTACTACTATTAAGGGTAAAGATATGGTTATTTATACTGGTACCTTAGCAGTTGATTATCAAAAGAAAACTGATGTTATAAGTAATCTTTCTACTTATCCAATGAGTGATACTGATGGTTTAAAAACAACGGCACATGAATTTACAGTTACTAATAATGGTAATATTGATGCTAGATATCAGGTTAGATTAGAACTTGATTCTACTGTTAGTAATATGATTGATATGAGATATGTTAAATTGAGTTATCAAATAGATGATGGTGGATATTCTGATCCAATATTACTTAGTAATTTAGGAAGTAATTTAGTATTTACTAAAAACAATATTTTAGGTCCAACTAAAAGTAATACTATTGGTATTAAACTTTGGATTGATTTAAATGCAAGTAATGATATACAGGGTAAAGAATTTAAGGCAAGAATAGTAGTTGATAGTATTCAAAATACTGATGATGGTTATGTTGTAGATACCGCACCAATTATTTACTTAAATAGGGATAGTAATGGTAATAAAGATGTTCATTTAACTGTTGGTGATAAATATAATGAACTTGGTGTAGAAAAAATAGTTGATGATAAAGATATATTTATACCTAGTCAGGCAACTATTAGTTATGAGTATTATGATGGTACTAATATTTCTAGTGTGGCTGAAGTAAATACTAGTAGAGTTGGAGTATATTATGCTAATTATAGTATTACTGATAGTGGAAGTAATAAAACTAATACTATTAGAGTTATTGCTGTTAATAATAGTAGTACAGTTCCTAGTATTAGTTTAGTTGGTGATGAAAATATAACTATTAGTGAAGGCTCTGAATATACTGATGGTGGAGTTAGTGTTGATGCTAATAATAAAGTAATTACTATAGGTAAAGTTAATACTAATGCTGTTGGTGATTATGTTATTAGATATATAGTTGTTGATAGTAATGGTAATTTAAATAGTGTTGTTAGAAATGTAAAGGTTATTGGTGCTAGTAAGTTATCGGATAGAGTACTTGCTGATAATGAGTTGATTACTGCTCTTCCAACGCTTACTAATTCTTCAAGTAACGCAGGTGATGCTAGTGGTTTATATTCATCATCTGATACAAATAGTGGTAATCCAACTTATTATTTTAGAGGTGCAGTAGATAATAATTATGTATTATTTGCTGGAATTACATGGAGAATAGTACGTATTAATGAAGATGGTACTATTAGATTAGTAACTCAAGATGGAATCAATAATAACACTAAATATAAATTTAATAATAGTAGTAGTGGTTATAAATATATGTATTATTCTATTAGTAATGCTAAAACATCTATAGAAGAATGGTATAATTCTAATATAGAAAGTAATGAAAATTATTCAAAATATATAGTTATTGGTGATTATTATTGTGAACAGGCGAAAGTTAAAAATGCTACTGGATCAAAATCTGGGTCTGCTGTTATGACTGTTTACACTGATTATATGCCTGACTTTAAATGTGAAGCCGATGGTAATGGAAATGGTATCGTTAATGCTAAGGTAGGATTACTTACTTATGATGAGGCGGTGTATTCTGGTAAATATCATTCACAAAAATCAACTTCATATTTAAATAATGGTTTTGATTCTTGGATAATGAGTCCAAATGGTGTTTCATCTGGTTTCTCTTTTATGTGGAATATTAATTACGAATCTATTGGTTATGGATTTACTAATGGTACTGCTTGTCTAAGGCCTGTTATTAATCTTGCTTCTGATGTTAAGGTAACTGGAACAGGTACAAGTACTGATCCTTATGTTGTTAAGTAGGGTTCAATTTTATTTATTAAAAATTCACTTTCTTTAAGATAGACTTGTATTTTCTTAAATAATATATATTGTAGATATTATAATTTTGTTGTATATATTTAAAATGTAAAGAAGGTGTTTTGATTGGAAAAGTATCCCATTAAATTACAGGATGTAGATTTTAAATTATTAGAATCTAATCCAAATGTAAAAGGTTCACGAGTAAAAGAAATTATTATTGATAAAAATGGTGAAAAAGCTTTCTTTAAATATCAAGGAAATAATTATTTAGTTAGTGAAGCTTGCTCTGAAAAGATGAGTTATGAAATAGCTAAAGTATTGGGTTATAAATGTGCTAAAATAGAACTTGCGTATGATTCAAAAGGTATATTAGGTGTATTAAATTATTTCTTTATAGATATAGGGAAAGAGGAGCATATCGATGCTAGTTCTTATTTAAATATACACAGTAATGAAAGAGCTAAATTTTATACTATTACAAATATTAAGAGCATATTAGATAATCTTGATGGATCATTATTTAATGAATTTATAAAGATAATGATATTTGATGCTTTGACTGGTGAACAAGATAGACATGAAGAAAATTGGGGAATAACTCATAATGGTGTTCAATATAAACTTTCTCCTTTATATGATAATGGTGATAATCTATTAAGAAATTTTAGAGATGAACAATTTGCGGATAAATATTATAATGGTACTAATGATTTTGATAAATATATTGATAAAAGTAAAACTCTTATTTATAAAGAAGATCACAAGAGTAAATACAAACATTTTGAACTCATAAAATATTTAAATAGTGAGTATCATGATATTGTGCAACATGAAATAAAGAAATTAAATAAATTAACAGATGAAATAATTGAAAATATAGTAAATAGAATTCCTGATGATTTATTGACTGATAAACATAAAAGATATATAATAATGTACTTAAAAAAGAGAAGAGACATTCTTTTGAGTATTGAATAGGGGTGTTAATATGAAAAATGAAATGTGGTTAATTTGGAAACATCCAGAATCTAGAAGAAGATATAAAATTGGTATTTTAAATTATGAAAATAATATTTATACTTTTAAATATGTTAATCCAGAATTGAATGATGCTGTTTTAGTTGGGTTTAAATTTTTTCCTGGATTTGAAAATATAAATGAAACTTATACTAGTTATGAGTTATTTGCAAATATTGAAACTAGACTTCCAAATATTAATAGGCCTGATTATTTAGAAATTTTAAATCATTATGGATTAGAAAAAAATTCGACTAAACTTGAAATTTTGAAGGCTACAAAAGGTAGATTAATTACTGATAATTATGAATTTGTTCCTTGTTTTGATTCTAATTTAGTAGAATTTGATGTTGCTGGTACTAGACATAGTTCTGATATTAATGAAATTTTACATATGATTCATATTAATGATAAGTTAGAACTAGAATTAGAACCTAATAATCAATATGATAAATATGCAATTAAAGTTATTATTTCTAAGCAGAATAAAAGGTACCATTTAGGTTATGTACCTAGATATTATTCTTTAGAATTAACTAACTTGTTAAAGAAAAATATTAAGTATTCTGCTTTAATTGAATCTATTAATTTTGATAGTGAAATAACTGATGAAGCTATTAGTGCTTCTGTTAGATTAATTTTTGATAATTAATTTAGAAACTTTGGATAGTTTCTTTTTCTTTTTTACGTAAAAATGATATACTTTAAGTGTTGTTGAGGTGACTTATGAAAAAAGAATTATTGTCTCCAGCTGGAGATTTTGAAACTTTAAAACAGGCAATTCATAATGGATGTGATGCAGTTTATTTAGGCGGTAAAAAATTTGGTGCTAGAAAATTTGCTTCTAATTTTGATGATGAAGAAATGATTAAGGCAATTAAGTACTGTCATTTGTATGGAGTTAAAATATATGTTACAGTTAATACTATTATTTTTGATAATGAAGTGGATGATTGTTTAAAATATGTTACTTTTTTACATAAAAATGGTGTTGATGCAGTTATCATGCAGGATATGGGAATGATTACATTAGTTAGAAAAGTATTACCTAATCTTGATATACATGTTTCTACTCAAGCACATACTCATAACATAAATCAAATTAGATTACTTGAAGAACTTGGTGTTACCAGAATAGTTACTGCTAGAGAAATGAGTTTAGGGGAAATAAAAAAATTAGATACTAAATTAGAAATAGAGACATTTATTCATGGTGCTTTATGTGTGTGTTATTCAGGACAATGTCTATTTAGTAGTTTTCTTTTAAATAGAAGTGGTAATAGGGGTGAATGTGCTGGTATTTGCAGACTTCCTTTTAAACTTCTTGAAAATGGAAATGAAATTAAAACTGAAGGTAAATATCTATTAAGTCCTAAGGAATTAAATACTACTAACCATATTAAAGAATTATTAGATAGTAATATTACATCATTTAAAATAGAAGGTCGAATGAAAAGTCCTACTACTATAGGTTTTATTACTAGACTTTATCGTATGCTTATTGATCATTATGAAAAAAATGAAGAGATTTCATTAACTTCTACCGAACAAGAGCAATTAATGGTTTTATTTAATCGTGGTTTTACTGAAGGTTATTTGTTTAATAAGAGTGGTAAAGATTTGATGAATATAACTTCACCTAATCATGTAGGAATTATGATGGGTAAGGTTATAGATTTTAATAAAAAACGAATAAAAATTAAACTTGATAAACCACTTCATCAAAATGATGGTATTCGTTTTGAACAAGAACAATTAGGTATGATAGTTAATTATATATATGGTGATCATGATAAATTGATTTCTTCAGCTAATAGTGGTGATATTATAGAAATTGATAATAAAGTTGGATTATCTAAGAAATGTGATGTTTTAAAGACAGTTGATAGTCTTTTATTAGAAGAATTAGAGAAGTATAAAGAAAAGAAAATTAGTATTGATATAAATGCTTCAGCTAGTATAAATGGCAAATTTAGTCTTATAATTACAGATAATATAAATAAAGTAGTAGTTGAAGAAGATATTGTTTCAAAAGCTACTGGTAGTGGTACTAGTAAGGATAGAATATTAGAACAGTTATTAAAACTTGGTGATACACCTTTTAAAGTGGATAATTATATTTTAAATATAGATTCAAATATATTTGTTCCTATTTCTAAATTGAATGAATTAAGAAGAAAAGCTGTTGAAAAATTAGTATATTTACGTGAAAATAATAAAAAGAATGTAATTATTAATGATAAATTTTCTTTAGTAAAAGCAAATTCTAATTCTAAAATAAAAATTAATACTTTAGTGCGTAATGAACAACAGTTACTTGCATGTATTGATGCTAGTGTTGATAATATTTATGTTACTGACTATGATTTATATAAAAAGTATAAATATTTAAATAATATCTATTATAGACTTGATAGGGTTATTTCTAATTACAGGGATTATCATAATGAAAAGTTATTAGTTGGAGAAATGGGTTCTGTTTATAAATACAGGAATGATAATATTATTAATAGTGATTATTATTTAAATGTTTCTAATAGTTATCATGTTTCTTATCTTAGAAATTTAGGTATTAATAACATTACTTTATCTGTTGAGGATTCTATTGATACTATTGGTAGTATAGTAAATAATGTTGGTAATAATAATATTGAAGTAATTGTTTATGGTAGATTAGAAGCTATGATTATGAAATATTGTCCATTGAAGATGCTTATTAACAATGATAGAGTACCATGTAATGTTTGTAGAAATGGTAAAAAATATGAACTTGTTGATAGAAATGGTGCTCATTATCCTTTAATCCAAGATAAAGAACTTACACATATTATGTATTATCAAAAGTACGATATAATTAAAGATATGGATAAACTTAATAAATTTGGAATATTAAACTATAGATTTGAATTTTTTGATGAAAATAATAAAGAAATAAAAGAGATAATAGAAAAAGCTAAAACTATTCTTTCCAGAATTTAGTAATTATGTTAAACTTAATATATAAGGATTGGTGATATTATGAGTAAAAAAGATAATAAAAAAAGTATTCCATTTAAGAATTATGTTAAATTAGCTTTAATAATAATATTAGTTGTGTTAGTATCTTTTTTATTTAGAAATTGGTATATAGGTAGAATTAACTATGAATTAAATATTCCTGTTATTACTGATACTTTAATTAGAAAAGTTAATACTGATGAAGTATATAACTATATTCATGAAAATGAAAATGCTATTATTTATGTTGGTGTAGCTAGTGATGAAAATTGTAGAAGCTTCGAAAAAGAATTTAATAACATTATAAAAGAGAAAAGTTTGGAAGATAAAATAACTTATTTAAATATTACTGCTGTAAAAGATAAGATGGCTTTTATAGATGAATTTAATAAGACTTATGATATTTCACTAAAGGGCTATCCTAGTATAATTGTTTTTAATGAAGGAAAAGTAAAAGATATTATTACTGTTCAAGTAGGTTATGATTTAAATATAGATGATGTTAATAAATTTTTAGATAAAAATGGAGTTGATTTAGTAAGTTTATGATAAATATTGTTTTATATCAGCCTGAAATACCACAAAATACAGGCAATATTATGAGAACTTGTGTAGCTACAGGTAGTAAATTACATTTGATTAAACCTTTTGGATTTATTCTTGATGATAGTCATTTAAAAAGAAGCGGTGTTAATTATATCGATAAGTTAGAATATGTTGTTTATGAAGATTGGGATGATTTTAAAAGTAAAAATGAAGGAGACTTTTATTACTTTACAAGATATGGACATAAACCACATACTAGTTTTGATTATTCTGATAGTAGTAGAAATATTTATTTGATTTTTGGTAAAGAATCTACGGGTATACCTAAAGAAATACTTAAAGAAGATTTGGATCATTGTATGAGAATACCAATGACAGCTAATGTTAGAGCACTTAACTTATCTAATTGTGTAGCTATATGTACTTATGAAGTGTTAAGGCAACAAGATTATAATGATTTATTAAGAGATGAACCATTAGATGAAGGTCATAAAGGAAAAGACTTTTTAGAGAGAGAATGATTTTCAGTGTTATCAACTAAAAAAGAGTATCCATTTATTTGGATATTCTTTTTCTATTTATCAGTATTATTTAATTTTATTTGCATATGACTATACCATTTTTAATTGTTGCAAATTTTTGGACAGTTGATTTATTCAATTCTTCTAATGTATTTTCTACTATGGAAAGGGGCTTTAATATACATATAATTGACATAATACAGACATGATTTTGATAAAAAAAATACCTCGTAAGAGGTATTAATTATTAATTTCATTATAAATTTCATCAACATTCTTTAAACTTTCTTGACTGAAATTCATTTTCCAATAATCATCTTTATATCTAGGTATTAAATGTACATGATAGTGCTTTACATCTTGACCTAAATCATTATTTTGTACAATAGTTAAACCTTCAATATTTAACTTTTCTTTTAATAAATCATACATTTTCTTTTCTATTTCTAAAATGTGAGTAGCTAATTCACTGTCAACTTCATTTACAGTTACAATATGCTTCTTAGGTATTATTAGACAATGACCATTAGTATTTGGATTAATATCTAAAAATACTTTTACCAAATCATCTTCGTAAATTGTTTTACTAGGTATTGTGCCTTCAATAATCTTACAAAATAAACAATCCATAATATCATCTCCCTATACATTGATTTTAACATACAAAAAGAAAATGCATAAAACATTTTCTAAAGTTTTGTGAATATTTGCGGATATTCTAAATTTATATTGGTCTCTCTTTTTAATAATTATGCAAAATTCTGTTAATCGACAAAATTTTACGACTGTATTTACATTTTTTAGTTAAACTTTGTGTTCTATAATTACATATTTTTTCTTTTTTAAGATATTATTCTATTTTTATAACATTTTTAGACATAAATATATGTTTTACTAGTTTATACTAATTATTATGTTTTCAATATTTAAAAATCGTGTTAAAATAATGACTGGAAAAGGTGATCTGTTATGAAATTTATAATTGATAATATTGATGTAAAGAGTAAAGATGGGAAAGAAATATTAAAGAATTTTTCTTTAAATATAAATTCAGGCGAAGTTCATGTTATTATGGGACCTAATGGAACAGGTAAAAGTACTTTATCTAAAGTTATAATGGGAAGTAAAGATTATATAGTTACTAATGGTGATATTACTTTAAATAATGAATCTATTTTAAAACTTGATACTTGTGAAAGAAGTAGAAAAGGAATATTTTTAGCTATGCAATCACCTATTAGTATTGATGGTGTTACTAATAGTGAATTCTTACGTACAGCTTTATCTAGTAAACAAGGTAGTAATGTAGGAATATTTACATTTATTCAAATGATGGAACAAGCTATGAAAGATTTGAAGATGGATCCTAATATGATGCATCGTTCTATTAATCAAGATTTTTCCGGTGGAGAAAGAAAGAAAAATGAAATACTTCAAATGAAAATATTAAAACCTAATCTTATTCTTTTAGATGAACTTGATTCAGGACTTGATGTTGATAGTTTGAAAATAGTATGTGATAACATAAATTCTTATTTAAAAGAAAATAATGAGGCATCAGTATTGATAATTACTCACTATACTAAAATATTAGATTATATTAATCCAGGATTTGTTCATGTAATGTTAAATGGTAAAATAGCTAAGAGCGGAGACTTTTCACTTGCTAAAGAAATTGAGGAAAAAGGATTTCTTTGTGTGAATGAAATAAGTGAGGATTAAATTCATGAATAAAATATTAGTGAACAATATAGAAAAAGATAATATTGATAGTAAATATGTTTTAGATCATGATGATAATATCTATCTAGAGTTAGATAATATTAATAAAGAACTTTTTCTTGTTGTTAAAGAAAATGTTAACATTACATTTAATATTTTTGGTAAATACTCTGACTTAAAGCTTAATGTTTCAATTAATGAAAATAGTAATTTAATTATTAATACTTTAATATTAGAGGGTGAATTTAATATTAATATTAATATGGAGGGTAAGAATAGTACTGTTTATTCTAATTATAGTGTTGTTAGTAGTAAAAATAGTCATAATAAAGTAGAAGTAAAACATTTAGTATCTAATACTAACAGCTATTTAAGTAATCATGGTTTTAGTTTAAATAAAGCTGATATTATTTTAGATGTTAATGGTTGTATACCTAAAGAATCTAGTAAATGTGTAAGTCATCAAGATAATCAAATAATAGAAATAGAAGATAGCTTGTCTCAAATTAATCCTAATCTTTATATAGAAAACTATGATGTAGAAGCAAGTCATGCTGCTTATATTGGTGAGTTTAAGGAAGAAGCTTTATTTTATATGATGAGTAGAGGAATAAGTATGGATGATGCTAAGTTCTTATTGTTAAAGGCTTTCTTACTTGGTAGTTTTAAATTTGATAATGCTACTTATGATAATTATATGAATGGAGTTACGAAATATTTTAATAGGGAGGTGTAAAGATGCATAGAGAAGATTTTCCTATATTAGATAAAGATTTTATTTATTTTGATAATGGGGCTACTACAATGAAACCTAAATGTGTTGTTGATAGTGTTGTTAGTTATTATACTGATTATACTGCTAATGCACATAGAGGAGATTATGATAATAGTCTTAAGGTAGATTTAAAATATGAGGAAGTACGTACTAAAGTTAAGAATTTAATTAACTGTGATAATGAAAAAGAAGTAGTTTTTACTAGTGGTACTACTGATTCTTTAAATAGAATAGTGTTTGGATATATGAAATATAATTTACATGCTGGTGATGAAGTTTTAATTACTAAGGCTGAGCATGCTTCTAATTTTTTACCTTGGATAGAGTTAGCTAAAGAAATTGGTGTAGTTATTAAGTATATTCCACTTGATAATCATTTAGTAACTATAGAGAATGTGGAAAAAAGTATTACTGATAAAACTAAAGTTATTTCTCTAGCACATGTTACTAATGTATTAGGTGATGTTCGTCCTGTTAAAGAAATAGGTGAATTATGTAAAAAGAATAATATTATATTTGTGGTTGATGGTGCTCAAAGTGTTCCTCATATGAAAGTTGATGTTTTGGATATGAATATTGATTTCTTAGCCTTTTCTGCTCATAAGATGTGTGGACCTACTGGTGTTGGTGTTCTTTATGGGAAATTTGATTTACTAGATAAATTAAAACCTACTACAGTAGGTGGTGGTATGAATTCTAGTTTTACTAGTGATGGTGAAGTAGAATATAAAATGCTTCCAAATAGATTAGAAGCAGGTACACCTAATATAGCTGGTGTTATTGGAATGGGTAGTGCTATAGATTATTTAATGTCTATTGGAATTGATAAAATATCAGAACATGAAAGAAATTTAAAGAAGTATTTCTTAGAAAAAGTAAAAGATGTTGAGGGTATAGTTATTTATAATGGTGATATAGATGGTGGTACTGTTGCCTTTAATATTGATGGTGTATTTAGTCAGGATACAGCAGTATATTTGAATCATTATAATATTTGTGTAAGAGCAGGTAATCATTGCGCTAAAGTATTAAAAGAAGATTTGCTAGTAAAGAATACATGTCGTATTAGTTTTTATTTATATAATACAGAAAAAGAAATTGATAAATTGATTGAAGTATTAAAAGAATCAAAGGAGATATTTAAAATTATATTATAGAAGTAAGGAATAGTGATAATAATATGGAACCAGCATTAAGAAGAGAAATAATGTTAGATAATTATGAACATCCTATGAATAGAGGATTAGTTGATGATGATAGTTATATTAAAATTAATACTAATAATGAAAGTTGTATTGATAACTTAGATATTATGTATAAAATAGAAGATGGTAAGCTGGTTGATATACGTTTTGATGGTGAAGCTTGTGCGATATCAACTAGTGCTACTAGTATTATGATTAAGTCTTTGGTTGGTAAAACTAAGGATGAAATAATTAAGATTGTTGAAAACTATGAAAATATGATTGATGAAAAGGAATATGATAGCAATTTACTTGGTGAATTAATTGTTTATAATGAAATTTATAGACAACCTAATCGTAAGAAGTGTGCACTTTTACCTTTTGAATCAGTAAAAAAGATTATAGATAAAATGTAGTACTAGAGGAGATTATTATGGACAATATAAATAGAGAAAATAGCGAAGAAACTAATTTAAGATCAAAGACAGTAAATCAGTCACCTAAACCAATTAGTGATTATAATTTTATTAAGTTGTTTTTTGCTTGTATGCATGCTAATAATCAGACTTTTTTTGATAGAAATAGTTTGAGATATGATTTATATCCATTTAAGGGTGATGATAGATATAGTGATTTATTTCAGAATGTTGCTGTAAAACAAGTAGTAGAAGGAAATTTTTTAGAAATTGAAGAAGCTTTACAAAATGCTGACTTTTTGGGAATAATAAGATTGGTTGATAATATTAATAATAGTAAATCTGTAATTTTACTTGATGATGAGTATAGTGAAGCAATTATGTCTTGTTATGGAGATGATACTATTAAAATGGATGGCTTAGTTAAGGAATTTATAGATAAAAAACAAATGGAAATACCGGTTAAAAAAATAGAATATTAATATAATTGTAGAAAGAAAAGTGGTGATTTTTTTGGAAATCGTCGGTTTAGATAAGGATAAAATAAAAAAAATATCAGAGTTTAAAGAAGAAGATAGTTGGGTACTTGATTATCGTTTAAAGAGTTTTGAACTTTTTCAGAAATTAGGAGATGCTAATTTTGGACCTAAAGCAGATATTGATTTTGATAAAGTAATTTATTATAAAACTAGGGAAGATACTATTAAAAATAATTGGAATGATATTAGTTGTAGTATTCGTGATGAACTTAATTCAGTTGGAGTACTTGAAAGTGAAAAACATTTAGATGGTATGGGTGTTCAATATGAAAGTGAAGTAATTTATCATAATATGTTGGAGGAACTTACTAAGAAGAATGTTATTTTTACTTCAATTGAAGAAGGACTTAAGAAGTATCCAGAAATAGCTAGAAAATATTTTGGAAAAATTGTATCAAATGCTGATAATAAGTATGCAGCACTTAATAGTACTGTTTTTAGTGGGGGTAGTTTTATTTATATTCCTCCTCATACTGAGCTTGATAGACCACTTCAGAGTTATTTTAGAATTAATAGTCGTAATATGGGACAGTTTGAAAGAACTTTGATTATAGTGGATGATGATAGTAGCTTACATTATATAGAAGGATGTACAGCTCCTAATTATAGTGAATCTAGTTTGCATGCAGCTGTTGTTGAGATTTATGTTGGTAAAGGTAGTAAGTGTCGTTATAGTACAATTCAAAATTGGGCTACTAATGTTAATAATTTAGTTACTAAAAGAGCATTAGTTGATACAGACGGTGTGATGGAGTGGATTGATGGTAATATTGGTAGTCGTGTTACTATGAAGTATCCTGCTTGTATTTTAAAGGGTGATAGGGCAGAAGGTATTTGTATTACTATTAGTGTTGCTAGTAATTATCAGGAACAAGATACTGGAGCTAGAATGATTCATATAGGTAAAAATACTAAGAGTACTATTATTTCTAAGAGTATAGCCAAAAATGGTGGTAATGCTACTTATCGTGGTAAAGTTGATATTAAAGAGTCTGCTACTAATAGTAGTAGTATGGTTAAATGTGATACTTTAATACTTGATGATATTTCTAAGAGTGATACTATTCCAATTAATATATGTAGTAATAGTAGTAGTAATATTGAACACGAGGCAACTGTTTCTAAGATTAGTGATGATAAGCTATTTTATATGATGAGTCGTGGTGTTGATGAAGAAAAAGCGACGGAATTAATTATATTAGGATTTATTGAAAAGTTTAGAGAAGAATTGCCAATGGAATATGCAGTTGAATTAAATCAACTTTTGAAAAAAAATTTATAAAACTTGTAAACTTATTTTTTGAATTATATTTTGTGTATTAAAAAGAGAAATTACTAATAACGATTTCTCTTTTTGTTTTGCTTTTTGGAATGAAATTGTAAAATTGGTCATTTGCTAGACCTTTTTTAATATGTTAGCATACAACCCAGAAAGGAGGAATAATATGCTTAATCAAATAGTTTTAGTTGGTAGATTAGTTAGGAAACCAGAACTAAAAACATCAGAAAATTCTAAAAAATATACTTTTATTACTTTAGCTGTTCCTAGAAGTTTTAAAAATATTAATGGTGAATATGATACTGATTTTATTGATTGTATACTTTGGGATAATGTTGCTAGTTGTACGACTGAATATTGCGATAAAGGCGATATTGTTGGCGTTAAAGGTAGACTTCAATCTAGATTAGTAGAAAAAGATGATAATAAGAAATATGTTTTAGAAGTAATAGCTGAAAAAGTTACTTTTTTATCTTCAAATAAAGATTCTAAAGAAAAAGAAGAAAAACAAGATTAGTTTCTAATTAGTTAACTTACCTCAAAATACGACAAGATTTCACTATAATGTACCTATATTATGGGAAATAGGATTGAGGTGGTTTTATGGTTCTATTTAGTACAAGATTGAAAGAACTTAGAAAAGAAGTTGGTTTAACACAAAAGCAACTTGGTGAAATGGTTGGTGTTACCAAAGTTAGTATTTGTTGTTACGAAAATGGTACTAGAACACCTACACTTGATACTTTAATTGATTTAGCCAATAGTTTAGGTGTTGATTTAGCTTATCTATTAGGTGTAGATACTTTTACAGTAGCAGAAGATGATCCTAAGTGTTTTATTAATCTTGCTAAAGATGAAATAGAGTTAATTAGAGAACTTAGAATGCATATTAAACTATATGAAAAACTTATAACTGACCCTAAGAGAACAATAGAATATATAGAAAAAAAGATGAGATAAAGTGTACTTTTGATGGTACACTTTTTTCTTTAAATAAAACGAAATTAGTGTACAAATAATTTGTTTTTGATATAATTAATTATAAGAATAGAGGGTGTTCTTATGACAATGGTAGATATAATTAATAAAAAAAGATTAGGTAATGTTTTATCTAAAGAAGAACTTAGTCAGGCTTTTCTTGGATATTATAATGGTGATATTCCTGATTATCAAATGAGTAGTTTATTAATGGCTATTTGTATAAAGGGAATGACTGATAGAGAAATCTTTGATCTTACAGATATTTTTATTAATAGTGGCGATATTTTAAATTTAGATAGTGTTCATGGTATTACAGTTGATAAACATTCAACAGGTGGTGTTGGTGATAAAACAACTTTAATTGTTGCATCTATTGCTGCTTCTTTAGGTATAAAAGTTCCTAAAATGAGTGGTAGGGGTTTAGGTCATACTGGTGGAACTATTGATAAACTCGAGAGTATTCCTGGATTTAGAGTTAATTTAACAGAAGAGGAATTTATTAATCAACTTAATGAGGTTGGTGCTTGTATTATTAGTCAAACTAAAAACCTTGCTCCACTTGATAAGAAAGTATATGCACTTCGTGATGTTACTGGTACAGTTGAATCTATTCCTTTAATTGCTACTAGTATTATGAGTAAGAAAATTGCTAGTGGTGCTGATAAAATAGTACTTGATGTTAAAGTTGGAAATGGTGCTTTATTAAAAACTAAAGATGATGCTGTTGAAATATCTAGAATTATGAAAGAAATAGGTAAACATTATGGTAGAGATGTTGAAACTATGATTACTTATATGGATATTCCACTTGGTACTTCTATAGGTAATGCCTTGGAAATTTTGGAAGTAATTAAAATATTATGTAATGAAGAAAATAATTATTTGGTAGCTTTGTCTAAGGCTTTATCTAGTAAGATGGTTCAAATGGCATTAGGAAAAGATATTAATGAAGCTAATAAAATGGTAGATGATGCTTTAACTAGTGGTAGAGCTTATCAAAAATTTCAAGAAATTATAGCTAGTCAAGGTGGAGATTTGAGTAAGATACGTGTTAGTAAAAATACTCAGGATATTCACTCAACTAAAAGTGGTCATGTTATTAATATGGATGCATATCGTTTTGGTAAACTATCACTTGATTTGGGTGGTGGAAGAAAAACTAAAGAGGATAAAGTTGATCCTAGTGTTGGAATAGTGTTAAAGAAAAAAATTGGTGATGATGTTAAGATCGGTGATGTTTTGTGCACTTTGTATTTAAAAGAAGGTGCTAGTCCTATTACAGAAGATATTACTGATTATTATACTTTTACGTCTGATGATACTAAACATGATGAAGTAATATAATTGGAGGATTTATGATTTACTTTATAATTGGTTTAATACTTGTTTTTAATTATGTTGTATTTAAGATGTCTTCTAACTGTTCTAGAATAGAAGAAAAAATTTATATAGAAGAAGATTTTGATGAAAAGAATTAGATAGTTTTTATCTGATTTTTTTAGATTTATTAAATTTATATGATTTGATTTATTTCAATAAATATTGATGTCAATTTTAAAAATTATCTAGGATAAAATTTAAAATTGACTTTTCTTTTGCTTTGAATTCGTAAAATTGGTTATTTTACATCTGTTTTTTGATTTGTTATTATGCTTGATATAGAAAGGACCAGATTTATGAATAGTAAATTAATAAACGATAATATACAATTTAATACTATTTTTAATAATATTAAAGAGTTGGTTGTTAATAGTAGAAATAAAATTTATACTACAGTTAATATAGAGATGCTTAAATTATATTGGAATATTGGGAAAATAATAATGGAAATTCAACAGGGAGATGAAAGAGCCAAGTATGGAGATTCTATTTTAGAAAAGTTATCAGAAAAACTAACTAATGAATTTGGTAAAGGCTTTTCTAAGAGAAATTTAGAAAGAATGAGAAAATTCTATATCTGTTTTCCTATTACGACAACAGTGTCGTCGCAATTAAGTTGGTCTCATTATTTAGAATTAATAAAAATAGAAGAGAAATCTAAAAGGAATTTTTATTTTAATGAATGTATAAATACTAAATGGAGTGTTCGTGAATTACAAAGACAAAGGGATTCTTTATTATATGAGAGATTACTATTATCTGCTGATAAAGAAAAAGTACTAGAATTATCTGAAAAGGGACAAATTTTGAAAACTAGTAAAGATTTAGTAAAGGATCCATTTGTATTGGAATTTTTAGATATAAAAGAAAATACATACTATCTTGAAAGTGATTTAGAAAAAAATATATTAGAGCATTTAAAAGAATTTTTACTTGAACTTGGTAAAGGTTTTAGCTATGTTGGAAATCAAGTAAGAATAACATTAAATGAAGAACATTTCTATCCTGACTTAGTTTTTTATAACAGAATTCTCAAATGTTTCGTGATAATTGATTTAAAAATTGGTAAAGTAACTCATCAAGATATTGGTCAAATGCAGATGTATGTAAATTATTATGATAGGGAAATTAAACAAAGAGATGAAAATCAAACGATAGGAATATTATTATCAACAAATAAAAATGAAACAGTGGTTAAATATACTTTACCACAGAGCAATGAAACAATATTTTCTACTGAATATAAGTTGCATATGCCAACTGAACAAGAGTTAATTAGTGCAGTTGAGGAAGAAAAGAAAAATTTTGAGTTAAATTAAAATATGATTAGTTTATTTATTCTTTTCTATATACATGACATAATATTCATCTAGAGTTAAATTATTATTTTTAATAAAATTAGCTATTTCTTTGCCAACATAACGATAATGCCATGCTTCGTAACTATAACCAGTGATATTTTCCTTATTCTTAGGATACCTTAAAATAAAACCATAATCGGCAGCATTATCCTGCATCCATTTAAACTCATCCGTATTTTCAAAATTATTAAAATCTGTTTTAATATTATCAATATCTACCACTAGTCCTGTTTGATGTTCAGAATATCCAGGTCTAGCTGAATAAGTATCAACTTTATCTACTCCATCTTTACTTACATAATTATCATATAGATTTTTTTGATATTCATAAGAACGATAAGCTGATATTGCTCTTATATTATAATTTTCCTTTTTAGCAGCACTAGCCATTTTTTCAAAAGCTTCTTTAGCTTCATACACAAGTTGTTTATTAGAGTTAGAGTATTCACTTGTTATTGTCGATAAGTTATTAGGAATATAATCTTCTGGTAAATATATATATTTGTTTACTAAGATACCTAGTTGATTAAGTTTATTACTTTTTTTAGTATCTTGGTAAAATGGTTTATCTAGTCCAATGTTTACTCTAATTATAATATCAAGATCTGATAGATTAGGATTATTTTGCTTAAAACATATATAACGATCTAAATATTTATAATTAAAATAATCAATTTTTTTATCAATATTATTTAAAGTGGCTAATTTTATAGATGTTTCATCTTGCTTTTGTGGAGTTGGGATTACTTTTTTATTGATAATAGTAACTAAGGATATAATAACTACTACAATAAATATTAATAATAAATACCAAAATAATTTTTTCATAATTTCACCTAGTTAATTTTACTTGTTTTTAATACTTTTATTACATATCTTTATCTTTTTGACATATTTTTTATTAGAGGTGGAAAACTGTGAAGAAAGTAATAACAGTTATTTTAATTTTTATGATGATTATACCAACTTTTGTTTATGCAGATGATGAAGTGGCTAAGAATGCTGGTAGTTGTGTATTAATGGAGGTATCTACTGGTACTGTTTTATATGAAAAAAATAAGGATAGTCAGGTAGCTGTTGCATCTCTTACTAAAATGATGGCTCAAATTCTTATTTTAGAAGCAATAGAAAGTGGAAATCTATCTTGGGATGAACAGGTAAAGGCAAGTAGTAATGCAGCTGGTTATGGTGGAACACAAATTTATTTGCAACCAGGAGAAGTAATGAGTGTTAGAGATTTAATGAAAGGTATTACGATGGCTAGTGCTAATGATGCTACTGTAGTATTAGCTGAAAGAATTGCTGGTAGTGAGGAAGCTTTTGTTAAAATGATGAACGATAAAGCTAAAGAATTAGGACTTAAAAATACTAATTTTGTCAATCCTACAGGTCTTGATGAAGATAACCATTATTCAAGTGCTTATGATATGGGATTAATTGCGATAGAATTATTAAAACATGATGAGATATTAGAATTTTCTTCTGTTTATGAAGATTATTTACGTACTGATACGCCTAATAAATTTTGGCTAGTTAATACTAATAAATTAGTAAGATTTTATGATGGAGCTGATGGATTAAAAACAGGCTTTACAGATAAAGCTGGTTATACGATGGCAGTAACTGCAAAGAGAAATGATATGAGATTAATTGCGATTGTATTAGGTGAAGCTGTTAGTAAGGTAAGAAATCAGGAAACAGCAGAATTATTAGATTATGGATTTAATTTATATAAAGTTCAATTAATTAAAAAACAGGGTGATGTTATTAAAACAATTGATTTAGATAAAGCAACAAAAAATAATATTGATGTTGTTTTAGATAGAGATATTACGGTTTTAGGTAAAAAAAGCGATACCGATAAAAATTATACTGAAAAAGTAAATATTAATGAGATTAAATTACCATTAAAAGAAAATCAAGTAGTAGGAAATATTGAAATTTATGATGGCGATAAACAAGTAGGTACTTATCCACTAATAGTAAAAGAAGCAGTAAAGAAGAAAAATATATTTAAACTTTTCTTGGATAATTTAAAAGATATTGTAGTAGGAAATTTAGTGTTTTAGATAATATTAGTAAAATGCTTAGAAGAATAATTCTAGGTATTTTATTTTTAAATAGATTGAAGAAAAACATTAGTTATATGATAAACTTATATTAGTAATACATAAAAACAGTTATATAGTGGTATTAAATGAATAAACAAGAAAGTAAATATAATTAGAGTGTCATTTGACACTTTTTTCTTACAGTTTCGTAAGTTTTTAATATTCTATATTTTCTCGTGTTATAATAATTTTAGAGAGTGGTGTTATTATGGGGTTAATTAAAAGATATGAGCCAGATTATAAAGAAGGATTAACTGAAGAACAAGTAAATGAAAGAATAGAAAATGGAATAGTTAACTTCGATAATCAACCTAAAACTAAAACAGTAGGACAAATTATACGTGGTAATTTATTTACTTACTTTAATTTTTTAAATATAGTATTAGGGTCATCTATAATTGTTGTTGGAGTTTTACAGGGACAACTTTTATATTCTTTAAAAAACTGTTTATTTATGGGTGTAATTATTTGTAATACTATTATTAGTACTATTCAGGAAATTATCTCTAAAAAAATAATAGATAGGTTATCATTCTTAGCATCGTCAAAAGTAAAAGTTATTCGTTCATCTAAAAAACAAGAAATTACGATTGAAGAAATTGTTCTTGACGATGTTATTTGCTTAGAAATAGGAGATCAGGTTGCAACAGATTCAATTATACTAGATGGTGAAGTGGAAGTTAATGAAGCTTTTTTAACAGGAGAAGTTGAACCTATTCATAAAAAGAAGGGTGATATGATTTTATCAGGTAGTTTTATAGTTAGTGGTAACTGTTATGCTAAAGTTGAACATGTTGGTGGTACTAATTATATTTCTACTATTTCACAGGAAGCTAAGTATAATAAAAAAGTTAATTCAGTAATTATGAATTCTTTTACTAAGTTATTAAAAATATTATCTATATTAATTGTACCTATTGGTATTTTGTTTTTAATTAATCAATATTCAATTACTAATAATATATATGAATCTATTTTCGCGACAGTTGCTGCTTTAATAGGAATGATACCAGAAGGACTTATTTTACTTACTAGTTCAGTTATGGCTGTTAGTGTTATAAGATTATCTAAATATAAAGTTTTAGTTCAACAGTTATATTGTATTGAAACACTAGCTAGAGTTAATGTAATATGTTTAGATAAAACTGGAACTATTACGGAAGGTAGAATGCAAGTATTTGATACAGTTTTACAGAAAGGTCATACTAATAAAGAAGTAGCTAAGATATTATCAGAGATATGTGCAGTTAGTAAAGATAATAGTTCTACGTTTCAAGCTATTAGTGATAAGTATGGTATAAGTAATGATTGGATAATGCAAGATACAATAGCTTTTTCATCTAGTCGTAAATTTTCAGCTGTTAACTTTTTAGAACACGGTTCTTATTATTTAGGAGCACCTGAATTTATACTTGGTAAAGATTTTAAAAAAGTAGAAGAAAATGTTCAAGATTATCAAGAAAAGTTTCGTGTTTTATTACTTGCACATAGTAAGGAAAAATTATCAGAAAAGCCTAAAAATTTGGAAGTAGTAGCTTTTATATTAATTCAGGATATAATTAGGAAAGATGCTAAAGAAACATTAGAATATTTTGATAGTCAGGGTGTAGCAGTTAAAATTATTTCAGGTGATCACTATAAAACAGTATCTAATATCGCACGTGAAGCAGGAGTTAAAAATGTAGTAGGAGTAGATGCTACAACATTAAAAGATGAAGACTTAGAAGAAGCTGTTCTTAAATATAATGTTTTTGGTAGAGTAACACCAATCCAAAAGAAAAAAATAGTAATAGCTTTAAAGAAACAAGGTTTTACTGTTGCGATGACTGGTGATGGTGTTAATGATGTTTTAGCTTTAAAAGAAGCAGATTGTAGTATAGCTATGGCAAGTGGTATGGAAGCTAGTCGTAATGTTAGTCAATTAGTATTATTAAATTCTGATTTTAGTAGTATGCCTCATGTAGTAGCTGAGGGTAGAAGAACGATAAACAATATTGAAAGAAGTGCATCACTTTTACTTGTTAAAACTATATTCACAATGTTACTTGTTTTATTATGTATATTCCTATCTAGTAAATATTTCTTTATACCAATTCAATTAACTTTAATTACTATGTTTACTATAGGTATTCCATCATTTGTGTTAGCACTTGAACCTAATACAGAAATAGTTAAGGGTAATTTCTTATTAAAAGTTATAGGTAAAAGTGTACCGGCTGCTTTAACGGTAGTATTTAATGTTATTTTAATCATGATGTTTAAGTATGCTTTTGATTTGAATGAAGATGTTGTATCTAGTTTAGTAGTATTCTTAACTGGTATGACAGGATTTATTTTCTTGTATCGTTTATGTCAACCATTTAATTATTTTAGATTAATACTTTGGTTTTTATTACTAGATGGATTTATTTACTGTTCAATATTCCAGTATGCATTCTTTAATATTAAAGCTATTAATTTTGAAATAGGACTTATATTTGGAGTGTTATTAATATGTTCGTTGTATATATTTGGTAAATTAAATATGGTTACTACTTATATATTAGATAGGTTTGAGGTAAGAAGTAAGAAAAAGGAAAGTTTGAAGAAAGAAAAGTTATTTAAGTAACTTTCTTTTTTTTGGAAATAATATAAGTATGGGAAGTTTTGATATGTTTTGTCGAAAGTGTATAAAATTATTAAAAAATGGTCTATATTAAATATACTTAAAAATAGAGGTGAGATATGTTAAATATTAATTTAGAGTTTGTAAGAGGTATGTTGTTTGTTAGACTGGATGGTGTTTTAGATAATAATACTTATACTAAATTAAGTGATTGCTTATATGATATGATTCATGATAAGGGACTTAAGTATTTTGTACTTAATTTAGAAAATGTAGATATTATTGATTGTGAAGGTATTCAAACTATTATAGATAGATACTTTGATATTACTTTACATGATGGTAAGTTAGTAATATGTGGTTATAGAAATCAATTTCATGATGATATAGAACTTGGTAATATATTTTTAAAAATAGAACATTCTACAAATGAACTTGGGGCATTAAAACTAATTAATATATAGGAGATAATAATATGGATAATATTTTAAAGTATGAAAAATTAGTTTGTAAGATTGCAAGTGGATTTAGTAATTATTCCAATTTTGAAGATTTAAAACAAGTTGGTATGATTGGACTTTTAAAAGCGGTTGAAAAATATGATAAAAATAGTGATACTAAGTTTTCTACTTATGCCTTTATGTGGATTAGAGGTGAAATATTAGAGTATTTAAGATGCGATAAAAGTATTAAACCAAGTAAGGAAATTCTTGCTCTTAGTAAGAAAGTTGATATATGTAGAGAAACACTTAGGAATAGATTTAATAGAGAACCTAGTGTTAGTGAAATAGCTTTCTTTTTAGAGGAAGATGAAAAAAATGTACTAGATGCAATGTATGCTAAAGAATTTGTATTAAGTGCTGATTATGTTATTAATCAAGATGATGATGGAAAAGATACTAGTTTATATGATACTATTCCTTATTATGAAGTTGGATATAATGAAGATATTTTGATGCTTCATTCTGAACTTGATAAGTTAACAGAAGAAGAAAGAAAAATAATAGATTTACGTTATTATCAGGATATGACACAAAGTGAAGTATCTAGGATGCTTGGTACTAATCAAGTAAATGTATCTAGAAATGAAGCTAAGATTTTACAGAAACTTAGACAAGATATGGCTAGTTAGTATTAATTATAAATAATATGTGGTATAATATTTACATGGTAGGTGATTGTTATGCCAAAGAAACAAATATTTGGTAGTATTATTATTTTAGTGATATTAAGTTTTATATGTATGTTTATTTATAATGAGTTTAAAGATAGGAAAGATGATAGACAAACTAAACTTATAAATGAGGTTGGTAAGGAACAATTAAGTTTATTTTATACTGATAAAGATAATAATAATTATTATTTATATGGTCTAAATAAAATTACAGTTGATTATGGGGATCGTACACTAGAACTTAATAAGGCATTAGAGGCTAGACAAATTTCTATTAATGATATTTATAATATAATTGGTGAAGATAATAAGGTTATTTATAAAGATGGCGGAAGCATTAAAATTAATAATAAAGATTTATCATTAATTCAATGTCATACTATTAATGGTAATAATGATTATTACTTTGGATTAAGTAATATGGAATATAGAGAAGGTTTTTGTAAGGATGATCCATATATTTGTTCATTTACTAAGACTTATTTAATTTTGGATATTAGTGACAGTAATGATAGTAAATATGTGTATGTTACAGTTAGGGCTTTTCAAGATGAAGAAGTTGTAACAGCAAAAGTAAAAAAAGATTTATTAAAAGATGCTGTTGAAGATAAGTATTATGAATTTACTTTTGGTTCTGTTGGTAAGAGTAAAAATGAAACAACTAAAGCTATATTTGAAAACAATAAATTAATAAATGTAGTAGAAACGGATAAAGTTGGACTTGAACAGATAAATGATAAGATATGTAAATAGTGAAAGTATATCAATTGATATACTTTTATTTTTATATTATAATGTATTTAGTATTATAGTAATGATTTGGGGGAATAGTTATGAAAATAGTTGATAATGTTTTGGTAGAAGTTGATGATAATGATATTAAAGATGGTACTATTGAAATACCTAATAATGTTACTAGTATAGGTGAAAAGGCGTTTTATAATTGTATTTCTTTAAAAAAAATAAATATTCCTGATAATGTTACTAGTATAGGTGATGGTGCGTTTGATGTCTGTTCATCATTGGAAACAATTACTATTCCCAAAGGTGTTACAAGTATAGGTAAATGCGTCTTTGAACATTGTATCTTATTAGAATCTATAATTCTACCTGACAGTTTAACTAATATAGGTGAAAATGCATTTCTTGGTTGTACCTCTTTAAAAGAAATAATTATTCCAGAAAGTGTAACTAGTATAGATGTAGGTGCATTTTATGGTTGTAAATCATTAAAAACAATAACTATTCCAGAAAGTATAACTAGTATAGATGAATGTATATTTTCTAATTGTATGTCATTAGAAACAATAATTTTCCCCAAAAAAATAATTAGTATAGGTAACCATGCATTCAATGATTGTTCTTCTTTAAAAGAAATAACTATTCCAGAAAGTGTAACTAGTATAGGTAGATATGCATTTCATGATTGTACTTCTTTAAAAAAAATAATTATTCCTAATGGTATTACCAGCATAGGTGAATGTGCATTTTATAATTGTAGATCATTAAAAGAAATAACTATTCCAGAAAGTATAACTAGTATAAAAAAAGGTGTATTTTACGATTGTAGATCATTAAAAGAAGTAAATATCCCCGAAAGTGTAGCTAGTATAGGTGGATATGCATTTAATCATTGCCATTCATTAGAAAGAATAATTATTCCTGATAATGTAACCAGCATAGGTAAAGATGCATTTGATAACTGTAATTCTTTAAATCAATTGATTACTCCATATGGAAGTGTTGAAATAGATAATTATACTTTTGTTATACAATCTTATCTATATTTATATGCAAACTCCATTTTGAAAGATAAATATTCTGATTTTAATAATTTTTTGGATAATTATTATATAGGTCGCGTAATTGACAGTGATTTAATATATAAAAAAGATGCTATTCTTAAATTTAAAAACTTATTTTATAAATTACGTAAAAATTTTAATATTTCACACGCACTTTTTGAGACATTATCCTTAGAAGAAACGGAAAAGTTTGATTATAAGATTTGGAATCAAATTAGAGATTTGGTAGATACTGATAATATTGAAATGGCAGAAGCCGTTAGTGAAATGATAGCTATCTTTGGATTATTTGAAAATGATAATGGCGCTAGAGGTAGACTTCAAAATTATATAGATTTCATTCACAATAAAAATGTTATACTTACCGATAATATTCCAAAATATGCAGATCGAGTAGATTGTATTTGTTATTGTTTAAAGCCAGAAGTTGTTATTCCGGAAGAATTTAATATTGATTTAACTAATACTTTAACAGAAAAAGAAATGAAAAATGTAAAAAAATTAATTGGAAATTATGGAAAAAGAATTAATGATTTTGTAAAAGAAAATTATGAAATTGTCCATACCGTAGGTTATAAAGTAGAGGGAAATCCTGTATTTTATGAAAATGGTAATTTTGTTAATTATTCAACATTACATACAATGTTTGATGGTTGTGATAAGAAATTTGATATAGATTTTTATAATTTCTTTATGAAATATATAGATACCATCTTAAAAAACGAAATATATCAAAGAAGAGTAAAAGATATTCAAAAGAATTTTCAAGATATAAAAGCTTATTATAAACTTCATGCAGGTATTGATGTTATCACATTAAAACAAGCTATTAATTATGTTGAAAATATGGTATTTGATAATATCCATGCAGGAAACATAGAATTTGCGAAAGATGTTAAAAAAGCTGGAGTAGCAAGTCAACAAGCATTTGAATATTATCAAAAAATATATGAATCAAATGATAAAAGAAAGTTAACTTCATTAGTAAAAAGAAGTAGTATCTATGAAATTAATGGTTATAAAATAAAAGCGGAGTTACTAAGAAAAGACGATAGTTTCGGAATGTTGGTAGGAGAAACCAACTATACTAATTGTTGTCAAGTGTTTGGAGGGGTTGGACATAACTGTTTAGCCCATGCTGTAAATAGTGATGACGGCGGAATATTTGTAACGAAGCTTGTTACAGATGAAGGAGAAATATTATTAACAGAATCATGGGATTGGCAAAATAATAACGTTTATTGTCATGATAATATTGAGGGAACACCATATTTTAAAAATAATGAAGCTTTACATGATGCGGTAGCTAAAGCTATTGAGCTTGATGCATTAGAAATTATTAGAAAAAGTAAGGAAGAAGTAGAAAAATATATAATAGAAAGAAGAAAGAAAATAGAAAGATCTTTACTTTCTAATGAAGAAAAAACTAAAAAACTAGAAGAATTAGCAGAGCTAGAAAATAGAGAAGTAATACGTTTAGTAACAGTGGGTTCTGGCAATAGTGATTTAAAACTTTCTAATTATTACCATAATACTATTAGTGTATCTAGTAATAATGCTTTTAATCATCAAGTATTTACTTTATCTAATTTTCAACCGGTTAATTATAATTCTACTCAAGTATATTTTGATTCTGAAGAAAGTGCATATTCTGATGCAAAAAGTACTCAATATATTATAACTGGAAGTGTAGAAGAATTAAGTTTAGGAAAATTAGAACCATTAGTACCAATATATCGCGATGAAAGAAGAATTATAGAAGAAAGTAAAGAAGATATTCGTGATTATACTTTTAGTAAAATGAAAAAGATGGAAGAAAAGGTATATCCAAAAGATATGCAACAATATACTAATGATGATAGTTTAGAAGATAGTCATATCATTTTAGGAGAAGACTGGTACTTAGTGTATGAAGAAAGAGATAATAATAGCATTTATATATCAGATTTAGTTAGAATAGAGCCTGAACTTGACGATGAAAAAGGAATTCAAAATAAAGAAATAATGAATTCACTTAATAGTTTACTAGAAACATATGATGAAATAGAAGCTGATTTAAAAGAAGATACCTCTTATTTATTATATTTAATGAATAAAAAGTTAGGATATATTGAACAAATAGGAGAAGATACAAGTTATTTATTTAAAGATGAAAGTAATTCAACTACTATATCAGAAACAGATCAAGCTAATATCCTAAAAAACATTAAGCAAATTAGACAAGATAAAAATCCTAACTTAATTATGCATCACGTTAAATTTAAGAAAAAAGATAAAATTTTAGATAATGATAAGAAAACTAGATAATATGTAAAATCTAGTTTTTTTGTATAATTTTTTTTATTTGGTTAACTTTATTAGTAGGTGATGAAAATGGAAAAGAAGAAGTATGAAGAAATAGTTAATAAACATAAACCTACTGAAACTAGAGTTCAAAATGCATTTATAGCATTTGTAACTGGTGGATTAGTAGGAGTTATTGGGCAAGTTTTAACAGAATGTTATGTAAATTGGTTTGATATATCTACAAAGGATGCATCAACTTTTATGCTAGTTACGCTAATATTTTTAGCTAGTTTGTTTACAGCATTAGGATTTTTTGATAAGTGGGTGACATTCTGTAAATGTGGTTTAATCATTCCTATTACGGGATTTGCTCATTCTATGACTAGTGCTGGAATTGAATATCGTAAAGAAGGGCCAATATTTGGACTTGGTAGTAATATTTTTAAACTAGCAGGTAGCGTTATTTTATATGGAGTAGTATCAGCATGGTTTTTTGGACTTCTTAGATTAATTATTATGGGAGGGTAATTATGACTTTTGAATATAGAAATGTGTTTGTAGATGAAACTAGTACCGTAGCTGGTCCTTATGAAGCTAAAGGTCCTTTGAAAAAATATTTTGATAAGACTTTTGATAACTTATATAATGGTGAAAAAACTTGGGAAACAGCAGAAGCAAAAGTTTTAGAAGAAAGTATTAGTTTAGTTTTAAAGAAAGCTAAAAAAGATAAAGAAGATATTGATGTTATCATATCAGGAGATTTAATGAATCAAATTACTTCATCATGTTACTCATCTGAAAAATTTAATTTTCCTTTTTTAGGTATTTATAGTGCTTGTGCTACTAGTATTGAAGGTATTATTTTAGGAAGTAGTTTGATTGATAGTGGTAAAGTTAAAAATGTTATCACTTCAACTTCTTCTCATAATATGTCTAGTGAAAAACAATTCCGTAATCCAACAGAGTATGGTGCTCCTAAACCTAAAACAGCTACTTTTACAGCAACAGGTGGAGCTAGTATGATACTTACTGATGAAAATACTGGAATTAAAGTAGAAAGTTCAACTATTGGAAGGATACTTGATTATAATCAAACTGATCCACTTAATATGGGTAGTGTTATGGCTCCAGCTGCTGCTGATACAATTTATAGACATTTAAAAGATATGAATAGAGATCCTAGTTATTATGATCTTATCTTAACTGGAGATTTAGGATTATATGGAAAAGAAATTTTAATCGATTTTATGAAAACAGAGTATGGACTTGATATTAGTAGTAATTATAATGATTGTGGCGTTATGTTATATGATTTAGAAACCCAAAAAGAAGTTTTAGCTGGTGGCTCTGGTCCAGTTTGTAGTGCTTTAGTAAATTATAGTTTAATAATGGAAATGCTTAGAAAGAAAAAAATTAAAAAAGTATTATTGGTTGCGACTGGTGCACTTTTTTCACCTACAATGGTATTTCAACATGAAAATATTTTAAGTATTGCTCATGCTGTTAGTTTGGAGGTTATTAAATAATGGTATATATTAATTCATTCTTGTTTTGTGGACTTATTTGTTTAATAGGTCAACTTATTTTAGATAATACTAAATTATCAGCAGGTCATATTACTAGTATCTTTGTTGTAGTTGGATCATTTTTAGATACCTTTAGTATTTATGATCAAATTATTAATCATGTAGGGGCAGGAGCATTAGTACCAATTACTAGTTTTGGACATTCTTTAATACATGGGGCTTTAGCTAAAGCAAGTGATATGGGAATTATGGGACTATTAATGGGAATGTTTGATTTAACAGCATCAGGTATCACAGCTGCAATAGTATTTACATTTATCTTTACATTATTTTTTAGACCAAAAAATTAGAGAACACTATGTTCTCTTTAATATTGATTATTTGATAATTGGATAATTATGTTCATATCATCATCAGTTGCCATAATATTTTTATGTAGTTCATGGCACTTTTCACACTGATAAATAATTTTATAAGTATCTTTGAATTTTTCAATACCAATTGGTTTTAATAGTCCTTTACATTCATTTAATCTATCCCCAGGGTTAATATCAACATGTTTTGAATATAAACAATATGGACAGTGATCCCTAGCTGTATAATTTAATTTTTCTACTTCTTTGTTACAATGTTCACAAATAAAATTTTCATCACGCATCGTAAATTTTTTCATTATTAATCACCTGATATTATTTTATCATACTGTTTGGGTTAAATACTATTATTTGATAGTATTTTTCTTTTGATAGAATTTATTTTTATGTTATAATTACTATAGAAATATAGGTGATAACATGGAGTACGAAGTAAAAATAGATGCTTTTGAGGGACCCCTTGATCTGCTTCTTCATTTAATTAAGGAATCAAAAGTAGATATTTGGAATATTAAAATAGTAGATATTACTGATCAATATTTAAACTATATTAAAAGTATGGAAAGTTTAAATCTTAATATAGCTAGTGAATATTTAGTAATGGCTAGTGAACTTATGGAAATGAAGTCTAGAATGTTACTTCCTAGAAATAAAGAAGAAGTAGAGGAAGAAGAACTTGATCCTAGAGAACAGTTAATTAATCGTTTAATTGAATACCAAAAATATAAGGAAATGACTAAGAATTTTAAAGAGCTTGAGGAAGTACGCCATGAGTTTTATACTAAATCACCTGAATCTTTAAAGGAATACGCCCAAGAAGGGACAGTTATTAGTAGTGATGTTACTTTAGATGATTTAATGAAAGCTTTTCAAAAGTTTTTGCAGAGAAAAGAATATGAAAAACCATTAGCTACAACAGTTACTAAGAAGGAAATTACGGTTGAAGAAAGAAGAAATAGTATTCGTAATATTTTGAAGGAAAAGAAGAAAGTTGATTTTTTTGAATTATTTGAAACTGTTACTAGGGAATATGTAGTAGTTACTTTTTTAGCTGTTTTAGAGATGGCTAAGAAACAAGAACTTACTATATATCAAGAAAATAATTTTGATAATATTATATGTGAGGCGATATAAGATGAATAAATTAGCAGTATTAGAAGGATTATTATTTGTAGTAGGGGAAGATGGCCTTACTATTAATCAAATTATGGATATATTAGAGATAAACAATGAAGAAGCTAAACAGTTAATTAGTGAACTTAAGGAAAAGTATGATGCCGTTACTAGTGGAATACGTATTAATTTTTTAGGTAATACTTTTAAACTTACTACTAAGAATGAACATCGTAGTTATTACCAAAAGTTAATTGAAAATCCTGATAGTAATGTGTTATCTCAAGCAGCTTTGGAAACTTTGGCTATTATTGCTTATAATCAACCTGTTACTAGATTAGATGTTGATGATATTCGTGGTGTTAGTAGTAGTCAAATGATAAGAAAGTTAGTAGCAAAGGGATTTATCAAGGAAGCTGGTAGAAGTGATAGTTTGGGTAGACCAATTTTATATAAAACTACTAGTGAATTTTTAGATTATTTTGGACTTGCTACAATAGATGACTTACCTAAAATGGAACAATTTATGGAAAACAATACTGAAGTTAGTGATACTGATTTATATCATTCAAAATATAAAGAAGAAAGTTCTGAAGTAATAGAAGAATTGTAGTTGAAGGAGTTATTTTATGAAAAATAAGAAGAAAAAGATTAAATTAAAAAATAAAATAGAAGCAAAACATATTTATTATTTTGTTATGATTATTCTGTATTTATATTTAATTAGTAAATCTTTATATCAATTGATATGGGGTAAAGGACTAGATTCTTGCAAGTCCGAGTTGTTGTTGATAATAGTATTATCAGTTATTTTTTATTTTACTAGATCTTTGAGTTTGGATAGTTTTACTAAGGCTAAAAGAAAAACTGAACCTAATAAAGATTCAGTTCGTAAAACGAATATAAATAATATTAAGGATTCTTTATTTATATCATTAATGATAACAACATTTTATTATTTATTAATTGCTTATAATGATGTTTTTGTTGATTTTTATAATATGATACCTAATAATTTAATTTTATCAGTTATTGGATTTGCAGTTATTATTTTTTTAGTTTCATTTATTATAGTATATTTATTATTAAGATTTATTATTAGAAAAAACTAGGTGGTTTTTTCTTTTTTTAGGATAATTTTGTAACTATTAGGTAGGCATTAACATCTGGTGCTGGTGTTAGTGTAACATTTTTATTGGCTCTAACACCAATATTAATTACATCATTTTGATTTGCTTCAAGGACAACTGCTCCATGAAAATCGGTATCAGTATTAGCAATTACATCTTTACTTATTTCAGAACCATTAATGGAAATATCATTGTTTTCAAGTTCTATTACTAAAGCAGCATTTTCTGATATTGAACCTGAGAAAAAGTATTCTATTTTATAGATTCCAGTAGTATTAATGATCATACTATTTTCTAAGGTTATTGATATACCACTAGCTTCGCTATTTATAGCTAAGTCAACTTGTTCTGTCTGATTAGCGGTTAGTTCTTTAGTATTACCTTCATCATTATATTTATAGGCAAATACAGCGGGATTTGTTCCTGATGGTCCAGTAGGTCCAGTTGCACCTGTCGGACCGATAGGACCAGTTGCACCTATAGTACCTTCTGGTCCAGTAGGACCTGTAGGACCAGCTGGCCCGGTTGCTCCTGGAAATATTTGATAACAATTTGGATTAATATTTTTATTCATAAAAAACTCCTTTTAGTTAATTTTATGTTTTGAAAAAATTATTATTATCTTTATTTACTTATCATTTTTTTCTTGTTATAATTTATACATGCCCGAATGGTGGAATGGTAGACGCGGTGGACTCAAAATCCACTGGTAGCGATACCGTGTCGGTTCAAGTCCGACTTCGGGCACCAGATTAATATTAAACTCGGACTATAAAAAGTTCGAGTTTTTAAATGTATTATAAATTATCTTTTTCCATCAGTTTTAAATTGTTTTGTAATCTTTCATTATTAGGTTCCATTTCAATAGCTATCTTTAAGTACTTTATGGCATCATCTATTTTATTTTGGTAATAGTAGCTTAACGATAATAAATCATATACTGTATAATTCCAACTAAAGACTTCGTTTATATAAGTGTTTTCGTGATTTTTAATTTTTAATGCCTCTAAACAATATTTTTCTACTGCTTCCCAATTCTCTAATTCATATTCTAATATAGCTCTTTCTACATAAGGATCCCTTAAATAGGGGGCTTCTATAACTGCTTTATCTAACCACGTTTTAGCTTCATCATAACGTTTTAGGTTTTTATAACATCTAGCTATAAAACGCATTGATGCACATCTTTCATCTTTCCAAGTAGCTCTTGGCAAAGAGATATGCTTAATTAATGTATCAATAGCTTTATTCCATTTGCCATAATACATATACTCTCTACCTAAATAATGCATATTTCTATCATCGGTTGGATTTTCTTTTACTGATAACTCTAATAACGGTAAATATGAACTTCGAGATTTTTTAATATCTGGATAATGGTTTAAAGTAATATTATCACAAGTAGTTATATTTTCTTTTTCATTTCCTATATATGTTAATACTTCATGGACAGGATGAGTCCAAATATAATCATTTCTATTGTGTATTTTATCTCTATAAAAACTTACTTGCGGTTTATCGTTTTTATCAAGACTCCAATTATATTGATAATTTAATTTAGTAGTATTTTTTTGCCAAACTTTTTCTAAATTTTTTCTCCAACCAGGTAAAAATATTTCATCAATATCTGTACATACACAAATATCAATATCAGGAGGGACCATTTTTAATGACTCGTTTCTAGCTACATCAAAACGCCAGGGGCTTATTGTTTTCTTTTTGACATTCACACCTAACTTTTTTAATAATTTTACACTATTGTCTGTAGAACCAGTATCTAGAACATAAATTTCATCAGCTTCTTTCATAGATTTATACCATCTGTTAATATGCTTTGCTTCATTTTTACAGATGGCGTATACACTTACTTTATATTTATTCATAAAACACCTCTATTTATTCTATGTAATTATGTATATCAAATGTCTTGTTTACCTAGGTATTCAATAATAATAGTAATTAATGAATTAGTAAAATAGGAATTTGAATTAATGTCATTTAAGTCAGGTGTATTTAAGAAAATGGTATAATTACCTACATTATAAAGAGCATAAATATTATTAGGATTTTCTACTGAAATAATACCATGGGCCATTATTTGAGTAGCTGTTTCATCATAGATCCATTCACTTGCTCCTATATAAATATTATCAGTATTAATCATTTTAAAGCCAAGGGATACAAAATCGCGATGTGGGTTAAACTCAATATCAGTTGCTTGAGTATAAGCTGATACTATAAAAGAAATTTTATAATAACCAATTGCGTTGAACTTTATTGTGTTATCATTAATATTTAAATCTACTAAGTTGGTAGCATCAATTTCTTTTCTTTCGATAGGCAATTTGTTATTAGGTAATACCTCTATACCATCTTCATTTTCACTATAATTATAAGTTACCAAATAAGCAGAACGGGATATACCAGCTGGTCCTGTTGGACCAATAGGACCTATATCGCCTTTTTCACCTTTTGGACCTTGAATTCTACCAACATTTTCCCAATTATTATTATTTTCTGACCAAACATATAAGTCACCATTTACCAAATAAGCGTCATTTATATTTCCCTTAGGATGTTCTTTTATCAAATCTTCATAATTTAAATAAGAACCTTTGATACTTACACTGCTTCCTTTAGGCCCAGTAGGACCTATTAATCCTTGTTTTCCCCTCGGAATAATTATATCTAAAATATGATTAGGGGAACCAGTTGTATCTATAACTTGTGCATTGCTTTCTTCATCTCCTGTTATAGTATTTCTAAATTCAATTGTTTCAGTAGTACCAATAGGCCCAGTTGGTCCAGTGGGACCCATAAGATAACATGAATTTGGTAATTTATATTTATTACAGTTTTTATTTTCTTCTAACATAAATAATACTCCTTTTATTATAATATATGTATGAGTATTATAATAGTGTATAAAAAACAGGCGTTCTTTGAGAATGCCTGTTTATTTAAATTTTATAAATATTTAAATATGCGCTAGTACCAGTTGTTGGTGAAACAGTTACGGTAGATGTTGATTCTATTGTTAGAGTTATTTTATCTCCTGTTGCAAAAGAATTGATACTACTACCTATAAAATCAGTATCCACATTAGCTGTTGTATCTTTTATAATAGTAGTACTACCTATAGAAGTTTGATTTTGATTTATTTCCACTGTAATATTAGCATTTTGACTAGTTGAACCTGAAAAGAAATAATCTACTTTATAAGTACCACTTTCGTTAATTGTTAAAGCATTATCTGTATCAACACCAATTCCTGAATTGGGACCATTACTTGCTAATGGTATTGTTTGAGCTACATTTTCTTGAAGATTAATATTATTTGTAGAATTATCATATTTACGGCCAAAAATACTAGTTGGAGCTGGTCCGGTTGGTCCAGTTGGACCTTGTGGTCCTTGTGGACCTATGGTACCTTGAATTCCTTGAGAACCTTGATCTCCTTTTGGTCCGGTAGGTCCAGTTGGGCCTATTGTACCTTGAGGTCCCTGTGGTCCTGTTGTTCCAGCTAAACCTCTTAATCCTTGGGGTCCGGTTGGTCCTTGTAATCCTATTGGTCCAGTTGGACCTTGAGGTATTACAAAGTCTAATATTACATTATCATTTGTACCACTATTACTAACTATAGCCTTGGTATTTGGTAAACCTGTATTAGTAATACCAACAGTAATAGAAGCAGGGCCTCTAGGACCAGTAGGTCCTGTAGGACCCATTAAAAAACATCCACTAGGTAATTTGTATTTATCTTTATTACATTCACAATTATTATCGAACATATAATTTCTCCTTTCATGATAATATATGATAATTAATTACTAAAGGTCTGTTTTAAAATCATAGTTTTTTATTTTTTTGATAATTCAACAATTTCAAACCATGTTTTTGGCCCGACAACACCATTAACAATATGACCAAATCTATTTTCTAGAACTTTAACAGAACGTTCAGTTAATTCATCAAAAGTACCGGTTACTCTAACGCCTGGAATATTATGATTTTTTTTACAAATTGTTAATAAGTAATTTTGAAGTAATTTGACATCTTCGCCTGTCATACCAAGTGATAAAAATCTACCAGGATATATTTCATCAACATATTTTTTGTAGTTAGCAGGAATGTTTTTGATAGTATTTTGGTAAACTTCTAAAATTTTGTTCCAAGTGTTTCTATCGGTTATACCAGTTGGTTCTAAACTATACTTTTTTTGAAATTCTATAATCATTTTTTTGGTATTGTCGGTATAAACAGAGTTAAGTGTTAGTAAAGCTATGTCTTCATCAAAGAAAGATATAACGCCTAAAAAATAATGTAGTACTTGAACGTCAGGCCCAGAATCATCTTTTTTTAATTCAGTACTGTATTCAATTTTGACATCTTCTAATTTTATTCCTTCTGTATATAAGTCATATACTTTTTTAACACTATTATAAATATATTTAATTTTATACCAAGTAGCTTTATCTATAATTCCAGTTATAGGTAAATTGAATATTTCTTGAAATTTCTTAACTGTATTTTCAGTTTCCACAGTAAAAAAAACATCTATATTATTAATAAGTGGAAGTAGGGGATAGTTTTTATGAATAGTATTTAATTCTCTTTGTATAATACGTATTGATTCTCTAGCATCACCTAATTTTAAATCAACACCAGGATAAGATGAAATAGGTTCTGCTGTTTTAGTATCTGTTATTAGTCTAATATCATCACCATAATAATATTTAAGTATTTCTAAATAAGTTTTACCTTGTTTAGCTAAAGATACTGTTCCCCATTGAGATAAACCTTCACAAATAGTATTTTTACCATCACAGTATTTAGCAAAATAAGGTTGTATTTGCCCATCTTTTACAAAATAATTATTAAATAGATCATCTACTAATTGAGTTATTGTTTCAAATAAAGTTCTATTTTCTATAAATGTTTGATCATAACTAGGTAAGCTCGTAATATCAAAACTATAACCTTTACTTGGGTACCATTCGTTATACATTCTATTTAGAGTAAAAGTAATAATAGCTATAATATTTGCTTTTAGGGCATTAATAGGCCAAGTAGGGTATACTTCACTACAAGCTACATTTTTAATATAATTAATAAATGGTATTTTTATGTTTCTAGTAGACTCATCTGGTTTTCCTAAATGAACTATTATTTCGGTAGGAATAAATGGCTTTAAGACAGTGATTCTATTCATTAGTGTTCTCCTTTGATAAAGGCTTTAGAACGACGTACTGAAGCATTTTTTGACCACTATATATTGGTATGGTATAAGTTGTTGGTCCTTGATAGTTGGGATGTTTTACTATTAATTGGTAAGATACGTATTTAGGTATATCATTGTCTTCAATTTTAGGTGCTGGTAAACTGATAGCTTCAATAATACCACTTTCATTAGTCATACCATTAAAAAAATATAAAGTTTCATTGGATATTTCTTTTTCTATTAATATATTTACATTGGCTATTGGGATAGCTTGATTTGCCATAAATACTTGGACTTTTAATATACCATTTTCTGGATTTTCTTTTAAAAATTCTTGATATATTTTATCTTTATTCATTTAATTACCTCCTTTAATAATTAAAGTTTGGCCGATTGATAATAGATTTGAATTTAGATTGTTATCATTAATAATATTATTTACAGTAGTATTAAATTTTTGCGCTATTTTATATAAACTATCGCCAGCTTTAACAGTATAAATTATTTCTTTTTTACTACTATTATTATTTGGAATAGTTAATACTTGACCAATTATTAATGAAGTAGAAATGAGATTATTACTTTTAACTATGTCATTAACACTAACATTAAACTTTCCAGCTATTTTATATAAGTTATCGCCTTTTTGAACGATATAAGTAGTAGTATCTTCTTCGTATAAAGCTGGGTCACCTAAACATTCTTCTATTTCACTAACATTAGTAGTTTTGGTTTCAATTTTAAGAACCTGACCAATTGATAAGTTAGTAGTTCCTAATGAATTTGTTTTCATAATATTATCAATAGTAGTATTAAACTTTTTAGCAATAGTATATAAACTATCATCTTTTTTAACGATATAGGTTTGATATTCTGGTATTATTATTTCTTTATCACTATCTTTTTTTAATGGTATTTTTAATACTTGGTTAATTGATAAGTTATTTGATGTCAGATTGTTTAGACTTTTAATTTCAGCTACTGTAGTATTATATTTTCTAGCTATAGCATATAAATTATCATTTTTCTTAACAGTATATAAAAAATAATTTTTAGTTTCATATAAATCAGGTATTTCTAATATTTGACCAATTGATAATAGATTTGATGTTAAGTTATTTAGAGATTTTATTTCATTTACAGTGGTGCTATTTTTACTAGCTATGGAATATAAGCTATCTCCTGATTTAACGGTATAACTATATCTGGTATCATTATTATTTATATACTTCTTAACAGCATTAATAATCGCAGTAGCAAATAACTTACAGTTATTAGTTGGGTTACTCATGTTATAGTAACAGTTTAAGACAATAGTTGGTTTATGTTTTATTTCACGTTGAATATAATAATAGTCTTTACTCCAATTTGCAGGTAATATTCTAGTAGTTGGGGGATTTGTATCAATATTATTATTTTTTAATTCTTCATATATTAAGTTAGCTAGATTAGTATCATCAATAATAGAATTAGTAATAATAGTATTGATATTATCAAAATGAGAGTGAATAGAAAGAATGATAGTTTTTTTATTATTTTTTAGCATATCATTTATTTTTAATATTCTATTATTAGCTTCAAGTGTAGTATCAGTATCTCTAGTTAATTTAGTAATTATTTTTTCATTATTAAACATATTTACTAGATAATTAGCCATGTAAAGACAATAATCTTTTTCATGAAAGTTATTATAGTTTGCTCCTGGATCTTTTCCACCGTGGGCGGCATCTATAATAACTGTATATTCATTTTTCATAAGACCTCCTAGTCTATATTATGTTTTTGTTTAATCTTTATAATTAGTAATTGACATTTTATTAAAAGAATAATATTATTATTTAACTAGTAGGGAGAAATATTTATGTTTGGAATTATTAATGACTATAAACATTTATATGTAGCTGATTTTTCTAAATTTAAAACTAATGATTATAAGATTGTATATAGTTGTGATGGTAATTTAGTAGTTGATGGCACTGTTATAAGTCCTTTTGCTGAGGATATTAGAACTGGAACTTCGATTATAGTAAATAACGGTAATCATGTTAAAAGGTTAAGTTATTATGTTAATTGTTTTGGATTACCAAGGAAAAGGTTGGCCTTAGGTGAAAAAGATAAACAATCTTTTATAATATCAGAGATTAAGGCGCTTAAAAAAATGGGAAAAATCTAGGAATGATTTTTCTTTTTCTTTATGGTAGAATATTAGTAGGTGATTTATATGTGGATAGCTAAAGATTGGAAAGATTATAAAATTATTGATAGTTCTAATGGAATGAAACTTGAAAGTTGGAAAAATATTTATTTATTAAGACCTGATCCACAGGTAATATGGAATACCGGGGATTTACTTTCAAAGTATGATAATATTAATGCTCATTATATTCGTAGTAATAAGGGTGGTGGACATTGGGAAAATTTAAAGACAACACCTGCAACTTGGAAGGTTGAATATAAGGGTTTAGTTTTTAATATTAAACAAATGGGTTTTAAGCATACAGGCTTATTTCCAGAACAAGCTGTAAACTGGGATTATATGATGGATAAAATTGTAAAGAGTAATCGTCCTATTAAAGTCCTTAATTTATTTGCTTATACTGGTGGAGCAACGGTTGCTTGTTTGAAGGCTGGTGCTAGTGTTGTACATGTTGACAGTTCTAGGGGAATGGTTGATTGGTGTAAAGAAAACGTAAAGTCTAGTGGATTAGAAAATGGCCCAGTTCGTTATTTGGTTGATGATGTAGTAAAATTTGTACAAAGAGAAATACGTAGAGGTAACCACTATGATGCGATTGTAATGGATCCTCCTAGCTATGGAAGAGGAGCTAATGGTGAAGTTTGGGATATTGAGAAAGATTTAGATTATTTAATTACACTTTGTGAACAATTATTATCAGATAAACCATTATTCTTTTTGATTAATTCATATACTGGAGGTTTAACTAAAGAAGTTATAAATAATTTAGTTAAACTTAGAATTTTACCTAAGCATAAAGCAAACGTTCAAATAGAAGAAATTGGACTAGAAATTAAAGAAAATAATTTGATATTACCTTGTGGTATTACAGGAAGAGTTGAGTTTTATGAGTAATAAACTTGAAATACTATATGAAGATAACCACGTTATTGTGGTATTTAAACCAAGTAATATTTTAAGTCAAGGGGATGCTACAGGGGATAAAGACTTACTTACTTTGGTTAAAGAATATATTAAGGAAAAGTACCATAAACCTGGTAATGTATATGTTGGACTTGTTCATAGATTAGATAGACCAGTACAGGGAGTTATGGTGTTTGCTAAAACAAGTAAAGCAGCAGCAAGACTTAATACTCAAATTCAAAATCATGATTTTCATAAACGATATTTAGCTATTATAAATGGTATAATTTCTGAAAAAAAAGGCGAATTTTTAGATTACTTATTAAAACTTGAAAATGGTAATACTATTGTTTCAGATAGTAAGCATGGTAAAAAGTCTATTTTAAAATATGAAGTATTAAAGGAAAAAGATAATCTCAGTTTAGTTGATATTGAACTTATTACTGGTAGACATCATCAAATACGTGTACAATTTGCTTCACGTGGTTATCCTCTAGTTGGTGATCAACGTTATGGTAAAGTTGATTTACAACAGATATGTTTGTGTAGCTATTATCTTTCATTTATACATCCTATTACTAAAGAAAGATTGGAATTTAGAAGATATCCTGATAAAAATGATAGTTGGAATTTATTTTTGTAGACTACATAATTTTACAAAAATAATTGCAATTATTGTTTTTTTTTGCTATGATTTTAGTAGAATAAAATAAGGGAGATGAATTAAAATGTTAGATTGGTTTACTACGATTCCAGGAATCTTAATTATATGTGGCGTTTTATTGTTAGTAATAGCAATCATTTTATTTATAGTTGGTTCTAAGAAGGATAAAAAAGAGGCTAAACAAATGGCTGATGTTAATACAACAGATGGTAGTAGCACTGTTAATAATGTTAATAATTCTGTTAATGAAAATAGTATTTCAATTTCACCAGTAGAACCTGTTGTAGATAGTGCTATTTCTACACCTACTGTTGATAATGTTGTTTCTACACCAGTTGTTGATACAGTTCCTACAACACCAGCTCCGGAAGTAACTCCAGAAGCTAATACTTTGGAACAACCAGTTATTGATATACCTGCTCCAGAAGTTGTACCTACTGTTAATGAAATGCCAACAAAAGATGAAGCTATACAAATTACTGAACCAGTAGTTGATACTAAGGAAGAAGCTCCAACAGTTTATGGTGGTACTGCACCAGTTTATAACTTTACAGCACCTACTGATAAACCAGTTACTATTTATGGTGGAAATGATCCATTAGAGGCTACACAAACATTACCTAAAATGGAAGAACATCATTTACCATATGGTGGTGTTGATCCAGAAACAAAGATTGTTGGTATAAATCAAGAACAACCAGTTATTAATATACCTACGCCTGTATCACAACCAGTAACAGAAATACCTGTTACTCCAGTCACTTCAATTCCTGATAATGATTTGGTAACACCTGATACAGCAACACCGGTAATTAATATTCCTTCTGATGAGGAATCTAAACCAGTAGTTGAAGAATTATAATTAGAAGACCTTTTGGTCTTTTTCTTTTTCCTTTTACATATATTTTTATTGTAGAAAGGAATGATAAATTATATATGGAAACACTTAAGGTTTCATCAAAATCTAATCCTAATAGTGTAGCAGGAGCTTTAGCTAATGTATTTCGTGAAAAGGGGTCGGTAGAAATTCAGGCAGTAGGTGCTGGAGCACTTAATCAAGCAATAAAAGCTATTGCTATTGCTAGAGGGTTTGTAGCACCATCAGGTAAAAATTTAGTATGTATTCCGGCATTTACCGATATTACCATTGATGGTGAAGAGAGAACAGCTATTAAATTGATAGTAGAGGCTATTTAGTCTCTTTTTTTCTTGTTTAATATTTGAAATGGTGTATAATATAACTAATTTTATGGGGTGTTACTATGACTGTTATTAATAAAAAATACTTTGATGAAGCTTATTTTTGTAGAATATTATCTTTAGTTGCTGATAATAGATTAGATGAAGCTTTATGTGAGTTTAAAAAATATTTAATCCAATATCCAAATGATTTTTGTGCTTATATTTATTATGCTAGTGCAAATATTAAGATGGGAAACTTTTTAGAGGCAGAAAAAATATTAGCTAATGTTAAAACTAATAAAAATACCTCAGATGCTAGTAAAGATGAATATTTATTGGTGACAATAAAATTATTAACATGCCAAGGTAAATATAGTGAAGCTTATAATTTATTAATTAACAATATAGAAGTATTTTGTAGAAATGGATGGTCTTATAAGGGACTATTAATTTATCTTAGAAATAAATTGCAAATATTAACAGAAAAAGACTATAAGGCAGCAGAAGAAAAATATCTGTTATCACAGCTAATTAATTACAGTGAGAATGCTGCAATTTCACATATTGAAAAGCATATGCCATTTGATGAAGAAAAAATTAATCCTGTTTCATTTAATGCAGATTTTCCTATGAAATAAATTTATTATAAACTAAGACAAATGTTACCTAATGATAAATGTATTTATCATAGTATTTTCGATTCTATGCATGTTATTAAATATGATAATAATGGTCATGTTAATAGTAAACTTGTAGATTATTTTGCAGTTATTACAGTTATAGGTACTAATGATATAATTACTATGTATCCATTTGATAATAAAACGAGATCTTATGCTTTAGACTTAACGCCAACTACGGATGTTTCAAAAGTTAAAAAGATTAGCCAAATTGACAAATTTAATCAAAGATATGGAAAAAACTGTTGATAAAATAGAAAAAATTTCATATAATAAAACTGTTAAATCAATAAGAAAACCAATAATAGTAGCGTTTTTATAGAGACTTAGTGGTTGGTGTAAACTAAGAGGCAAAGCTATTTATTCTACTTTCTTGAGGCTTTAATATGGCCCGGTAATAATACCGTTATTTAAATTAAGTAAAAAAGGATGGTACCGTCTATTGACTCCTTTAGATGGTATTATCTTTTTATTTTTGGGAGGTATTAATATGAGCAATTTTCTTAAGTATATGGATTTAGATGATTATTTAAAAATTAAGAATTGTGATGACTTATATTTAAAATCAGCTGTTTTAGCTAGAATGCTTTTTAGAAATAAAGTTGATAAATCAGGTAATCCATATATAGGACATTTATATAGAGTCTCGTCTAGTATGACTACTTATAATGGAATGATTGCAGGATTACTTCATGATATGGTTGAAGATATTCCTTATATAACGTTTGATGATTTAAAAGATATAGGAATTAATGATGAAATAATCAAGGCTTTAGTGTTAGTTACTAATGAACCTGATCCTAATAAAAAAGAATTATCCAAACAGGAAAAATTAGAAAAGTATAATAAGAAAATAGATAATATTATTAATAGTGGTGATGATTTAGCTTTAGAGTTAAAGATAGCCGATATTAGTGATAATTATAATGCTAAGAGATTAAGTTATTTACCACTTGAAAAATTAATTTGGTTTAATAGTAAATATGGTAAAAATATAGTTAAGTTAAAAGATGAACGAGGAAAGAGGAAGAAAAAATGTTAGATATTAAATTTGTTAAAGAAAATAAAGAATTAGTAAAAGAAAATATAAAAAAGAAATTTCAAGATCAAAAGTTACCACTTGTTGATGAAGTAATAGAAATTTATGATAAGGTTTGTGCTCTTAAACTAGAAGGAGATAATCTTCGTAGTGAAAAAAATCAAGCATCTAGTCAAATTGGTTCATTAATGCGTGAAGGTAAGAAAGAAGATGCTGAAGAATTAAAGAAAAAAGTAGTAGAAATTAATGAAAGATTAGCTTCTTTAGAAAAAGAAGAAGTAGAGTTAAATACTATTTTAAGAGCTAAGATGATGGTAATTCCTAATATTATTGATAGTACAGTACCAATTGGTAAAGATGATAGCTGTAATGTTGAAATTGAAAAATTTGGAGACCCTGTTGTTCCTGATTTTGAAGTTCCTTATCATGCTGATATTTTAGCTAGTATTAGCGGACTTGATAAAGATAGTGCTGGAAGAACTAGTGGAAATGGTTTCTATTATTTAATGGGGGATGCTGCTAGAATTCATTCAGCAATGCTTAGTTATGCAAGAGACTTTATGATTAATAAAGGTTTTACTTATTGTATTCCTCCTTTTATGATTAGAAGTGATGTTGTTAATGGCGTTATGAGTTTTGAAGAAATGGACGCCATGATGTATAAAATTGAAGGAGAAGACTTATTCTTAATTGGTACTAGTGAACATTCTATGATTGGTAGATTTAAAGGTCAGATTGTTGATGAAGCTAGTCTTCCTATTACTTTAACTAGTTACTCTCCTTGTTTTAGAAAAGAAGTAGGAGCTCATGGTATTGAAGAAAGAGGAGTATATCGTGTTCATCAATTTGAAAAACAAGAAATGGTCGTTTTATGTAAACCAGAGGAATCTATGGACTGGTATAATAAAATGTGGAGTTATACAGTAGAATTCTTTAGAAGTTTAGATATTCCTGTTAGAACCTTAGAGTGTTGTAGTGGAGATTTAGCTGATTTAAAGGTTAAATCATGTGATGTTGAAGCATGGAGTCCTAGACAAAAGAAATATTTTGAAGTTGGTTCTTGTTCTACTTTAGGAGATGCACAAGCTCGTAGACTTGGTATTCGTACAAAAGGAGAAAATGGTACATATTTAGTAAATACATTAAATAATACAGTACTTGCTTCACCTCGAGGATTAATTGCTTTCTTAGAGAATAATGTTCAAAAAGATGGTAGCATCTTAATTCCTAAAGCACTTCAACCTTATATGGGTGGTACTCAAAAAATTATACCTAAAAAGTAAAAAATAATAATAATGAGACATAATTATGTGTTCTCATTATTTTTTATTTTAGATTTCACATATTATAAAGTATAAATATTGTTTAAAGCACTTGTTTTTTGTTTCAGTAGTTGGTATATTGTAATTAGCGATAATCAAGAGGTGGTAGTATGGTAAATTTGAAATATGTTGATAATCCTTTTGAACAAAATACTTTTAATTCAATTAATTATTTTGCTGAAGAAAAAAGTTTTTATGATTGTATTAATCGCAAATTTTTGGGTGATTCAGCTTTTCAACATTTGGAACATACATTTTATATGTACTTATTGACTGGTGATAATAATGAGTGGATTGGTTATGTGCTTTTTTCAAATGAAAATAGAGTTGAAGGTTACAACCGTTTTGCTTTTAGTCAATTTTTACATTTATTAGAAGAAGCAGCATTACTATCTAATGATTCAATACAATCTGATAAATTGACAGAACTTAAAAATGAAATTTTTAATAGTGGTGGTTCTTCTAATTTTATTAGTATATTAAATCAAGCAATTGAGTCTGTAAGAGAAATAAATAATAGTAATAATATAGATGATATTATTTATGAATATTATTATCAACTTGATAAATATTTGGAAGTTTTTCCTAGGTATTTGTATTTGGATATAGTTATTGCTTTACCAAAAGAAGAAGAAACTAAAGTTAAAAAAACTAGTAACAAGAATGAATCTGGTTTGTCAGTAGAATCAAAATATTGTGGATTTATTCGTGAAACTTTAGATTTGGTTGCTGATGAAATAAAAAATAAATTTTCTGATATTCCTATATTTTTAAGAGAAGATGATAAAAATGTTTTTGTAGTTAATCCTGATAGTTTAAAAAATAATGAGGTTTTGCAAAAAAGTTTAGAGAAGTATATTTAAGTATACTTCTTTTTGTATAATTATCTTTTTTTCTAATCATAATATTAGTGTAGTTAAAATATTTTTAAATTATTAGCACTTAATGTTGACAAGTGCTAATAATAGTGATATAACTATAATTGTAAGGAGGAATGAATATGTTACCTAGTAGAAAATATTATTTAGATAGTATATTTGATAATTTTATGGATGAAGGTACTGACAATTTTGATGTTATGAAGTGTGATGTTTACGAGAAAGATGGCGCTTACCACATTGAAGCAGACATTCCTGGATTTAAGAAAGATGAAATTAGTGTTGATTGTGAAGATGGTTATGTAACAATTAGTGCTGAGAAGAATACAGAAAACGAAGAAAAGGATGAAAACAAAAAATACATTAAACGTGAAAGATTCTATGGTAAGACTGTTAGAAAATTTTATGTTGGTGATGTAGATAGTGATAAAATCCAAGCTGAATATAAAGATGGAATGCTAGAATTAGTTGTACCAAAAGAAGAAAAATTACCAAATAAAAAATCTATTGAAATTAAGTAATAACATTGGAGCTGTAAAGCTTCTTTTTATTTGCTTTTTTATGAAAAATATGGTATAATATGCACAATTTATTTGGTGATATTAACTAAATAAATGTTATATATATTATCAATTTTTAAATCGTTAATATATTAAAAATTTGACAAGTGATGAATTTTTTGATAGTATATTGAATTGTCCCGTGTTATAAGAGGTGTTTAAAAATGTTTTATAATGAGACAAAAACAATAGAATTAGTTAGCGAAGATCCGTCCCTGGTATTTGAGTTAATTAAAGAAGGACATATTGAATTTGTTGATATGTTATTAAAAAAGAAAATAGTTGATATAAATACTTGCGATGAAGCAGGTAACAATATATTAGTTAGATTACTAAAATGTGGAGCTTATGATGTAGTATTACATCATATGGGTAATAAAGATTGGAATGTTAATCATCAAAATTTAGATGGTAATACCTTTGCTCATATATTAGTATCTATCAATTATGTTAATGTAGTAGATATTATTTCAAAACTAAAAAAGAATAAAGACTTTTTACCAAATATAAAAAATAATAAAGGTGAAACAATACTTGATAAGTCTATTAATGATAATTATATTTATACTACTGTTAAAATACTTGAAGATTCTAGATTTAATAATATTGATGTAGTATCCTTTAAACATTTATACGATACTTACATTAAAAGTAATAAATACGGGAAATATTCAAAATTAACAAATCTAGAAATAATAGTTAATAATTTAACAGATAAAAAATTATTACCAAGAATGGAACAATTAATAGAATTTATTAAAACTAATTTTGAAATTATTAGACAAGAAGTTTTAAATAGTCAAAGATCTACACAAATAGATTTAATTATTAAAAATGCATTACAGGAAAATGTTTAAGAAAAGAGATTATATTTCTTTTCTTTTTCTTTTCTTTTGTTTATAATAATAAAGACAAGGAAGTGTTATTATGCAATTACCAAATTATAAAGATGCTAAACTAAGAAATAAGAATGATGTGGTACGTGAAGAGTATTTATTTGATGATGATCTAGCTACTATAGGAAAGGGTAAAACGTATCATGTTAAGACTTATGGATGTCAAATGAATGAACATGATAGTGAAAATATTAAAGCTATGTTAGAAGAATTAGGATTTACTGAGGAAAGTGATTATGAAAAAGCTGACTTAGTTCTTTTGAATACTTGTAGTATTAGGGAAAATGCACATAATAAAGCTTTTGGAATGCTTGGTAGATTGAAGCATTTAAAAGAAGAAAAAAAAGATTTAATTATTGGTTTATGTGGATGTATGGCACAAGAAGAAGGAGTAGTAGATGAAATACTACATAAATATAAATTCGTTAATTTTGTGTTTGGTACTCATAACTTACATAGACTTCCTGTTCTTTTAAGTGAAAATTTAAATAATCATAAGCAAGAAATAGAGGTTTATAGTAAAGAAGGTAATTTGATTGAAGGTATGCCAGTTAAACGTGCTAGTAATTATAAAGCTTATGTTAATATTATTTATGGGTGCGATAAATTCTGTACTTATTGCATAGTTCCTTATACTAGAGGTAAACAAAGAAGTAGAAGTAGGGAAGATATTTTAAAAGAAGTAAATAATCTTGTTAGTGATGGGTATCAAGAGGTTACATTGCTTGGTCAAAATGTAAATGCTTATGGGAAAGATTTTGATTATGATTATCGTATGGAAGATTTACTTGAAGATGTTGCGAAAACAAATATTCCTAGAGTTAGATTTATGACTAGTCATCCTTGGGATTTTACTGATAAGATGATAGAAGTAATAGCAAAATATCCAAATATTATGCCAAGTGTTCACTTACCAGTTCAATCTGGTTCTAGCCGTATTTTAAAACTTATGGGTAGACGTTATACTAAAGAAAGTTATTTAGAATTATTCCATAAAATAAAAGATACAATTCCTAATGTTAGTATCTCAACTGATATTATTGTTGGATTCCCAGGAGAAACAGAAGAGGACTTTATGGAAACATTGTCTTTAGCTAATGAATGTAAATTTGATAACGCTTTTACTTTTATTTATTCTCCTCGTGAAAATACGCCAGCAGCTAAATTAGAGGATAATGTTAGTTTAGAAGAAAAGGAAGAACGTTTACATAGATTGAATGAAGTTGTTAATAAATATTTCTTAGAAAATAATAAAAAATTAGTTGGTAATATTGTACCTGTTTTGGTAGAAGGTAAAAATACTAATGGTCGTGAAGGCTTATATGGTTATACCGATACTAATAAATTAATTAATTTTGATGGAGATGAAAGTTTAACTGGTAAGATTGTGTCTATTAAGGTTACAGATGCTAAAACTTGGAGTTTAGATGGAGAAATTTGTGAATAATAATATAACTAGTAAGATAGATGAAATTATTGATTTTATTAAGGATAGTAAAGAGTATCAAGATTATTTATTCTTATTTGATAAGCTTTCTAAAAATGATAGATGTAATAGTTTAATTAAACAAGTCAAAACTTTACAAAAAGAGTTAGTAAAGAAACAAGCTCTTGGTCAGAATGTTAATGAATTAGAAGAAAAAATTAACAGGTTAGTATCTGAATTAAATACTATTCCTTTATATGTTGAATTTGTAGATAAGCAGCAGGATTTGAATAAAATATATCAAAGTATTAAAATTAGATTAGATAATTATTTTAATGATTTGTTTAATTAGAGGTTTGTATGATAGAAGAAGTTGAGTATTATTTAAATAATATATTAAAAAAACAGTTAGAGAATCTTGTTGGTAGTAATATTGATAAGATAATTGATAATGTTAGGGTTCAAATGTATTCTTTGATATATCACTGGAATGATACAGAACTTAAAAATACTATTTTATTAACAGGCTTGGAAGAAGGAAATTTTTATTTACCTAATGCTAATAATTATATTAGAAGTTTTGTAGTAGTAGCTATTCGTAATAGTTATATTGAATCTGCAGGTTCTCAATTTTATAAATCTTATGATTTTAGTAGACAAATTCTTGATTCGGAAATGAAAGATATTACTGGTGCAGCTATTAAATATTTTAAAGAACTTGATTTATCTGGTTTAGCTTTAAAAATTAATTTAGATCCAATAAATGATTATTATTTAAATATAATAAAAAAATATCCAAATAGTTATGAAGTTTTAAAAGTACTAGCTAATTCTAATAAAAATGAGGTATACTTTGATAAAATTACCGTTGGTAGTCATAGTAATATTTTTATAAATGGAATGAATACTAATGGTGGTAGAAATAAAACTACTATTGAAGATGGATATACTGATAAAATTGGAATTGATTTAGTTAAGGCTATACAATCATTTAAAGAATACGGAATTCCTTTTATTTCTAATTCTTTTAAATTTATAACACGTAATTATGAAAAGTTACTTAGAGTTATTCAATTTTTACTTGAAAATGATATGATACTTGTTACTAGTAATTACTATATTTCTAATGGTTATGTATCAAGAAGAAGTAAATTATTAAGGGTAGCTCATACTGATAAAGAACGTGATATTTCTATGAGAAATGTGACAGGCTTATCGAAAAGACATGCTAAAGTTATTAATGATGCTAGAAAGGAACATTTAATATAGTTCCTTTTTATTATGGGTTTTTGGAAACATTTTAGCTAGCTAGCATAAATTAAAATAGAGGAGGGATATTATGGCGAGTACTCGAGAGATAGTAACAAAAGCAGTTGTTGGTAAAGGTAAAAAAACTTTTACTACAACTAAAACGGTAACTCCTGAATGTATTCCCACAACTATTTTAGGATGCTGGGTAATTAATCATAATTTTAAAGGATATCGTAACGGTAATAAAATTAATATTGAAGGAAGTTATGATACAAACATTTGGTATTCATGTTCAGGAGATACAAAAACAGAAGTTGTTCGTGAGACTACTAATTATTTAGAAGAGGTTAATGTACCTAGTCACACTGACCAAGATAGTATAATTAACGAAGATATTATTATTCGTAGTTTGAAACAACCTTCATGTACTAGAGCAGAAATAGTTAATGGTAAAATAGAGTATACAGTAGAAAAAGAATTAGGAGTAGAGATAGTAGGGGATGTTAAGGTAAAAATTGCTTACGATGAAGAAGAGGATCCTTGGGAAGTTATAACCGATGATGTTGATGATAGTGATATAACTAAGGCTGAAGAAGCAATTGATAAAGAAGTAAATGAAGAGTATCTAGATTAGGCTAGATGCTTTTTAGTATTATATTTGAGAAGCAAATTATTTAAGAATTTGTTTCTTTTTTTAACTTTTTTAATAATTTCTTAGATATTTATAAAAAAATAGAAATAATACTATTGTGAGTAAAGACGTCTTACTTCAAAAAATATAAATAAAAGAGGAATGATATGTTAAAAGATGAAATAAGAAACATGAAAATAGATGTAATGAATGATGCATTAGCTAAAGCTCTTTTAAGAAGCGAAGAAGCAAGAGAAGTAGTAGCAACATTTATAAGTAAAGTAGCAGGAATAGATAAAGAATTATTAATTAATGCGAAATATGTAGGAGGAGAAATACCAAAGAAAAAGATATATGAAAAAAATAAAGAATCAGATGTGATGGTTTTAATAGATGAGAATCATAGGATAATAGTAGAAATAAATAGAAATAGTACTAATTATATATTTGATAAGAATTCATCATATGCTATGGCAAGTATTATAGAGATGACTAGGCCAAGAAATACTAGATTTCCAACAGTAATATTAATAAACTTAGATAATTTTAATAAGTATCATACTAAGTTACCAGTATTAACATTTGTACCAAGAGATGAAGAAGGAAATATAGAGACAAATTTATATAAATCAATACATATAATACTTGAAAATATAGTTAACCAAGAGTATACTATAGATAATGAAATAGTTAAGTTTGCGAAACTATTGAGAGCTAAAAGTATAGAAGAGTTAGAAAAAGAATTCAAGGAAGATGATAATTATATGAAAGCGGTAAATAAGATAGAAGAGTTATTAATGGATCCTAATTTTGCTGGAGCATATGATGTAGAAGAAAGAAGAGCCTTTGATATGGAAGATATGCGTCTTACTGGAAAGGATGAAGGGATAGCAGAAGGTAAAAAGAAACAGCAGCTTGAGATAGCTAAAAAGATGTTAAAGGATATAACAGATTATAATTTGATTGCTAAATACACAGGCTTATCAATAGAAGAAAT
>CAKPMC010000006.1 GCA_934167875.1 uncultured Bacilli bacterium | reverse complement strand
CAGAACTTACCTGACAAGGAATTTCGCTACCTTAGGACCGTTATAGTTACGGCCGCCGTTCACTGGGGCTTCAATTCTGGCCTTCGAAATATCCGAGTTTCCTCATTCCTAAGCCATCCTCTTAACCTTCCAGCACTGGGCAGGTGTCAGCTCCTATACTTCGCCTTGCGGCTTTGCAGAAACCTGTGTTTTTGGTAAACAGTTGCCTGGACCTCTTTACTGCGGGTCAATCGCTTGACCACCCCTTATCCCGAAGTTACGGGGTCATTTTGCCGAGTTCCTTAACCATAGTTCTCTCGCTCACCTTAGGATACTCTCCTTGCCCACCTGTGTCGGTTCTCGGTACGGGTACCTATATAATTAACCCTAGAAACTTTTCTTGGAAGCTTGGCGTCATAAGACTTTGGAGCAAGCTCCTTACCCATAACACTTCAGCCTTACAATTAACGGATTTCCCTATTAATCAGCCTTTGTGCTTAGACTAGAATCCAATAACTAGCTCTTACTAGCCTTCTTCGTCATTCCTTCAGTTATATAGGTAGTACAGGAATATCAACCTGTTGTCCATCGGCTACGCTTTTCAGCCTCGTCTTAGGACCCGACTAACCCTGGGAGGACGAACCTTCCCCAGGAACCCTTAGGCAAACGGTGGCCGGGATTCTCACCCAGCTTGCGCTACTCACACCGGCATTCTCACTTCCAAGCGCTCCAGCTGTCCTTTCGATCAACCTTCTCCGCCCTTGGAACGCTCCCCTACCACTCATGTTTAACATGAATCCGTGACTTCGGTATTGTGCTTAGCCCCGGTACATTTTCGGCGCAGTGTCACTCGACTAGTGAGCTATTACGCACTCTTTAAAGGATGGCTGCTTCTAAGCCAACCTCCTAGCTGTTTTGACAACTCCACATCCTTTTCCACTTAGCACAAATTTTGGGACCTTATTCGACGATCTTGGACTCTTTTCCTTTCCCGTACGGACGTTATCACCCGCACGGTGACTCCTGAGCATACTCACATGGCATTCGGAGTTTGATTGCATTCAGTACGCCTAGACGGCGCCATTACACATTCAGTGCTCTACCTCCATGTGGCTTTATCTCAAGGCTAGGCCTAAACCTATTTCGGGGAGAACCAGCTATATCCGAGTTCGATTGGAATTTCACCGCTAGCCACAAGTCATCCGCGCACGTTTCCGGGTACGTCGGTTCGGTCCTCCATTCTGTGTTACCAGAACTTCAACCTGCTCATGGCTAGATCACTCGGTTTCGGGTCTAATACTACATACTTTGTCGCCCTGTTAAGACTCGGTTTCCCTTCGGCTCCGTATTTTCTACTTAACCTCGCATGCAACATTAACTCGCCGGTTCATTCTGCAAAAGGCACGCCATCACTCTTTAACGAGCTCTGACTTTTTGTAAGCACATGGTTTCAGTTTCTATTTCACTCCCCTCCCGGGGTTCTTTTCACCTTTCCCTCACGGTACTTGTTCACTATCGGTCACTAGAGAGTATTTAGCCTTGCGGGATGGTCCCCGCTGCTTCCGACAAGGTTCCACGTGCCTCGCCGTACTCAGGATTCCTAGAAGAGTTCTTACTATTTCGATTACAGGGCTCTCACCTTCTTTGGCATACTTTCCCAAATATTTCATCTATAATAAGAATTTTTTACTCCGTACTCTAGGTCCTACAACCCCAGTCTAGCTGGTTTGGGCTATTCCCCTTTCGCTCGCCACTACTCAGGGAATCGATTTTTCTTTCTTTTCCTCCGGTTACTTAGATGTTTCAGTTCACCGGGTTGCTTTCTCTATAACTATATATTCATTATAGGATACTAATGCATTACCATTAGTGGGTTCCCCCATTCGGAAATCTCCGGATCATAGCATACTTACTGCTCCCCGAAGCATATCGTTGTTTGTCACGTCCTTCTTAAGCTTCTAGTGCCAAGGCATCCTCCATGCGCCCTTACTAATTTAACCACCATTTTGTATTTCCTAATTTGATTGAGATTTTCTCGATTTATCTTACGTTAAACTAATAACTTATATCGTTTCTCGTAAAAAAATCGTTTGTATGTTCTTAATTACATACAAATCACATTATCTAGTTTTCAAAGAACTATTTTCTTTTGAGAAATCTTTTGATCTCTCAAAACTAAGCAAAACTTATTCGTAATTTAGCTAAGATTACTCGAAATTAACTTCGTTTTATCTTTCTCCATAGAAAGGAGGTGATCCATCCCCACGTTCCCGTAGGGATACCTTGTTACGACTTCACCCCAGTCGCTGATCCTACCTTCGATGGCCCCCTCCTGTAAACAGGTTAGGCTACCAGCTTCGGGTATTACCAACTCCCATGGCGTGACGGGCGGTGTGTACAACACCCGGGAACGTATTCACCCCGACATTCTGATTCGGGATTACTAGCGATTCTAACTTCATGAAGTCGAGTTGCAGACTTCAATCCGGACTGAGACCGACTTTGGAGATTTGCTCCCCCTCACAGGTTCGCGTCTTATTATATCGGCCATTATAGCACGCCTGTAGCCCTGGACGTAAGGGGCATGATGATTTGACGTCATCCCCACCTTCCTCCGGTTTGTCACCGGCAGTCTCTTTAAGGTTCTCAACTTAATGTTAGCAATTAAAGATAAGGGTTGCGCTCGTTGCGGGACTTAACCCAACATCTCACGACACGAGCTGACGACAACCATGCACCACCTGTCACCAGTGTCCCCGAAGGGAGGGCTCTTGTTTCCAAAAGCTTTCACTGGGATGTCAAGCCCAGGTAAGGTTCTTCGCGTATCTTCGAATTAAACAGCATGCTCCACCGCTTGTGCGGGTGCCCGTCAATTCCTTTGAGTTTCAGCCTTGCGACCGTACTACTCAGGTGGGATACTTAATGTGTTAACTTCAGCACCGGTTGCCCGACACTTAGTATCCATCGTTTACGGCGTGGACTACTAGGGTATCTAATCCTATTTGCTCCCCACGCTTTCGTGTCTCAGCGTCAGTAGTGGCCCAGCAAACCGCCTTCGCCACTGGTGTTCCTTCTAATATCTACGCATTTTACCGCTACACTAGAAATTCCGTTTGCCTCTACCATACTCAAGAAAATCAGTTTCTAAGGCGAACCGGAGTTGAGCTCCGGGCTTAGACCTTAGACTTAATTTCCCGCCTACACACGCTTTACACCCAATAATTCCGGATAACGCTCGCTCCCTACGTATTACCGCGGCTGCTGGCACGTAGTTAGCCGGAGCTTTCTTGAAAGGTACCGTCACTCCTGTATCATTTCCTATACAGGTCGTTCTTCCCTAACAACAGAAGTTTACAATCCAGAGGACCGTCATCCTTCACGCGGCATTGCTCGTTCAGGGTTTCCCCCATTGACGAATATTCCTAACTGCTGTCTCCCGTAGGAGTCTGGGCCGTGTCTCAGTCCCAGTGTGGCCGATCACCCTCTCAGGTCGGCTACGCATCGTCGCCTTGGTAGGCCTTTACCCCACCAACTAGCTAATACGCCGCAGGCTCATCTCAAAGTGAAGCTTTAAAGGCTCCTTTTAATATAAGAAAACGTATCTTCTTACATATCATCCGGTATTAGCAGTCGTTTCCAACTGTTATCCCAGTCTCTGAGGTAGATTACCCACGTGTTACTCACCCTTGCGCCACTAGGCGGAAGATCCACGTCATTAAATTTCCATCTTTGTGCAAGCACTCCAACTTCCATTCAAATCAGTGGGCCGCCTCGTTCGACTTGCATGTCTTAGGCATGCCGCCAGCGTTCATCCTGAGCCAGGATCAAACTCTCCAAAAAAAATTTATTTTTTCGTTCGTTTGAACTTGTATACTTTTTAGTACTTCCTAGCTTCTCAAATTACTTGACGTTTTGCTCAGTTTTCAGAGATCAATGCTTCTTGCTTCTTTTCTGCAAGTTGCTTCATTAATATACCAAATTATTCTTTTAATGTCAACGACTTTTTTGATTTTTTTTATTTTTTTTCGGTATATTTTTATTTTTGCATTCCCTTTTTCTTGAATGCCCATTTAATATACCATTACCTATTTATTCAGTCAAGCTTTTTTTGAAATTTTTTTCATTTTTTTCAAATTTTTTTGATTTTAATATTTTATCACTCAAAATCTTAATAATTTTAAAAAAGAATGACACTTTATTATATGTTCATTCTTCTTTTTTATACACATTATTTTAAATCTATATTATTTATTTCTATAATATCTTTTGTATCATTATATGTTATTTCTATATTGTCTCCTACCTTTAAAAAAGGTAATACATTTTTATTAGTTTTTATAGAAACATAATATTTTTTATTTTCGGTATCTGTTATATAAAAATAAGTTGTACCATCAATATCTACCTGATTAAGATATCCTATTTTAATATTTTTAGTAGTTGATTCCTGATTAATACTCCCTAGCTCAACATTATTTAGATAATTATCTGCAGCTACTTTTATTCCCTTAGCACTATCGGTAATTACTACTTTCTGGTAATCAGCAACATCTACAAAAGCATACATTTTTACTAAGCCTGCCGCGTCCTTTAATGATAGTAAATAAGTAGCTCTATTATTTAAATTAATCAATAGAGGGAAAGTTGAATCATAGTTCATTTGTTGAACTTGACCCTTAGCACTATCCATGGCAGAATATTCTTCAGCACCAGGCACGGCATAGAAATTAGTTTCCTTTGTTCTCATGTTAGTTAAGATAAACCCAATATTAGACTCATCTGATGATACTGATGTGATTCCTGTATATAAATATACATCATCATTCATAGTCATATAATTATAACCTTCTGTTGTCTGAACTACATTTTTTTGACCAAAGATAGCATTTAAAAATCCATCTTTATATTGTCCCCAATCATCAACTTGTTCAATAATTAAGTTTGCTGAATATACATGATCAACCCAACTAGGTACCTCTCCTACTTTATATTCTTTAGAGTCACCAGTAATTGGATCTAAAATAATAACTGATGCAATTTCTTTTTTTAAGCCTATAGCTGTATATTTTATAGTAGGAACTATCCAATAAGGATTACCATCATTATCAATTTCAAAGTTTTTTTCACCAAATATCTTAGTTGGATATTTAAATCTTAAGTGTCTATTTAAATCCTTTGAAAAGATAGCTGATGGCATATACTTCATTCCCTTATCTAGTTTTACTAAATTAGCTTCACCAGTCACGGAATTTACCGTAATATATCCTTTTACTCCATCTTTTTTATTTGATAAATACTTGAAGAAACCATTATATTCTAATGGTGTTACACGAATAATACTATCTTTATAATTGATTTGTGTATATAAGTCAGATACATAAAATTGTGAAACTAATTCTGGCATTTGGCCCATTACACGATCTCCTAATTTTCTACTTGAATCCTTATCTAATAGTGGGATTTTATTAAAGTCAACTGGGGCTACATTCTTAGTAAATTCTTCGCTCTCATTAATACTAATTCTTTCAGAGTAACTTTTTGAATGAAACATAGGAGACATAACAAAATCTATTAAAACTATTCCTAATATAATAGTGATGATAGTAATACCACTTCCTATTAGTATTTTAAAAGATCGGATTATTCTTCCTTTCTCATCAATAGATAAACATAGCAAAGTAATTGTATATATACTTAGTAATAAGATTAAATATACCCAAAAACCAAAACTATGGATATTAATTGCTGGTAATGCAAAATAATAAATGATAAAACCTATTAATAATGTAATAAAAATACTGACTAAATTTCTTTTCACTCTCTCACCTCATTTTCATTATATCATATGTTTTTTATATGTTATATTTAAAGTATCAGTAAATAAATTTAAAATTTTAAAAAAAAACGATTTTACTCTTGCAATTAAGAATAAAATCGATAATTTCAATGGCATGGGATGAGAGAATCGAACTCCCAACAGTGGTTTTGGAGTTTTAATCCAAAATACCATAGTCCCACCATTACTTAATTCAAAAAATTATATTTATTAAGTACAAAAATGAACTCAATATATAAATTACAGTTTCATTATACTAAAAAGGTTTTCCACAAGCAACAAAATATAAAAAATTTTTTAATTATGGAAAAAGTTTGAAATTATTTATTGATAATAAAAAATTGCTACGAATTTTGTTTATTTGTTTAAAAATACTCCTAATACTATAATTCCAATACTTGCAATTGTAGTTAATATTCCTAGTACCCAAACTTTAGCAAATCCCATTGTTCTATTATTAGATATTATTTCTTGATTTTGGACAATTGGTTGACCGTTTGTATCAATCTGTCCATTTGCCATAGCTTCTACAATTTGTTCTGCATCTTTCTGTTTTTTATCATTAATAACTATTTCGGAACTATTTGCTAATTCTTGATTTAACACTGATCTGGTTGAATTTGCATTTTGGTATCTGTTGAATGTAATTGACACTCTAGAAATAGTTTCTAATAGATTTCTTTTTTCTTCAATACTTATATTACCTTCATCAAACATTTCATCAATTCTAGCCCTTAATGAATCTTGATCAATTGAAAAATCATCTTCATCAAAATAAACATCCAAATCATATTTTTCTAAAACTTGCATATCTCCTTTATATGCATTAAGTTTATTATACGAATCGACTGTTTCTCTATTTAAAATTTTCCTTTCATTTTCTGCAATTATTTGATAAGAAAAGTTTCCAAATTCATCAATAGAATCATGAACTGCATTATTAACTCTTTGATTTGATTGTAAACTTGCAATTGGGTGGTAATCTATATTATTTGATACAATCATCTGATTAATTTTATTTATATTATCTTCTAACTCAAGAATGTTTAATTTTTCCTCTAACCTTCTAATATTAATATCTTTAAGTCGTGATTTTTCTGTTGAATCCAAATAACTCATATCATGCGATTGTTTAAATTCATCTAATTCTATATTAAACGATAAATACACATGATTTAGAACATGTAGTTCAGCAGCCATTGCTTTTCTTATTTCTATTAATTGATTTAAGTTCATAACTAAACCACCTCTTTATTAAATTACATCATATATTTTACCATATAGCCCATAGTTTTGCAAATATTTTTCTTCGAAATGTAAAAATTATTATGGTGATATTATGTATGATAATAATTTAAAATTTTGCCGTGAATCTTTAGGTATGACTCAAAAAGAATTGGGACATATTTTTAATCTTGCTGAATCAACTATATCTGGGTGGGAAAATAATAATGATACAATTCCTTTACCAAAGCTAATACGATTTTGTAATTTATATGATTTTTCTATCGATTTTGTATTAGGAATTAGTAGAAAAAATACTTTATATAATAAAATTCAAAAAATTGATAAAAAATATATAGGCGGCTCATTAAAAAAATTAAGAAAAGAATTAAAAATGACTCAAAAACAAATAGCAGATGAATGTTCAATTTCACAAACCACTTATAGTAACTATGAATTAGGTATTACATTAATTACAACATTAACTTTATACACCATATGTAAAAATCATAATTTATCAGTAGATCAATTTTTAGGCAGAAAAATAATTGAATAATTTTGATATTTCAAGTTTTGTGAAATTTAAAAGAACCGCTTTCCCCACACCCTAAAATTACCTTACTTTTTGATTTTAATTTCTATTTAATAAACCTTATGAAAGAAACGATTTTGACTCCACCTTGTTGGGTAAAAGTAAGAGAATCACAAGGAGTGTGAGAAAAGCAATTCATTTATTTAATAGTACTCCTACCACTATAATTCCAACACTTGCAATTGTAGTTAATATTCCTAATACCCAAACTTTAACAAATCCCATTGTTTTATTATCAAAAGTTACTCCTTGATTTTGAATTATTGGTTGTCCATCAGTATCTATTTGTCCATTTGCCATGGCTTGAACCAATAAATCTGCTTTTTTATTATTAATTATTGATTTCGTTTGATTAGCTAGCTCAACTAACACATTATCTTGAGATTTCTCATAGTTACTAATTATATCAGATATTTCAGCTATATTAATAATACCATTTGAACTATTATACAAATAATTAAACATATCCATAAAATTCCACATTGCATATTTAGGATCAGCATATTTTTCAACATCATAAGTTGGATATCTTGATTTAATAATATGAATCAATTCCCTTTCTCTATATACTAATCCGGCAACATTTCTAAATTTTTCTAAATATTTATTTCTAATATTCTTATAATCAACATTTGTTTCAGTCTCTTTGTACTGTGATAAATCAACTTTGCTTAATGATCTTACAAACATTTTGTTTAGGTGGTATGCATTATAAATATTTATTAAAAGATTTTGAACCTGATTTTCAGATAACTCATCTTGTAGTACATGTTGTTTTAATGACGCATACCTTTCTGTTAAAATATAATCAGACAATTCACAACACATTATATTCTTATCATTTCCACTAAGATCTTTACTCGTAATATTTTCATTTAATAATAATGCCGTTTTTACTTTTCCCTCTTCATTAAAAATTTTATTCATCATAGGATATTTCGATAATAGTTGTTTAAAATATTTTTTATATTCTGAACCAGTATCTAAGTTTTTAAAATTATTTTCTATTATTTTCATATCGGAAGCAAAAAATCTTTCGTCAGTATTAGATTTTGTTAGAATTGCTCTTCTTGCAAAAACTGCTTCCTTATTTTTATTGCATTTTTCTATTTGCATCATTGCAGAATTTCTATCAGTTAATAATGTACTTCTTAATTGATATTTAACAATTAAATCAGCCATTTTCTTCCAAGCATTTTCATCTGCTTCAATTTCAGATTCTATACTATCATGATTTAAACCATTGTCTGTCTTATCTCTTTTAGCATATTTTATTATTTGTGATAATCCACTACTATTTAAAGTAAGACTATTCATTAACTTTGTTTGAAATTGATGGGTTAATTCATGAAAACATACCATTGATATCCAATATAAATCTTTAACACTATATGTTCTAGAAATATTTAATGATCTATCTGAATTTAATGATATATCTTTTAGTTTATTCCAATCGATTGAAATAAACTTATCACTATTTGAATATAATCCCCAATATTTTACAACTTTTTCTTCTCTTTTCTTATCCAAATAGCTTGGACTTAACGAAAATGAATTATCACTAGCATACCCATTAGATAAAATGATCCTATTTTCCTCACAATTGTCTCCAAATATTTGTGGTAAATAAGCAATATATGCAGCCATAATATAAGGAGAATTATTTATATTTAAATTATTATTTAATAAATATTCAATAAACTTACTATATATTTCATTATCCAAATTTCTACTTGTATATAAATAATCAGATAATAAGTCTATTTCTATTTGAGTTAAAATTTCATTTCTTCTAATTTTATTAGATATATTTTCTAGAATCAAATCATTTTTACTAATTGATTCAACCAATTTATTTCTATTAATATCTGAATGATATTTTTCATAATACATCATTAGTATTTTTTTACCAGTCTCATCTCTTAAAACTATGTTAGTATTATATTCTAAATGAATATCGCCTTTACTTTTTCTTTCATTATAAATATAAAATATATGATCATAATAATTTTTGAGAAGATCAGAATTTAATCTATTGTTTTTTATCTGTTTTAACACATAATGATCTAAAGACTCTTTAAATGCAATTGTACTATCATATGTTGGATTTTGATATTGATTAATATATGCATCTGCAATTTCTTTTAAAGCTTCTGGATGTGCCAAATATTTTAGATACATTTCTTCATTAAAGTCATTAATATACTTATTATTATACATACCAACACTTCCTATCTTTTATATGATTTTACCATATAAAAAATTAGATAGTCAAATCTTATAAATAAAGTTGCACCATTTCCAAATTTATTTATTCTTACATATATCTAAAAAATATAAAAGTAAAAAATTAATTTTCCAAACGTTAAAATTACTTTGCATTTTTATTTTAATTTTATTTAATAAAATTTCATAAGAAACTAATACAGAAAATATTTTAATCAGGGGATACGACTACTGAAAATGACAATTGGTTCTGTTAAAGCCTATTTTCTGCCTAAACAAAAAAACAGCAATATGCTGCTTCAAATTCTAAATGGCAGGGGATGAGAGAATCGAACTCCCAACAGTGGTTTTGGAGACCATTATTATACCATTTAACTAATCCCCTATGTCTTGTATTATAGCATATTCATTTTAGTAATACAATAACACATATTTAATTTTTTCATATTTTATTATAGGTGATATTATGTTGGTACAATACACTTCTAAAGAATTAGATTTATTAGCTAGATTAATGAGGGCAGAAGCTGTTGGTGAAGGAGAACTAGGAATGTTAATGGTTGGTAATGTAATAGTTAATCGTACTATAGCTGATTGTTTAACTTTTAAAAATAATAGAACTATTACTGATACTGTATATCAGTCTCCTGGTGGTTTTGCTGGTGTTAATAGTAATTTATTTTATTCAACTGCTACCACTACTGAAAAAGAATTAGCTTCTAGGGTATTACGTGGAGAATATTATTATCCTGCTACTAATGCACTTTGGTTTTATGCCCCAACTGGTAATAATAGTTGTGTAGCACTTTGGTATGATCAAGAACTAGCTGGTAGATATAAAAGTCATTGTTTCTATAAACCTTATCCTAGTGTATGTAGTGAATTACATTAAAAAAGCTTTTAAAGATTAGTCTTTAGAAGCTTTTATTTTATCTTGGTATTTTTAATTGTTGACCGATTGATAGGTTATTAGAAGTTAAATTATTTAATCTCTTTATTTGATCTACAGTTGTATTATAAGTATTAGCTATTTGCCATAAACTATCTCCTTTTTTAACTGTATAGTTTATGTAATTAGTACCAGGTTTTATTGTTGATGATGTTGGGATTGTTAATACTTGACCAATTTGTAGTGTAGTACTAGTTAAATTGTTAGAACTAATGATATCATCAACAGTTATACCAAATTGATTAGCTATCTTGTACAAGCTATCTCCTTTTTTAACAGTATAGGTTTCAGTTTTATCTATACTTTTATCTGGTATTAACAATTCTTGACCTATAGTTAAAACAGTTGTTGATAAGTTATTTAAATCTATTATTTCAGCTACTGTTACATTATATTGGTTAGCTATTTTATATAATGTGTCTCCACTTTTTACAATATAAGTTATACCATTACTTGGTTGTGGTGGGATATCTGCTTCTTCTTTAATTATTAATACTTGACCGATAGATAAGTTATTTGATGTTAGGTTGTTTAATGTTTTTAGTTCATTAACACTTAGATTGAATCTTCTAGCTATACTATAGAGAGTATCTCCTGCTTTAACTGTATATGTATTTTCCAATGATCCTGATGGGGCTACATATTTAACTCCTATATAATTAGATACTGCTTTTACTACGGCTTCAACGTAATCTAATAAATAGTTCTGTAGTTTTACAGCATCTTTGGGATTGTCTATAAAACCATACTCTAATAATAATGATGTGGTATTAGGTGTTTCCCTCATAATGTAATAATAGTCTTTTGATGGATTCTCTGGTAATCTTCTTTGATAATACTTACGCATTATCTGTCCTTCCTCACCAATGGCTTCTAGAATACTTCTAGCAAGTACATCAGTACTACGTAGAGGGTAAACTACTTCAGCACCTTCGCCACCTCCCGAGTTTATGTGATTAGATAATATTATTACGTTAGGACTAGTTCCAAAGGTATTGGTCATTGTATTTAATCGTTCTTGTCTAGTTAAAGTCACATCACTATCTCTAGTAATAGCTACTGGTACTCCTAGTTCTTTAAAACGATTATACATATAATTTGCCGCTTGTAGGTTAAAATCTTTTTCTTTTAAATTACCACTTACAGCACCGGGGTCTTCGCCACCATGCCCAGCGTCAACGATTATTTTATAATCTCCCATTTATATTCCTCCTCATAATAGTCTATGAAAAGAATTATAAATTGTTTTAGAATTTAGATAATTTTAAAAGACTATTTATTTTAATAGTCTTTCCCAATATACATTACTACTATTTTTAACACTATTAAAGTTATCTCTTAATTGATTACTAATTAGTCTAGCTTTTTTATAAATAGGTGTACCGTTATTTAGATAAGGATACTTCATTGTTGAAGTCATTAAACTAGCAAATATTACTGCTCTATCCTCTAAATAATTAGTTTTACTATAATTAGATAAAAAGTATGCTGTACTAGCAGTTGATGCATTATAGTAATCATAAACATATGAAGAATCAGAACTACCGTATGTAAAACCACTTGGATTAACTGATACCATACTATTTTCAATTACGCCAGAACCTAGATTAAAAGAAATATACGAATCTATAAAGTGCATTATTTCATGATGAAGTGTTGTCTCAAATGAAGTTATACTAATGGTATTAATCATAATTATTACATTACTACGATTACTGCTATTAGTTAAACCAGCTACTCCTATATCTATACTTTTTACCATATATATAGTAAGATTCATTCTGGTATTTTTTATTTCTTTAAAAAAATTAGTTGGGTATTTATTCAATACATTTTCTATTCTTTGTAGATAACTATAAATAGTACTATCATCTGTTTGCTTAACTGGTCTAGGATAACCATTCATATAATAATCTCCTAATTCATCCTTATAAGCTATACTAACAGAATACTTATCTTGTATTTGTTTACGATATTCATCATTTTTTTCTGCCTGAGTTTTTGCTGCTGGTGACTCACTTGGTGTAGGTGTTGGACTATTACTTGGAGTAGGTGTTGCGCTTGGTGTAGGTGTAGTACTAGGACTAGGCGTTGGGGTTACTGTTGGAGTTGGACTACTACTTGGTTTTGAAGTAGGGCTAGTACTTGATGTCGGTTTCGGACTAGGACTAGGTTGTGGTACATTATTACCTTTATTGGGTGTTTGGTCATTATTATTTGTTTTATTATTATTATTATTACTTTCATTGTCACTATTTTTATTTTGACTACTTGAAGTTTCACTGTTATTAGAATTACTGTTATTATTTGCATTTTTATCGCTAATAGTATTAGATATTTCATCTTTATTTTTATTTTCAGCTTCTGATACCTTTTCATCATCACTCTTATCATTATTACTTTGTTCATCTTTAATATTATTTTTTTTATTATCTTCAATTGGCAAATTTTCTTTTTTACTATCATTTTTACTAATTAAGATTATTGTTCCCACTGATAATCCTGATAACAAAATAACTATTATCATTATTATATATTTATTAGTTAAATATTTCTTCATAAACTACCTCTTTGCTAATTTCATTATATCAAAAAAGATAGTAAATTAATACTATCCCTTTATATAATTATTAAGTTTATTAAACCTATTGATTTTGTTTTCTACTAATAATAGCTACTGCTACGATACCAATAATAATTACTCCAGATACAATTCCTACTACTAAACTATAATCCTTTTTATTATTTAATTCTTTCATAACATCGAAACGTTCATCACTATTATAAATTTCTTTCATTCTAGCTATTAACTGATCACCCATTGTCTCATCTGAACTATCACTTAATTTAGTATCAGCTGCAAAACCATTAGGGTAAGTATATTCTCCTAAAATAATATATGGAACTCCCGTAGCATTATCCCCAAAATAACTAGATACTTCTTGCATCAAATCATTATTTTCTTGGTTATACCATACTTCATAAGTAATTAATTCAAAATAATCACCATATTCCTCTTTAATAGAATCAAACCACTCTAATGCTGCTTCACAAAACTTACATGTCTCGCCACGGAACATATAAATTTTTACTGGTTCCTTTTTAGTTTCAGTTTGTTCATTTTCAGCTCTAACTGTTAATGGTAATAACATAGTAATAGCTAATAATAATGTAAATAATTTCTTTAATGTCTTCATAACTTACCTCTTTCTAATTTACTCACCATATTAATTATACAATAAAATAAAGGCTCAAGTAAATATTATTTATAAAGAAAGAAACTATTTATTAGATAGTTTCTTATTCTTCTATTTTAGTTAGTGTTAGTTTAGTAGTATTCTCTTTACCATTTCTGATATAAGTTAATTCTATCGTATCACCAACATTACATTTATATAGTTCATATTTTAAGTAAGCAGCATTTGATACATTAGAACCATTAATTTTAGTTATAACATCACCTTTTTTAAGTCCTGCTTTACTTGCACCACTATCTTTTACTACGCTAACTATAACTACACCTGATGAAATATCTTTATCTACCATAATACCATTTTGATATAAACGATAATTATCAGTTACATTTAACATCGTTATACCTATTAATGGTCTTTCTATTTCATTACCTTTTTCTAAATCATCAACATAGTTCATAGCATATTCAATTGGGATAGCAAAACCCATACCTTCAATTTCATCTTCTACTAATTTTAAGGAATTAATACCAATTACTTCACCATTAACATTAACAAGTGGACCTCCACTATTACCAGGATTAATAGCTGCATCTATTTGAAGAACACGCATCACAAAGTCATTAGTTGATGCGATACTTACTTCTACCATTCTATTTTTACCTGATAGAGTTCCTCTAGTTACGGTACCACGGTATTCATATCCTACAGGAGAACCTACAGTAAATACAGTATCACCTAGATTAGTATTCTCACTATTTCCTAAAGTTGCTACTTGAGTTACATTCTTATTATCAATTTTAACTACAGCTAAATCTAAGTATTCATCACTACCTGTTACTGTTCCTTCTACTTGATCATCATTAGATAAAGTTATAATTACTTTGTCAGCATTTTCAATAACATGATGATTAGTCATAATATAGGCATAATTATCATCTTTCTTATAGATAAAACCACTACCTGATGATGATAATTTATTATTTTTATAATTTTGAATAGTAACAGTTGCATCATATATTTTACCTACAGCAGTAGATATACCTGTTTCATCAATAGTAATATCATTACTACATTTAATTACTCCAGTAGTATAAGTAGTTTGATTAGTAGTACCTATACTTTTATTATTATCATATACTTCTTCATAATAATACATAGCACTACCACCTAATAGAAAAGCCATTAGAACAGTAGTTAATGTTATTATTTTTCCTCTCATTCTTCCACCTTCCTTGTGATATTAGCTAATTGAAGATAGTTTTCTGGAAATCCCATACGATCTAATACCTTTTGAATAGGTATAACATGTAGATTATATTCAAGATTATTAACAGCATGTTCAATTTCTAACATCATATTTTTAAATTCATTATCTTTTAACATCTGTTTCATCATAATAACTAAAGCAAATAAATCATTCTTACCACAAGTATATTCACCATCTACTTTATCAATATCTAATAAACTATGATAAAGCGTATCATCAATATCTCTTTGAGTTCTATTTTCAAATAAAATATCTTCATGAGCACATAAATTACGATAGTTTGATAAAATAGGTAAATATTCCATAATAGTACTAACATTTAAATTATAAATAGAAGCTATCTGTTCTTGATCTTCCTTTTTTAATATGTTGTATAATTCACCAACTATACCAAAAGATAAAACTTTTACTAAAATCCATAATGGAATATAACCGTAATTAGTTACATAGTGCTTAGTTGCTGAATGTTGTGGTGCATTTACTCTTACTTGTCTTTTCATCTTTTTAATTAAATCTTTTACTTGTCTTGTTTTCTCTGGAGCTGTAGTAAAGTTTTTAAGACGTAAATAATCATTTTCTTTATAACCATATTTTTTAGACAATTGATAAGAGATAATGGACTTAATATTATTTTCTATGACTAATAAATTTTTAAAAATTATATTACGAAATGTACGATCAAATAGAAATAGGCTGTATAGTTCATCAAAAGTAGTACCTGGTATAAATTTCTTTTCGGTTTCTGATTTTAAAAATAAATGTCTATAACCATTTAAAAAGAAATAATTTTCACGTAATAATACTTCTTTAGCATATTCGTGATCAGGAATAACCATACCCTTATATTCCATAATCATAATTTGTTCTTCTAAATTTTTAAACTCTTTATTAAACATATCTCTCACCTAGAATAAATTATAGCACAGGAATTGTGTAAAATATATGAAAAAAAGATGAAAAATTATGGTAGAATGTAAATAATGAGGTGGATATAATGGCAGGTACTATAACACATGCTTATTTTGTTTTGGATTTGTATGATAAACTTAGTATTAGAAGTAAAGAATTATTAGTAGATAGAAAAGAAGATTTAAAAATGTTTGCTCAAAATACTGATATTTTATTTTTTTATAATATAACTAATTTTAAAAAAGGTAAAGATGTACGTGAATTCGGTTATAAATCACAGAAGATTAAAACTTATGAATTTTTTTCTACTTTAATTAACTATATTAAGTATAATAATCATCAATATAATCCACAAGTAATGGCTTATTTGTATGGAATGTTATCTCATTATGTTTTAGATAGTACGATGCATCCATTTATTATATATAAGACAGGACAATTTAATAAGAATGATAAAGCAACTTATAAATATAATCATTTACATAACGAAATGGAATCTTACTTTGATAATTATTTATTAACTATTAGAAATGGTATTAATCCTCATAAATTTAAGTGTTATAATTACTGTTTTAATGTAAATGAGTTTGATAAAGATTTAGTTGAAGTAATGGATTTTACTTATAGAGAAGTTTTTGGAATACAGGATTTTCATAAATATTATTTAACGGCTAGTAAGCAAATGAAATTTTTCTATAGAGTATTTAGGTATGATCCTACTGGTATTAAGAAAGGGTTTTATTCTTTAGTTGATTTAGTATCACCTAAATCTTTACTTAGAAAAGTACCATTATCTTATCATATTAATAGTAAGAACAAGAAATGGTTTTTAAACTTAGAACATAAAAGATGGTATAACCCCACTGATAAGAGAACTAAGAGTAATGAATCAATATTAGAATTATATACTAAAGCTTTAGATCATACTAGTAAAATGATACAAGATATTAATAAGTATTTATATTATGATAAAAAAATTAATTTAAAAAAGGTTATTGGTAATTTAAGTTATGAAACTGGTAAAGACTGTGATAAAGTTAGAGAACTAAAATATTTTGAATTTTAGTTCTTTTTGTATTAGAAATAGTTATTTATCCAATAATAATATTGGGTGATTATATGTTTTATAAATATTTATTAGTTAATGAAAATGGTAGTGATATTTTATATTTATATGTAAATGATGCTTTTGAGTTTGCGAAAGATTTTGATGATAATAATACGGATAATAGTGGCATTTATAATAAAGTAAATCAATATATTAAAAGATCTAATATTGTTTTTAAAGGAAGTAAAGTATGCTTTGTTAAGAGTGGAGTCATACTTGGTACTATTAATTTAGATGATTTTGATTTTAATCATCAAACTATGGTAGAAATAATTGATGGTGGTAATAGTGATAAGTTTATTGATTTTGAAAAAAGTAATGGTATTTTGGAAAAGTTAAAATTAGAAGAATATATTTTTGGTGTAGTTAGTGGGGAAATGCCAGCAATATTTAAGGAAGAGGCTCTTAAAGCACAGGCTGTAATTGCTAGAACTTATGCATATAAAAGATTAAGTAGAAATTTACCTATTACTAATTTTAATTCTACTCAAATATATAGAGATAAAAATTATTTAAAAGAAATTTGGGGAGATAATTATGATAGTTATCGTTATAAAATTATGAAAGCTATACATGATACATTTGGTGAAGTTATAAAGTTTGATGGTGATTATATTGATGCTTATTATCATTTAGCTAGTAATGGACAAACTGAAGATTCTAGAAATGTTTTAAAACTGGCCTACCCCTATTTAGTAAGTGTAGCTAGTAATTGGGAAACTAGTAATGATCTTGTAAGTAGAAGAGTTGTTCCTAATAGTTATTTAAGTAAATTGCTTAATATGCCTATTACTAAAGATACTAAGATAGAAATACTTATGAAAACTATTGGTCATAGGGTTAAATATATTAAGTTTAATGATAAAGTTTTTGATGGACTTATTCTAGGTAAAAGATTGGGACTTGATTCTAATGATTTTACAGTTAGTGTAGAAGATACTTATACTACATTTACTACACGTGGGCATGGACATGGACTTGGTTTAAGTAAATATGGGGCTGAAGCTATGGCTAAGGCTGGTTATAATTATAAACAAATTATTTCCCATTATTATCCTAATACTTATTTAGAAAAGGTTAACTATTAAAATACGTTATAACACTATCCGTTATTATTTCGGATAGTTTTTTTTGATAAGATGATTTTTGCATGAGGTAGCGTTCATTGGGATTTGATAAGAAACCACACTCTATTAATACACCCGGGGTGGTAGTATTTTTGTACATATATAAGTCGGTTTTTTTTAAAATTCTTTTAGAACCTAATTTAGTTTTAAAATTATTCATAAGTATTTCGCCAAAAATTTTATTTTCAGGATTTATAGAATTATATAGTACTTCGGCACCCTGTTCTTTGGTATTACTATAATAATTTATATGTATTGATAAGTAGAGTTCGGCATTATATTTTTTATACATGAGAATGCGACGATATAAATCACCTCTTTTCTTTTTGGTATCCCATTTACTAGATAAATCATCATCTGATTCTCTAGTCATATAAACTATTGCTCCTTTTTCCATTAACTCATCTCTTAATTTTTTTGATATTTCTAATACAATATCTTTTTCTTCTATTTTTCCATAACTGGTACCAGGGTCTCTGCCACCATGTCCTGGGTCTACAAAGATAACTCTACCTAGAAGTGGTAGTTCATTAATGGATGCATCTACTTTTATTAATAAACATAGTCCTAATATAAATAGTAAAATAATTATTAAACTATATTTCTTTAAGGTCATATTGTCTCACCTAGTTAAATATATGCCTTTTTATATTATTTTTTATACAAAAAAGCAACTATTTTTGACCTTTCGTATGGTTATTTAGTTGCTTTGAAGTAAATATGTTAGAATTTTTTTGGAGTTGAAGCAATATGATTAACATTATAATTTATGAAGATAGTAGAAATATGCAGAATTTATACAAGAAAGCTTTAAATCGTTACTTCAAAAGTAAGAAGCAAGATATAAAGTTGTATATATTTGACCATTATAGTAAAAACTTGGAAACTAAATTTAGGAATATTTCTGGTAAAAAAATATATATTATGGATATTGAAGTACCTGGTAAATCTGGGCTTGATTTGGCACGTAATATTAGAGAAAGCGGCGATTGGATGAGCCCTTTAATAGTTATTACCAGTTATTCTTATCTTAGAAATACTGGATTTACTAGTAAAGTTTTAATGCTTGATTTTATATGTAAAAGAGAACCTGTTGAAAAAAGACTTATTGAAACACTTGATATAATATATGGAATAGTTAATGATTTTAATAATTATACTTTCCAATATAATGGTGAAGTATTTCATGTGCATTATGACGATGTATGTTACTTTGAAAAAGATTTAAATGATAATTATACTTTTCTTTATACCAAGTATAATTCATATAAAATTAATGAAAGTATTATTCAGATAGGTAAAAAACTGGAGGATGATCCACATTTTTTCAAAATTCATAGAAGTTGTATCATTAATTTGGATAACATTAATTATTTAGATTGGAATAATAGCGTTATTCGAGTTGGACAGTATGATGTTAAATTGTTAACAGAACATAGAAAAAATAAGTTAAAAAAATTAATTACTGATGATATGATTATTAATAATTAAACTTTTTTCATCGAAAAATGTCGTTTTAAATATAAATTACTATTTTTTTGGTTAGTTTTGATATCATTAATACATGCCGTAATTTTAAAAGGAGATGCAAGCATGTATATTCATGGTAAAAAGATAGAAGAAAAAGTTAGGGATGTCAGTTATACTAATTTGGCTGTCAATCGTATTATTCATTATTCTAATATTTTATGTGATTATGAACATTTTTTTAGAGATAATGGAATTTCTGATTTTTCTATTATTGATGCTTTTAATGAAACTAAATTTGTTAATACATCTAATAATGATATCTATCTTTAGACTATTTGATAGTCTTTTTTTATGTATAAAAAAAGTATTGGCTGATTGCCAATACTTTTTGATATCCAATATTCTAACGTTTTGAGAATTGTGGTGCACGACGTGCTTTCTTTAATCCTGGTTTTTTACGTTCTTTCTTACGAGCGTCACGAGTAATAAATCCAGCAGCTTTTAAAGGCTTTCTGAAGCTATTTTCAGAATCTTTAGCTGTTGTTGAATCATAACTTAAAAGTGCTCTAGTAATTCCTAAACGAATTGCTCCTGTTTGACCAGAGAATCCACCACCAGTTACATTTACTTCAACATCAAACATTTCATTTGTGTTAGTAAGTACTAATGGTTGCATTAAATCCATAATAAGAGTTTCATATGGTAAATATTCATGTACATCTTTACCATTGATTGTTACCTTACCTTTTCCTGGAATTAATTTAACTCTAGCAACACTAGTTTTTCTTCTACCAGTTCCAGTATAAACTTTATCTTTTGCCATATTATCCTCCTATTATAACTCAATAACAACAGGTTTTTGAGCTTGTTGATTATGAGTTTCTCCTTCATATACGAATAATTTTTTGTACATTGCGCGTCCTAATCTGTTATGTGGAAGCATTCCTTTTACAGCTCTTTCCATCATTTCAATTGGATATTGTTCTTTCATTACTCTTGCAGTTCTTTCTCTTAATCCACCTGGATACATAGAATGATTATAATACATTTTTTGGTCTAACTTGTTACCAGTTAATTTAACATCTTTTGCATTAATAATGATAATGTAATCTCCACAGTCAACATGTGGTGTGTAAGTAGGTTTATGTTTACCTCTTAACATGTGAGCAGCTTTTGCAGCTACTTTTCCTAATGGTTGATCTTTGGCATCAATAATATACCATTTGCGATCAACAGTTTCTTTTGTTTGCATAAAACTTGTCATAATTTTTCTCCTTTTACTTTTTCCGTTTCAATTAAGTTTTCCCACGACTTAATCAAAAATATGGAATCTATAAAATGTACCAGTTAAAATTATATTATAAACAGGTGTCAAAGTCAATTAAAATCTACTTTTTTTAAACTTTTTATAGTATTATTTATCCTAATACCATACTTTTTTCAAATATAATCCTTCAGGTGGAGCTGTTTTTACTGATTTAGTTCTATCTTTGGCTTCAATAATACTTACTACATCTTTAGGTTCTTTCTTACCACTACCAATATATAATAGAAGACCTACCATATTTCTTACTTGATATTTCATAAAGCCATCAGCTTGAAAGCTTATTTCAACTATATTATTTTTTTCTTTAATAGATGTTTTTAAAATAGTTCTTATTTTATTTTCTCTTGCATCTTCACTAGATACAAATGACGTAAAATCATGTGTTCCTTCAAAATATTTAATTGCTTCTTTCATTTTATTTAGATCTAGATCTTTATTATATTGATAAATATAATTTCTCATCATAGGATTATATTCACCAATATTTATTTTATATATGTACTCCTTTTTTTTAGCTGAAAATCTAGCATGAAAATTATTTGATACAGATCTAACATCAATAATATGTATATCAGCAGGTAAATTAGAATTTAGACCTCTCTTGATTTTGTATAGTGGTATTTCTACGTCTAAATCAAAATGGGCAACCTGGTTTAGAGCATGAACACCTTTATCAGTTCTTCCCGATGATTGAACTTGAGTATAAGTTTGTCTATTTAAGTAACTAACTGCCTTTTCTAATTCATTTTGAACAGTCCTTAAATTGGGTTGAAGTTGATAACCATTAAAATTGGTACCATCATATGAAAAATCAATTCTATAGCGCATAACTACCTCCCATAAAAAACTGTTAATAACATTATAATTATATGAGCAATTAAATAATTAGTATCCCATGATTCCCATGTTTCTTTTTTTTCAATATAAGTTCTATTTTTAGAATCATTATAAAATCGCAATTTATTTACTTCAATGAATACTTTCATTTGATTTTTAGTCTTATTATAAGCATGTTTTATTATAAATTTAATTAATTTATAATTTAAAGGCATACTATAATCATCTTTTAATACTAACATTCTCTTTATATTTTTCTTAAAATACTTAATAAAGTAAATTGCATATAAAATTTTATAAGTTATTTTTTTACTTTGAAAGCGATATAATGTGCTTTCTAGCACATATCTTAATTCAACTGTTTGAGTTACTTTTTTCAACAATACTGTATATATAATTAAGATTCCCATTTTAGTTATCCACAAAATCTGTGGAAAAAAGATAGATAGTATTGATAAAAACATGATTACTAAATTAGTTTTAAACAGTTTTGAATATTGTCTAGTTATTATCAACAGTGTTAAGTTAACAAATACTATGAATATTGGTTCCCTACATATTATTAAAGCTATTAATATTAGTAAGTAACATACTAATTTATTAATAATATTTACTTCTTTGATAATGGAATTCTTATTAAACATGTTTATACACATCCTTTATCAAATCACGTATATCTCGATGGTAAGATAATTTGACTTTTTTAGCCTTTGCTAACATTGTAAATTTAACTAAATTAGGCATTTCTATTTCATTATCTTTTAGTAATTCAATATCTTGATATACTTTAACTGTATCATCAGCAGCTATAATATGACCTTTTTTTAGTATTACTATGTCGTCCGTTAATTCATATAATAAATCACAATTATTACTAGCTATAATTACTGTTTTATTATATTTTTCTTTAAGTAATTTGATTAGTTTGGATAACTTCTTTTGATTTGAATAATCTAGAGTAGCAAATGGTTCATCAAATATAATAATACTTGGATTGTATATTAAACTTATGGCTACTTGAAATAATTTTTTTTCACCACTAGATAGACTTTGAATTGATTTATTCAAATAACTCTTATCAAGACCTACTAGTAATAATGCCTGATTCATTTTTTTATTTAAATCTCTTGGCTTATAATTTAGTCTAGATATTAAAAACATCATCTCTTCTTTTACATTATCTGTAAAAAATTGATCATAAGCATTTTGTCTAATTAATGAAACTTCTTTACGTACTGTTTTTAGATTTTCTTTATTTATTTCTAGTGCTCCTACTAAAATAGAACCAGTTGATGGTTTTTTTAGAGAATCAATTAATTCGCATAGTAGAGATTTGTATTCACCTATGATACCAGTAATATGATTATCTTCTATTTTTAAATTAATTCTTTCAAGTAATTTTTTATTTTTATAGCGGTAACTAACATTTTTTAAAGTTATTTCCATAATGTATTCACCATCCTGTCCATATCTAGTTCTACATCATCTAATAACTCATAGAATTTTAATTTTAATGATAGATCTACCATGAATGAATTATATAATCCTAAATGATTTAACATTGTGTCTTCTTTTAATACTGTTAGTGGCTCTCCTTCTATTAAAATATCGCCATCATTTATAATGTATAAATAATCAGTATCTATGGTATCTTCTAGATTAGTAGTAGTTAATACAATAGTTAGTTTATTATTTTTTTGATAATCTTTTAAAGCCTTTTTAATTTTAGCCTTAGTGTTACTATCCATCATAGAAAAAGGATTATCTAGTAGCAAAATTCTTGGTTTATGAAGAAGTGATAATACTAATAAAATTTCTTGTTTTTCTGATTGAGTTAAATCTATGGTTTTTTTGTCTAGTAATTTAGATATTCCAAAACTTTTAGCTAGTTCTAAAATTCTTTTTTCTATTTCTGCTGGGGCCATATTTAAATTTTCTAGAGGAAAGGCCATTTCTTTATAGACATCTTCAAATAAAAATGTATTTATATTATCACCAAAAACAATTCCTAATTCTTTGGTATGATCTTGTATACGATTATTATCTACATAAGAATAACCTATAGTAACGGTATTTTTACTTGGAAGAATACCACTAATTATTTTGATTAAAGTAGTTTTACCACTAGTATTATTTCCAGCTATACTTATATATTTACCTTCCGGTACTGATAAATCAAAATCTTTGAAAATGGTAGTTTTACCATAGCTGAAATTTAATTTTTTTATTTCTAAAATATTTGCCATTCTACCACCTCATTTGCTTTATTATTATACTCGATTACTGTATTTAATTCAATGAAAAAAATACTATTTCTAGTATTCTTATTTGATTTTTCTTCTTTGAATTCGATAGGTCATTCTCATAAGGGCTTTATCTGATAAAAATCTACCAAAAAATTTAGCTAATTTCATTTTTAACCCTGGAATTATAAGCATTTTATTATTGAACATTTTATCTACAGCATATTTAGCTACATAGTCTGCTTTTAATGGTTTAACTGAAAACTTAACATTAGCTACATTGTTAAAATTAGTATCTACTGGTCCAGGACATAAACAAGATACGTTAACATTTACTTTTTCCTTTTTTAACTCATAATTTATAGCTTCAGTTAATCTATAGATATATGATTTAGTACTATAGTAAGTGGCCATTAATGGACCTGATTCAAAAGCAGCTGATGAAGCAACATTAAGAATATAGCCCCTATTTTTCCTTTTCATATCTTTTAAAAACAATTTGGTTAATATGTGCACTGCTTTAATATTAATATCAATCATTTCTAATTCTTTTGATAATTCTATATCAGTGAAGTTACCACATAATCCAAAGCCGGCATTGTTTACTAAAATATCAATGTCGTCATTTTTTACCAATACATATAAAGATTTTATATCTTCTACCTGTTGTAAGTCCATCACAATAATTTTAGGCTTATGAGTTAAAGTTTTGGCAACACTTTCTAATTTTTCTTTATTTCTAGCTACCAATATTACTTCATATCCTAATTTATCAAGATATATGGCAATTTCTTTACCAATTCCACTTGATGCACCTGTTACTAAAGCTTTCATATTACCACCCTAATTTCATTATAGCATTGTTTTTTGTGTTTTTAAAGCACTTTTTACATAGAAAATTTGATAATAATGATGTAAAACTACCTTTTTAATAAATATTTTTCTAAAAATATGGCTATACCGTCCTGATTATTGGATAGTGTTATGTATTTAGCTTCTGATTTAATTATATCAATAGCATTAGACATGGCTACTCCACAACCAACTAATTTAATTACCTCTAAATCGTTAGGTCCATCACCAAAAAATATCATCTCATCATTATTAATTTTTAGTTTATTACCCAATTTTTTTAATGATACTCCTTTATCTATATTTTTGGGACTAACAACTAACCATTTTCCAGCATTATCAGAATCTTCCATTATAAAACACTTTAAATCTTTATAGTTATTAGTTATTGAATTAAGACAATAATCTATTGTATCTTCATTTGATATATGAATATTCATTCTTAGTATTTTTTCATTGATTTCATCTAATGAAGTTATTCTTTTAATAAATGGACGTTCATCGCCAAGTGTTTCTTTATAATAGTAATAAAAGTTCTTAGAACAGTAATCAATTCTTTTACTTAGATCTTTTAGTTGCTCAGTAATACTGGTATAGTCCTGTTTACTAATCATATCTTGATACTCTCCACTATTATTTTTAATATCATAAATATATCCACCGTTATTTAAAATTAGATAATCAAACATATTAATATCAGCAACACTTTTCACACTGTCTAGTGTTCTTGCGGTTACCCCAACTATAATATAATTTAGTTGTTTTAATTCTAATAATACTTTCTTTGTATAATCAGTAACTTTTTTATCAGTAGTTAATAAAGTACCATCAAAATCCATTGCTATTAGTTTATACATTTTATCACCTAGCATTATTATATAATAAAAGACTATCTTTCGATAGTCTTAAAATTATTTTACTAGTTCTAGAATAACTTCTAAAGCGTCGTCTCCTCTTCTTTCAGAAAGTTTTAAAATTCTAGTATATCCACCGTTACGATCTTTGTAACGTGGAGCTAATTCGTCAAATACTTTTTTAACAGCTACTGTATCATTTTGTAAGAAAGCTAAAGCTTTTCTTCTAGATACTAAGCTACCATTTTTTCCATAAGTAATCATTTTATCAACTAAAGAGCGAACTTCTTTAGCTCTTGTTTCAGTTGTAACGATTTTTTCATTCATGATAACATCTTTAGTTAAGTTAGCAAGCATGCTTCTTCTATGTTTATTATCACGACCTAATTTTCTATAAGCCATCTTGATCCTCCTTACTTATTAATCTTCATCACGTAGTACTAAACCTAAGTCTCTTACTTTATCTAATACTTCTTTTAATGATTTCTTACCTAAGTTACGAATCTTCATCATATCTGATTCTGATTTGTTAACAAGGTCTTGTAATGTATGAATTCCAGCTCTCTTTAAGCAATTATAAGCTCTTACTGAGAAATCTAAGTCTTCAATAGTAGTTTCTAAAGCTTTTACTTTTGGATCTTCTGTTTTTTCAATCATAATTCCACTCATATCAGCTATACTACTTAAATCTGTTAAAATTTCAAAATGTTCAATTAAGATACGAGATGCTAAAGCTACTGCTTCTTCTGGTCTAATAGAACCGTTTGTCCATACGCTTAATACTAATTTATCATAGTTTTCGTTTTGTCCAACACGAGCAGGTTCAACTTCGTATGCAACTCTTTCAATAGGTGAATATAGAGAATCAATTGCGATTGTTCCAACTTTTTTATCTGTTAATAATTTTTTGTTGTCATCACTCTTAACATAACCTCTACCGTTTCCTACTGTCATTTCCATAACTAATTTTCCACCCTTAGCGATAGTAGCTATCTCTTTATCAGGGTTTAAAATTTCGATATCGCTATCATGCTCAAAATCTCCAGCAGTAACGACACCTTCTTTAGTAGCATTTAAACGGATTATTTTATTTTCATTAGAATGGTTTTTAATAACTACTCCCTTTAAATTTAAAACGATTAATGCTACATCTTCTCTGATACCATCGATAGTTTGGAATTCATGGCTAACACCATCAATTTTAACACTAGTTATTGCTGATCCTGGTAAGCTAGATAGCATTACTCTTCTTAAAGCATTACCTAATGTAGTACCAAATCCTCTTTCTAATGGTTCAAGTTCGAATTTTCCATAGAAATTACTTTCTACGTTTTCTACTATTTTATATACTGGTTTTTCAAATTGTAACATGAAACTAACCTCCTTATTTTAATTACCCACGAGGGCGTTTTGGTGGACGACATCCATTATGTGGAATTGGAGTTACATCTGAGATAGCTGTTACTTCTAATCCAGCTGTTTGTAATGAACGAATTGCTGTTTCACGTCCTGGTCCCATACCTTTTACGAATACTTCAACTTTACGCATTCCCATATCGTATGCTGCTTTTCCAGCTGCTTCTGCTGCTTGACCAGCTGCAAATGGAGTTGATTTCTTACTTCCTTTATAACCGATTGCTCCACTTGATGCCCAACTGATTGCATTTCCTTCTTTATCGCTGATTGTTACGATAGTATTATTAAATGTTGAATGAATATGTGCCATTCCTTCAGGTACATTCTTTTTGACTTTTCTTTTTCTTGTCTTGTAGGCCATAGTCTCTCCTCCTTTATATTAATTTTTATTTCTTTTTATTAGCTATTGTTTTTGGTTTACCTTTGCGAGTACGAGCATTTCTATTAGTTCTTTGTCCTCTTACTGGTAATCCTTTTTTATGACGAGTTCCTTGATATGAGTTAATTTCCATCTTAGTTTTGATGTTCATATTAACTTCACGACGAAGATCTCCTTCAGTTAGATATTTATTTACCTCATCACGAAGTCTTGTTTGCTCATCTTGATCTAAGTCTTTTGCTTTCTTAGATGGATCAACTTTTGCATCATTACAAATTGTAAGTGCTAATTTTCTTCCAATACCATAAATACTAGTTAATGCTATTGATACGTGTTTTTCGTTAGGTAAATCAATTCCTTTAATACGTGCCATAAATACACCTCCTATTTATTATCCTTGTTTTTGTTTGTGCTTTGGATTTTCACAAATAACCATTACTTTACCTTTACGTCTGATTATTCTACATTTTGCACACATTTTCTTTACTGATGGTTTTACTTTCATTTTTATTCCCTCCTACTTTCTATAGGTTATTCTCCCACGTGTTAAATCATAAGGCGTTAATTCTATAGTTACGGTATCACCTGGTAGAATGCGAATGTAATTCATTCGGATTTTACCAGAAACGTGGGCTTCCACAATGTGGCCATTTTCTAATTGAACTTTAAATTTTCCACCTGGAATAATTTCTAGGACTTTTCCTTCTACTTCAATTATATCATCCTTTGCCATTTTATCACTCTCCCGTCTTTTTAACCATCTTTTATCAAAGTGCAAGATGGTATATAACCTTGCAGAAGAAGAATTACTATATATAGTAATTACTTCTTTTTAAGGCTTGATATTGATATGCAGGAAACAATGTTTTCTGTAAGTTCAATGATTCTTTTATCACTTTGATTGTTCAAAGATTGATTTAATTTGTCTAAAAGTATCTTCTTTACTAATACTACTATCTATTTCATAAAGATTATTTTGACGTAGATAATAATCTATTAGTGGTTTAGTTTGATGCTCATATTCTTGATAACGAACTTCGAATGTTTCTTCATTATCATCTTTACGAGCTATCAAATTACCTCCACACTTATCACATATTGAATCAATTTTTGGTTTTAACGGATCTATATTGACATTGTAGATTGCTCCGCAACTTTTACATAGTCTTCGACCGGTTATTCTATAAAGCAGGGTATCTTTATCTACATTTAGTAGAAAAACGTAATCGATTTTACTTCCTTTTGATTTTAGAAGTTCATCTAATTTTTCTGCTTGATAGATATCTCGTGGAAAGCCATCTAGTAGCAAATTGAAATTATTAGTTTTATCTAAATATTTATCTAATACTTCTAATACTATTTCATCACTAACTAGATTACCGCTTTCCAACATACTTTTTAATTTGTTTCCAAACTCTGTTTGTTCTTGGGATGCTTCCCTTAATAGATCACCTGTTGAAATATGATTTAAATTATACTCCTCTGTTAATAATTCTGCTTGTGTTCCTTTACCAGCAGCAGGTGGAGCTAACAAAATAATATTCATTTTTTATCTTCTCCTATAACTCTTCTTATAACTACGAGTTACTAAACTTCCCTCTAATTGTTTATAAGTTTCAAGAGCTACTCCAACTACGATTAATAATCCAGTACCACCTATTGTTACTTGACTTGATAAGCTTACTTTATCAGAAAGATTAACAAGTGCTGTAAATAATATTGGAAGTCCAGCAATTATTATTAAGAAGATAGAACCAACTACGGTTAATCTTGATAATACTTTTGATACATAATCTTCTGTTTCTTTTCCAGGTCTTACAGCTGGAATAAAACCACCATTTTGTTGTAGGTTCTTAGCTAATTCTTCTGGTTTAATTTGGATAAATGTATAGAAGTATCCAAAGAAGAAAATTAAGAATACATATATTAAAAATCCTACTGGTGTATTATAACTTAAATAGTTATTACAGAAGTTTATGAATCCTGTATTTTTAGTAAATTGAGCGATTGTTGCAGGTATCATCAAGAAACTTGATGCAAAGATTACCGGTACAACTCCAGCTGAATTAATTTTTATTGGCATATAAGATTGTTGATTACCATATGCACTTGTTGATTTATTAGCATATTGAATTGGAATCTTACGATCGGCTTCTTGTACCCAAATTACGCCAATGATAATTAAGAAATATACAATAACAAATAATACAAATAATAATATTCCTAGCCATGAAGCTAATTGTGAATTTAATATTAATCCTTGGAATGCCAATACAAACATAGTTGGAAGTTCTTTAATGATACCAGCCATGATAATTAAACTCATACCATTTCCAATACCTTTTTGTGTAATTTGATCTCCTAACCATAATGTAAAGGCAGTACCTGCTGTAAGGATTGTTGCAATGTATAAGTGATCTAGGGCACTTGATGCTCTAAAGAACACAAATGAGAATGCGAATCCTTCAATGAAAGCAAAGATTATACCCATATAACGAGTAATTTGATTAATCTTTTGTCTTCCTACAGGTCCTTCTTTAGCAAGTTCACTAAAGTAAGGAATAATATCTAACTGTAATAATTGCATAATAATTGATGCTGTAATGTAAGGCATTACACCTAATGCAAAGATTGAGAAGTTCTTTAAAGAACCACCACCCATAGCATTCATTAATTCTAGAAATCCTAGATTACTTGTTATTTCATCTGTACCTGGAACTCTAATTGATGTTCCAATTACAAAGATCATTAATGCACCAAGCGTAAATAAAATTCTTTGTCTTAAATCTTTGTTGGTTGGTGCAAATAATTGTTTCATAGTATGAAACATATTAGATCACCTCAGCTTTACTTCCGCTCTTTTCAATTTTTTCAATTGCACTAGCTGAGAACTTATTAGCTTGAATAGTTAATTTCTTTTCTAAGTTTCCAGAACCTAGTACTTTAATTCCATCTAATCCTTTTTTAACTAATCCTACTTCTTTTAATAAAGCAGGTGTAACTACTGTACCATCTTCAAATCTATTTAAATCACTTAAGTTGATACTAGCATAAACTGTTTTAAACTCTGCATTTGAGAATCCACGTTTTGGTAAACGTCTATATAAAGGTAATTGTCCTCCTTCGAAGGTTGCTCCTTTTCCGCCACCACTACGTGCTTTTTGACCTTTTTGTCCTTTGCCACTTGTTTTTCCTAAACCGCTACCTGATCCACGACCAACTCTTTTCTTAGCTTGAGTTGCTCCTTCATTTGCTACTAATTCATGTAATTTCATTATCCTAAAATCTCCTCTACTGTTTTTCCTCTTAATTTTGCAACTTCTTCTGCAGATTTAACAGATTTTAAAGCATTGATTGTAGCAGTAGCCATGTTTAGTTTAGTACGAGATCCAAGTGATTTAGATAAAATGTCTTTAACTCCAGCAAGTTCTAATACAGCACGAACAGCTCCACCAGCGATAACTCCAGTACCAGCTGCAGCAGGTCTTAAGAATATTTTTGCTGCACCATTTACTCCAGTTACTTCGTGCTCTATTGTTCTTCCATCAACTAAAGGTATTTTAACGATATTTTTATTGGCAGCTTGAATTGCTTTTTTGATTGCATCAGGTACTTCGTTTGCTTTTCCAATACCTAATCCAACTTGACCTTTTCTATCCCCAACAACAACACATGCAGAGAATCTTCTTTGACGTCCACCTTTGTTAACTTTAACAACAGATTTTACTTCAATTACTTGTTCTTCGAATTGTTTTTGTTTAGGGTCATTGTTTCTATTTTGCATAAATACCCTCCTATTAGAATTCTAATCCATTTTCACGTGCAGCATTAGCTAATGCTTCTACACGTCCGTGATAAAGGTATCCACCTCTATCGAATACTACTTTAGTAATTTTTGCTTTCTTAGCTGCTTCAGCGATAGCTTTTCCTACTGCTGTAGCTGCTTCGATATTTCCACCATTTTTAAGTTTTAAACTTAATGATGAAGCACTTGCTAAAGTAACACCATTTTCATCATCAATGATTTGACAACTAATGTTTTTATTTGAACGGAATACGCATAATCTAGGAGTTTCAGGAGTACCAGAAATTTTTGAACGTACTCTTGAATGTCTCATTACACGCATTTCATTACGAGATACTTTATTAATCATAAGTAACTTCTCCCTTCTACTTATTTATTAAGCAGCTTTCTTTCCTTCTTTACGACGAATGAATTCATCTTTGTAACGAATACCTTTTCCTTTGTATGGTTCAGGTTGTCTTACTTCTCTAATTTCAGCTGCATATTTTCCAACTAAAACTTTGTCTATTCCTTTTACAGTGATTTCAGTATTTGAAACTTGTTCAACAGTTAATCCTGTAGGAATAGCTAATTCTACTGGATGAGAATATCCAGCATTGATTACTAATGTATTACCTTTTACATTGAAACGATAACCTACACCAATAATCTCTAAACCTTTTTGGAACCCTTCTGTTACACCTTTAATCATATTTTCGATGTTTGCATTTGTTGTTCCATGCATTGCTTTAATAGCTTTTTCATCATTAGGACGAGTAACAGTTAAAGTATTTTCTTCAATGTTTACTTCAATTCCTTTTACTAAGTCTAATGATAATTCTCCTTTTGGTCCTTTTACTGTAACTTTGTTATTTTCATTTGTAACAGTAACACCTGCAGGTACTATAATTTTTCTATTACCAATACGGCTCATACTTGCACCTCCTTATATAATGTTTTTTACCAAATATAAGCTAAAACTTCTCCACCTAAACCTTCTTTTCTAGCTTCTTTATCAGTCATAATTCCTTTTGAAGTAGAAATGATAGCTATACCTAAACCATTTAATACTTTAGGTACTTCGTCAGCCTTAGCATATACTCTAAGACCTGGTTTAGAAATACGTTTAAGTCCTGTGATAACTCTTTCTTTCTTTGGTCCATATTTTAATGAAATCTCAATTGTTCCTTGAGCAGTTTCATCTAAAACTTTATAATCTTTAATAAATCCTTCTTCTTTTAAAATTCTAGCTAATTCTAATTTTAGATTAGAAGCAGGTACTTTTACTTCAGTATAACGCATACTGTTTGCATTACGAATGCGAGTTAGCATGTCTGCGATTGTATCTGTAACAACAGCCATAATTAATCCTCCTTCCTAAGTCTACCAGCTTGATTTCTTAACACCTGGTATTTGTCCTTTACTTGCTAATTCTCTAAAGCAAATACGGCAAATTCCGAACTTGCTCATTACTGCATGTGGTCTTCCACATCTTTCGCAACGAGTATATTCACGAACTTTAAATTTTTGCTTACGATTAGCTTTAACGATCATACTTTTCTTTGCCATAATATCCTCCTATTACTTTCTAAAAGGAATTCCAAGTTCATTTAATAAGTCAAATGCTTCTTCATTAGATTTTGCAGTTGTAACGAATACGATATCCATACCACGTACTTTTACAACATTATCATAATCGATTTCTGAGAAGATTAATTGTTCTTTAATTCCCATTGTATAGTTTCCTCTACCATCAAATGCCTTTGGAGAAACTCCTCTAAAGTCACGTACACGAGGAAGTGCAATTGAAATTAATTTATCCATAAAGTTATACATGTTTTCTCCACGTAATGTTACTTTACATCCAATTGATTGTCCTTCTCTTACTTTGAATCCAGCAATTGATTTCTTAGCTTTAGTAATAACTGGTTTTTGACCTGCGATTACTTCTAAGTCTTTAACTGCTGCTTCTAATAATTTAGAGTTTGATGTAGCATCTCCTACACCCATGTTAATTACGATTTTTTCTAATTTTGGAACTTCCATGATTGACTTATAATCATGTTTTGCTTTTAAGCTTGGAACTACTTCATTAAGATATTTTTCTTTTAGGCGGTTCATATATTACCCTCCTTCCAACTAATCAATCTTTTCGTTTGATTTTTTTGAAATTCTAATTTTTTTATTTGATTTTTCATCGATAGTGTAACCGATTCTAGTTCTTTTTTTAGTTTTAGTGTCGATTAACATTACGTTTGAAGCATTGATTGGTGCTTCTACTTCAAGGATTCCACCAGTTTCTTGGCCATTTCCTTTTTTGTGTTTTTTAACGATATTAACACCTTCAACGATTACTTTATTTTCATCTTTGAAAGTCTTAGTAATCTTTCCTTCTTTACCTTTACTAGATCCGGCTATTACTACTACTTTGTCTCCAACTTTAAGTTTCATAATATCCTCCCTCTATAGCACTTCTTTAGCTAAAGATACTATTTTCATGAAATCTTTGTCACGTAATTCACGTGCTACTGGTCCGAAGATACGAGTTCCAACTGGACTCTTATCATCTTTTATAATTACGCAAGCGTTATCATCAAACTTAATGTAACTTCCGTCATCTCTACGAAGACCTTGTTTACTTCTTACGATAACTGCTTTTACAACTTTTCCGGATTTAACAGTTCCATTAGGTGTGGCATCTTTTACTGTACCAACAACTATGTCACCGATATTACCAGTTTTTACTTTGCTTCCACCAAGTACTCTGATTACTAATAAGCTTTTAGCACCTGAGTTGTCAGCAACTTTTAAACGGCTTTCTTGTTGTAACATAAATTATTTCCTCCTTCACCTAAGAGTTATAGAATAACTGCTTCTTTTACGATTTCAGCTAAATAGAAGTGTTTAGTTTTAGAAATTGGTTTTGTTTCAACTATTCTAACTGTATCTCCTACTTTAGCTTTGTTTGATTCATCATGAGCTGCATATTTCTTTGAATATTTAACTCTTTTTCCATATTTTGGATGTTTTTTGTAAGTTTCAACTAGAACAGTAATTGTTTTATTGTTGCTAGCACTTACTACTGTACCAACCAATTCTTTTTGTACTTTTTCCATTTTTACTTAACCTCCTCGTTAAGCTCACGTTCACGTAATACAGTCTTGCATCTTGCTACATCGTGTCTTAATTCTCTAATTCTTGAAGGTTTTTCTAAATTTCCTGTTGCTTGTTGGAAACGTAAGTTGAATAATTCTTCTTTAGCTTCCTTAACCTTTGCAACGATTTGTTCAGTGGTTAGTTCTCTAATTTCTTTAACCTTCATTTAATTCACCACCATTTTCTTTTTTTACAAATTTTGTTTTAATTGGAAGTTTATGAGAAGCAAGTCTTAAAGCTTCACGAGCTGTAGCTTCATCTACTCCACTAATTTCAAACATAATTTTTCCTTCTTTTACTACTGCTACCCAAAGTTCAACGTTTCCTTTACCTTTACCTTGACGAGTACCAATAGGTTTTTTAGTAACTGGCATGTGTGGGAAGATGTTGATCCATACTTTTCCACCACGCTTCATATAACGTGTCATAGCTACACGAGCTGCTTCGATTTGATTTGCTGTAATCCAAGCACCTTCTTTAGCTTGTAGTCCATATTCACCTTGTGTTAATGTTGTATTTCCTTTTGCATGACCTTCGTAAGGTAATCTATGAACACGACGATATTTAGTTCTTGATGGGATTAACATAATTAATTACCTCCTTTAGTCTTCTTAGATGGAAGAATTTCTCCTTTATAAATCCATACTTTAACACCAATTTTTCCAAATGTTGTATCTGCTTCACTAGTAGCATAATCAACATCTGCTCTTAAAGTATGTAGAGGAATTGTTCCTTCTGTATATCCTTCGCTACGAGCCATATCTGCTCCACCTAAACGTCCAGATACTAAAGTTTTAATACCCTTAGCTCCAGCTTTCATAGCGTTACGGATAGCTCTTTTTTGAGCCATTCTGAATGATGCACGGTTTTCAATTTGTGCTGCGATTGAATCAGCAACGATTTGTGCATTAATATCAGGTTTTTTAATATCAACAATTGAAATTTGAATATCTTCATTTACTAATTTAGATAAGTCTTTTTTCATTGCTTCGATTTGTTCTCCACCACGACCGATGATGACACCAGGCTTAGCAGTGTGAACAATAACTTCTGTTCTTTTAGAATTTCTTTCGATTTGAACTTTACTGATACCATTTGCTTTTTGATCTTTTTCAAAATATTCACGGATTTTAACATCGTTAGCTAAATATTTAGAAAAGTCTTTTTTATTAGCGTACCATTTTGAGTCCCAATCTTTATTGATTCCAAGTCTTAATCCATTAGGATTTACTTTTTGACCCATGTTTCTAACCCTCCTTTGCCTACTTAGTTGCCACAACGATTACGATGTGACTTGTTCTTTTATCGTTATGTCCAATGTGACTACGTGAGTCAAACATATGTCTCTTCATCACTGGACCAGCATCTACTCTTGCTTCTTTTACATAAAGCTCTTCTTGCTTAGCACCATTATTATTAACAGCGTTAGCGATAGCAGATTCAAGAACTTTTTTTGTAAGACGAGCAGGCTTTTTATTCATATTGTTTAAGATGTTTAATGCATCGTTAACATTTTTACCACGAATTAAATCTACAACTAAACGAGTTTTAATAGGTGATACTCTAAGAGTCTTTGCGATTGCTCTTGCTTCCATATTTTTCTCCTCCTAGTCACTATTTTTTCTTATTGTCGCCATGTCCACCAAACTTACGAGTTTGTGAAAATTCACCAAGTTTGTGTCCTACCATATCTTCAGTAACATATACTGGAATAAATTCTTTTCCATTGTGTACTGCGAATGTATGTCCAATAAATGCAGGATAGATTGTTGAACGGCGTGACCATGTTTTAATGACTTCTTTTTTTCCAGTTTCATTTAACTTTTCAACCTTAGCTAATAATCTTTCGAATACATAAGGCTTTTTCTTTGCACTTCTTGCCATAATAATCTCCTCCTTTACTTACTATTACGACGACGTACGATAAATTTATCAGACGCTTTATTCTTTCTTGTCTTATATCCAAGTGCTGGTTTACCCCAAGGAGTAACAGGTCCTTTACGACCGATAGGTGCACGACCTTCACCACCACCATGTGGATGGTCATTAGGGTTCATAACTGATCCACGTACTGTAGGACGAATTCCTTTATGACGAGTACGTCCAGCTTTACCTAATCTTACTAAGTTTTGGTCTTCGTTACCAACTTCACCAATAGTAGCAAAACAAGTTCCTAAGATTAATCTTTGTTCACCACTTGAAAGTCTAACCATTACATAGTTTCCTTCACGTCCTAAGATTTGAGCAGATGATCCAGCACTACGTGCTAATTCTCCACCTTTACCTGGACGAAGCTCGATATTATGAATCATAGTACCAACTGGAATATTCATAATAGGAAGTGCGTTTCCTACTTTGATATCAGCTGTTTCTCCTGATACAATAACATCTCCTACTTTTAAATTTTTTGGAGCGATGATATATCTCTTTTCACCATCGTTATAATTAATTAAAGCAATATTTGCTGTTCTGTTTGGATCGTATTCAATGCTTGCTACAGTTCCTGGAATATCTAATTTGTTACGTTTGAAATCAATAACACGATATTTTCTTTTTGCTCCGCCACCTTGATGTCTTACTGTAATTCTACCTTGATTGTTACGACCACCGTTTTTCTTTAAACTAACTACTAGACTTTTTTCAGGAGTAGTTTTAGTAATTTCTGAATTAACTAAAGTACTTCTTTTTCTTTGTCCTGGAGTAATTGGTTTATAGTTTCTTACTGACATGAGTAACCCTCCTTTAAATTATTAATTAAGTTCAATTGTTTGACCTTCAGCTAGTGTAACGATAGCTTTTTTGCTACGGTTTGTAAGTCCAGCGTAACGTCCAACTCTTCTTTTCTTTGGTTTAACATTAACTGTACGAATTTCTTGTACTTTTACGTTAAATAATTTTTCAATTGCTTGTTTTATTTCAGTTTTATTTGCTTTAGGATCAACTTTGAAAACATATTGTCCTCTTTCTTGTCCTAAGTTAGCAGATTTTTCTGTAATAACTGGCGCTTTTACGATTTCTAAATACTTTGTATTCATTATTTAAGCACCTCCTCGATAGATTTTAATCCTTCTTTAGTAGTTAATACTACATCTGCATAACTTAAATCTAATACATTAAGTTCATTTGCTTCAATTAATGCGATATTTAATAAGTTACGAGAAGCTAAGATTAAGTTTTCTTCTAATTCATTTACTACGATTAATACTTTTTTGTTCATTAATTCTAATGAATTTAACATATTAACCATTTCTTTAGTTTTAGGAGTAGCAACTTTAATTTCATCAACTACTACTAATCCTTTATTATTGTAAAGATTTAAGAAAGCTGTTTGTAATGCTAATCTTCTTTCTTTACGATTTTGTTTCTTTGAGTAATCTCTTGGAACTGGAGTACCATATCTTCCTCCACCTACCCATTGTACTGCACGGATAGATCCTTGACGAGCATGTCCTGTTCCTTTTTGACGCCATGGTTTTCTTCCACCACCGCTTACTTCACTACGAGTTTTTGTTGAGTGAGTTCCTTGTCTTAATGATGCTCTTTGTAAAATGATGGCATCATATAAAACTTTTTCATTTGGTTCAATGTTAAGTAATTCTTTGTTTAATTTAATGTCCTTTAGTTTTTCCATCTTTAATTCCTCCTTTCACTACAATTTAAAATTTTTAATTATTATTTAATCTGCAGTGATTATTCGTTTACTTCTTCTTGAGTTTCTTCAGTTACTTCAGTTTCTGCTACTTCTTCAGCAGCTTCAACTGGTGTTTCAACTACTTCAACATAAGAAATTAATTCTTCAGTTTCGTTAATCTTTTCACCTTTTTTAACTGATGTTCTAATCATAACTAAAGATTGTTTAGGACCTGGTACATTACCTTTAACTAAGATAACATTATTTTCTAAATCAACATCTACAACTTCTAGATTTTGAATTGTACATGCTACATTACCCATATGTCCTGGTAATTTTTTACCTTTTAATACGTGCATTGGTAACAATGTACCTAATGAACCAACACCTCTATGATATTGAGAACCATGTCCCATTGGTCCACGAGATTGGTTATAACGTTTAATAACACCTTGGAACCCTTTACCTTTACTAACTCCACTTACATCAACGATTTCTCCTTTTGCAAATAAGCTAGCATCGATTACTTGTCCTAATGTGTAATCATTAACATTTACTCCCCTGATTTCTCTTAAGAAGCGCTTAGGTTCTGTATTAGCTTTGTTTGTATGACCAATTTTAGCTTTGTTGCTTACTTTTGCTCTTACTGTTTCACATCCTAATTGGATGGCATCATATCCGTCTTTTTCAACTGTTTTAATTTGAGTTACAACATTTGGTTCAACTTCAATGACTGTAACAGGAATTAACTTACCGCTTTGTGTAAAAACTTGAGTCATTCCTATCTTTTTCCCTAAGATTCCTTTCATTTTACTTTCCTCCTAATTAATTTTGTTCAACTTTGATTTGAATATCAACACCGCTTGGTAAATCTAAATGTGCTAATGCATCAATAGTTTCCTTGCTTGGGTTCTTGATATCAATAAGTCTCTTATGCGTACGCATTTCAAATTGTTCACGACTGTCTTTGTATTTGTGTACAGCACGTAAAATAGTGAATTTTTCGATTTCTGTTGGAAGTGGTACTGGTCCACTGATTTCTCCACCAGAACGTTTAACTGTTTCAACTATTTTCTTTGCAGCATTGTCTAGAATTCTATGATCATATGCTTTTAATCTTATGCGAACTTTGTCTTTTGACATTTCGAATCCTCCCTTCGCCTATATCTAGTATAGACTTGCTCCGTGTAAAAACCTGAATTCGCTAAGTAAAATTTTAACAACTTAACCTGGCGTATCAGCAACCTCACACATCTAAGCAGCCACACATGGATAAGTATAACACAATATATATAAGGAAATCAAGCTTTTTTTAATAAAATTTTTTTCATTTTTTTACACAAAATTTTGATTAGTTAAAGTGTCTTCTTTATCTATAGTTAGTTTAAAACATATTAAAAGATTGATAGGTCATTATCAATCTTTAGTATAATTATAAACACTAAATTAAACTATTTCCAGTCATCTCTTCTGGAATTTTTAAATCCATTATTTTTAGAATAGTTGGAGCAATATCACCAAGTTTTCCATCTTTAAGTTTATAGTTTTCATTACATATTATAAATGGTACTTTATTAGTTGTATGAGATGTTATAACATTATCATTTTCATCAATCATTAATTCACAATTACCATGATCAGCTGTTATTAACATTGTACCATTAAGTTCTTGAATCTTTTGATATAGTTTTCCTAAATTTTTATCTACAGCTTCTACAGCTTTGATTGCTGCTTCCAAACTTCCAGTATGTCCAACCATATCACAGTTGGCAAAGTTTAAAATAATTAAGTCATATTTATTAGTATTTAATTCATTAAGCAATGATTCTGTTACTTCTTCAATACTCATTTCTGGTTTTAAATCATAAGTTGCTACTTTAGGTGATGGTATTAATATTTTTTTCTCATTAGGATAATCTTTTTCTTTACCCCCATCAAAAAAGAAGGTAACGTGAGCATACTTTTCTGTTTCAGCTATTCTTAATTGGGATAATCCTTGATCAGCAATATATTCACCTAAAATGTTTTTTAGTGATGGATCATTGAAGGCGTGAGGTGCTTTAACTGACTCCACTACAGGTAACATAGTAACTAATTTAAGATTATTGAACTTAGTCACTTCCATCTCATTAAAATCATGATTAGTTAGGGCTGTTAGCAATTCTCTTAAACGATCTTTACGATAATTAAAAACAATAACACCATCATTTTCGGTAATTTTACCATTTGGATCAAAACTAGCTGGTATTAAAAATTCATCGCTTATTCCACGATTATAACTATCAGTAATATAATCATCAATAGAAGTTTGAATAACTTCACTATCATTAATAATAACGTCATAAGCTTTTATTAAACGATCATAATTATTATCTCTATCCATAGCATAATATCTTCCACTTATACTAGAGATCTTGCCTATACCAATTTCGTTTAACTTGTTCTGTACTTGATCTATATATTTTTTGGCACTATGTGGATCTACATCTCTGCCATCAGTAAATAAATGAAGATATAATTTTTCAATATTATTTTGTTTGCACATATCTAATAATGCCAATAAATGATTAATATGAGAATGTACTCCACCATCACTAACTAGACCCATAATGTGTAATTTAGAATTTTCTTGTTTAACATGAGTTATTACTTTTAAGATTTCTTCATTATGGAAAAACTCTTTATTTCTAATACTAGAATTTATTAGTTCTTGAGGTTGATAAACAAGACGCCCTGCGCCTATATTCATATGACCTACTTCTGAATTTCCCATTTGCCCAGCAGGTAGACCAACAGCTTCACCACTTGCCTCTAATGTACTATGAGGATATTTATTCCATAAGTAATCATAATTTGGTTTACTTGCTAATTTCACTGCATTACCTTTAATTTCATCTCTTATTCCAAATCCATCAATAATAGTTAATAAAACTGGTTTCATTATTTTCCTCTTTTCTATAAATTTTCTTTAAGACAAAAAGATGCATAAATAGGAACATACTTGATTCCTTTTTTAATACTAAAATTATCATCAGTAAAACGAATTGCTTCATTAATATTAAATTTACTCATAAATAAAGATAAAGATTTTGCTTTTGATAGGTTCTTATTTACTATTTCTATTGGAATTACTTTACCAGCTCTAGTTTGAACAACAAAAGGTACTTCTGCTTTGCCATCTGACTGGTAATAATATAGATTATATCCACATGAAATAATAGTATCTGCTAAGTTATTTTCATATAGAATATATTTTAAGTTATCATCAGTAAATAGTTTTAATTTAGATAGGTGCATCATCATAAATAAAACACCTGTATCATTTAAATATAATTTAAAGCTTTCTGGATCTTTGCATTTACTAAGAGGTGGTTTTACCTCACTTATTTTATGACACTTGTAAATAATACCATTGTTGGTTAAAAATTCTATAGCTTTTTCATAATCTTTGCTACGTCCACCTGTTCTCATTAAACCGTATTGGAATTTACGATTTGGTTTTAATAACTGATATGGTAAAATGTTTAATACTTCATTAGCTCTTGATACATCAATTAAATTATTCATATATAATAACTGTTCTTTATAGCAATCTAACTGTTTTTCATGAATAATTCTAACTTTTAAATCTGTTTCTTTATTGATGTTAGCTTGAACACTTTCTGGTAATCCACCAGTCATTAAGTATTCTTCATAATAATCCATAGCTATATTATGAAAAGGCATCGGTTTATTATTGCGATATGATGTTTTAATGAAATCAATTAGTTCAACATTGCCAACAGCACGTAAATATTCCTCAAAATCCATAGCAAACATGTATTTATATTGTAGTTCTTCGCCTTTAAAAGTTAACAATTTTTCTTTTAAAGAAGTTATCATAATAATATGGTAATCATTTTGTTCCTTACCAAATTTTTTAACTGCTTTAACAATGTCTTCATCTACAACATTATCTAATATAATTAAAGTATCATTTTTTAAAATAGTTTCTCCTACTAATAAAGATAGTCTAGCTATTATTTTATCAATAGTTCTTTCTTTTTGCATGATACTTAATAATTGTTGATTATTATAAGTATTAATGTATGCTACTGTTTTATATTCCCTTTCTCCAAATTCTATAGTTGTATAGGTTTTACCAATCTGCTTATTGCCATAAATTAAAAGGGGCTTTCTATTAGAATCCTTTTTCCATTTAAGTAAATCAGAATATATTTTTCGTTCCATAAATCGTATCCTCCTTACATTATTTATAATTCTATTATAGTTTTCTTTCAAAATAATGTCAATTGAAGTAATAAAAGATAAGAAAAAAGATACAATGATTTGTATCTTTAATCAATATATCCTCTTAAGTGCTTTGACCTAAGTGGACTTCTTAATTTTCTTAATGATTTGGCTTCTATTTGGCGAATTCTTTCTCTTGTTACACCAAATATGTGGCCAACTTCTTCAAGTGTCATAGGTTCAGGTACTCCTATTCCAAAACGAAGTTCGATAACTTTTCTTTCTCTTTCTGTCAAACAATCTAATAGTTTAATTACTTCTTCTTGAAATTTATTATTGATTGCTTCTTCTTCTGGTGTTGGTTTATCATCACTTATAAATTGGCCAACAGTATCATCTTCATCCTCACCTATAGGTCTTTCTAATGATACTAATTCTTGACTTATCTGTCTCATATCTAATATATCTTTAACAGTTAAATTTAATTCTTTTGCTAGTTCTTCATCACTTGGATCATGGCCTAACTTTTGATATAAGTATTTTGATACTCTATTCATTTTGTTGACTCTATCATGTAAATGAACTGGTATTCTAATAGTTCGAGACTGATCAGCTATCGAACGAGTAATAGCTTGTCGTATCCACCAGGTTGCATATGTAGTAAATCTATATCCCATTTCAGGATCATACTTATCTACAGCTTTCATTAAGCCAATATTTCCTTCTTGGATTAAATCTAATAAGGTCATTCCACTACCTATATATTTTTTAGCTATAGCTACAACATAACGTAGATTAGATTCAATTAATTTTTTTCTAGCTATTTCATCACCAGCTTTGGTAGCAACAGCATATTTATATTCTAACTCTTTAGTTAATAATGGTACTTTACTTATTTCTTTTAAATACAATCTTATATCATCTGTCATTGTAGGATCATTTTCAATTAGTTGAGGTTCATATATTTCTATTTTATTTAATAAACAATATCCTTCTATTAAGTTTCTTAAATGGTAATTAGCAAAATTTTTGGGTAAAATAACTTCATTTTTGTCATTAGTGTCATAACTATCAATTAATTCTTGCAACTCCGTTTTTATTATTTTATTGTTTTTAATAATTTCTAAATAATCTTCTGGATCTAATTGAACTTTATAGGCAACTAGTCTTTTAGAGAATGGTAACAAAATATTTTCTGTGCCACCTTCAATCAACTGTCTTACATATTTATTAGTTAACTCTGTTGGTGATAATTTTTTAGCATCTTTTACTTCAAAAAATTTGTCAACAGATTTAGTGATATTTTCAAATGATACATTCTGATTTTTTTTAAGATGATTTTCAATAATACTAAGTATTACTTCTTGTACATTAACATCTTCAACATAACTATACTTTTCAATAAGTTCAGCTATTTCTTTAGTATGTTTTTTTAAATATACTGACATTTCCATATAATCACTCCTTTACTGATAATAGTCTATTAATTTTTTAGTGCTTGATAATCTTTTTAATTTCTGAATGGCTCTTGTTTCTATTTGACATATTCTCTGATGACTGACATTATAATTCTTACCAATGTCATTTTGCGTCATAGGGTTATTCCTATTAATTCCAAATCGTAATTCTATAATTTCTTTTTCCAATGGTGTTAAACACTTTGATAGTACTTTTTGTACATCTTCTTGTAATAATACTTCTAACACATAATCTTCTGTAGTCATACCATTATTTATGGCTACAAAATCTCCTAAACAGTCATCTTCATCATTACCAACTTTTAAATCTAATGAAATTGTTTTTCGATCATAAACTTTAAACTCTTTTATTCTATCTATACTCAAATTCATTCTTTGCGCTACTTCCTCATCAGTTGGTTCACGAAACAATTCTTTAATTAACTTTGATTTTATATTATAATATTCATTAATTTCTAGTTCTAGTTTGATTGGTAATCTTATGCTTTTTCCTTTATTGTAAATAGATCGTAAAATTCCTTGACGAATCCACCAAGTTGCATATGTTGAAAATCTATATCCTTTATCAGGATCAAACTTTTCTGCTGCAGTTATTAAACCTAAACTACCTTCTTGAATTAAATCATCCAATGATATACCTCTATTTAAATATCTTTTGGCTATTGATTTTACTAAACGTAAATTAGATTCAATCAATTTATTTTTTGCCTCTTTATCGCCATTTTTAATTCTTATTGCTAGCTCATATTCTTCTTCTTTTGTTAACAGAGCTCTTTCATTTATTTCATATAAATGTTGATTATAATTATTTTCTGAATAATTTGATACTTCTCCTTGGATTGAAATACCATTTTCTCTACAATAAATCTTTACTATGTTTTTATTCTTTTCATTTGCAGGAATGATTAATTCGTCATTATCGTTAACTTCAAAACTTGATACTAATTCTGATAACCATTCTTCTATCTCAGCATTATCATTAATTAATTGAATGTAATCTTCTATAGTTAAATCGGCATCATAATTATTTAATTGATCAATAAGTGCTATTAAAGTATCTTTATCATCTGATGGTTGTTTGTTTGATTGACAAGAGTATTTTTCTGAAACTATGCTTTCTATTGTACTAAATGATACATTCTTATCTTTAGAAACTTCATTTTCAATAATATCTACAATTTCTTTTTGAACGTCTTTATTTTTTATATAGCTATAGTTGTTAATTAACTCTGCTATTTGATTATAATGCATCTTTAAAAACAAAGCAAAATCCATAGCCATCACCTCTTTTTCGTAGACATATTATACATTATTTTAGTAAAAATGTAAAGAAAAAAGAACTATTTCACTTAATATAGTCCTTTTGAAATTCTAATCTTAATTTATCGGCTACCGTTACAATGAATTCTGAGTTCGTTGGTTTAGCTTTATCAATATCAACACTGTGACCAAATATTTCTTCCATTAAATCCCAATCTCCTCTATTCCAACTTACCTCAATGGCGTGGCGAATAGCTCGTTCTACTCGGGATACTGTTGTATCAAACTTTGAAGCTATATCAGGATATAATTCTTTGGTTATTCCACCAATGACTTCAGGTTTTTCATAAAGAATTGATATTCCCTCTCTTATATATTGATACCCTTTAATATGAGATGGTATTCCTAATTCATGTAGAATTTTAGTAATTGATATTTGAAGATTATTATGATAAATATCAATCGAAGTATTATTATAATTTTTAATTTCACGGCAATCTTCAATTCTTTTTTCTAAGTCTGTTAATTCAAATGGTTTTAAGATAAAATAATTTACTCCTAACTCTGATACTTTTCTAATCATATCTTGAGCATTATAAGAAGTTAAAACAATTATCTTTTTATCAATATTTTCAATTTTTAATTCCTCTAATACTGATAAGCCATCTTTCTTAGGCATAATTAAATCCAAAATAATAACATCATAATTTTGTTGATACTTTTTGGCTAAATCAATACCTTCTTGTCCATCATTTGCTTCTAATACAATCTCTATACTAGCGTGATTATTAAAGTACTCCTTAATCATGCTTACTAACTCGATGTTATCATCGATCATAAGTACTCTGATTTTTTCCATTTTGTCTCCTTTCGTACTTCACGCAAGTATTATTATATAATAATATTCAACAAAATGATACAGCTAATATTGACAACATATGTCAATATTTGTCGAATTAGCTATTTATTTGTCAAATTAGCTATTGTTGCATAAGCAATCAATAATAAAACACCAAATAATATAATCCATAAAAATGGTTTATCATAATTTTCCATGATAAAATCGTAAAAATCACCAAATACTTGATTAATTTTGTCCCATATATCTGTAAAAATACTAGCTATCATCTAACCACCTCAATTATTCTTTTTAATTTATCTATTTCTAAACTAATTACACCTATTAAATAACCATCTATTTCAGTTATTTCTTTTAGAGATAAGATAGTTTTTTCATTAACACTACCACCATAAATCATTAATGGCATATTTCCAGTTATTTCAACTACTTTTTTTATAATATAATTGATTCTGTCTATTAAAATATCATTACTTGGTATATTACCACTACTAATTGCCCAGACTGGTTCATATGCTATGATTAACTTCTGTTTAATATCTTTTAAACCTTCTTCTAACTGTTCATCTAATATTTGGTAGATATTAGACTGATTCATAGTTTCTTCGCCAATGCATAAAATAGGCATAATATTATTTTTGATTAATTCCTTTACTTTTATATTAATTTCAGTGTTTGTCTCATTATATTTTTTTCTATTATAAGAATGTCCAACAATAGTATATTCAACTCGATTATTTTTTAAATATTCTAAATTGTTATTTTCTATGTCCTGACTTCCTATTATACAATTACTATTTTTAAAAGCTGCTAAGTGTTTTGTACTTGGACAAATTATTAATTTAATATTTGATGTATCAAGATTATTTATATTTAATAGATAATCATTTAATTTTTCATCTGATAAACCATTTTTATGGTTACTTATTATCAACTTCATCTTTAGTATCCTTTACTTCTTCCTTAGAGCCTTTTACCTTATCTACTAGTTTTCCAAATAAGCCTGTACGCTGTTTTTTATTAACTATTGCATATTTATAAACATCTAAAACTGATTCAGCAAAATATTTAGAACTGAAACGATCTGAATTAATTCTTGCTTGTTTAGATAATCTTTCCAATTTTTGAGGATCATTATATAATTCGATGATAATGTTTTTACATTCTTCTTCTGTATTAAATATTCTACCATTTAAACCATCAACAACAGTATTTCTGAAACTTTCATCGTCTATACATATAGGAGGTACACTTGAAGCCATAGCTTCAATTACTGTTAAACCCTGAGTTTCTGTATGTGACGCAGTTAAAAATAAATCAGCTAAGTGATAATAATACGGAACTTTTTCCCAAGGAACCTTTCCTGTCATAATAACATTATCTTCTATTTTATATTTAGTTATTAATTCTTTATATTCTTCAAAATCTGGTCCATCACCAACTATTAACAACTTTATTTTAGGACATTTTGGAATAATATCTTTAATTACATCTATTATATAAACAACATTTTTTTCTTGGGCTAATCTGCCTATAAATAATAATACAAAATCATCTTTTTTAATTTTTTCTTTTTTACGCAATGATTCTAATTTTTTAGAGTCAATCTGTTCAGTGTAGAATCTTTCTAATTCTATTCCAGTTGGGATTATATGAATATTTCTATCTACTTGATACTTTTCTTTAAATAAATCATAAGTTTTCTTAGTAGGAACAATTAATTCACTAGCTGTTTTATCACAATAGAAAAGAGTTAAATATTCAACTATTTTCTTACTTGATTTGTCAAAATAACCTTTAGTTATATAATGAATGTAATCTTCATACATAGTATGGTAAGTATGAACTAAAGGTATATCTAATTGATAAGCCATTATTCTAGCAAAAGTTCCTATAGCAAATTCAGTTTGAGAATGAATTATATCAAGATTCCAACTTTTAATTTTATTTACGGCTTTTAATGGATAAACCGCCGTTAATCTTGAATCATATATACCGGTTGGAATGCCAGGTACTTTTAAAACTCTTTCTTTTTCATCATATTCATAATGAAATGATTCTAGATTTGCTGTTACTACATAAACTTCATGTCCTAGTTTTTCTAAACCCTTTTTAAGCATAACTTCACTAGTAACTAAACCACTAATATAAGGAGTGTATGTTTCAGTAAATATTCCTATTCGCATTTTTCTTCGCCTCTTTTTATATTGATATTAAATAAAATTCCACCTATTAACATTGGCAAGTAATATGAAATTGTACGCCATATTAATAAAGATGCTTTTAACAAAGTGCCACCAATAAAATTACCAAAGAATTTTAAATAACCATATTCAATGCCACCACTAGCACCAGGAATTGGTACAAATGAACCCATTATTAGAACATAAGCTGATGCACAAATTGCTTTTAATGGTGTTGCATCGGTTACTGTTTTAGCTAGAGCTAATATAACAAAATATGGCATTACATAATTTAAAGCTAAATAAATTAGATTATATACAAAAGTTCTTAAACATAACATTTTGTTTTTCTTTAAATATTCGGCTCCTTCATGAAAATCATCTACTTTTTCACGCCATTTTTCTTGCATTTTTTCTTTGTCTTTAATTAATTTCATCTTACTTAAAATATTAATACTTTTACTTACAATGAAATGATTAAATTTATTACTAAAACTAATTATTATTAAACCTATCATAACAAGAGTATTAATTATAAAGCCTAATGTTACTAACTGTTTTAAAATAGTTACTTGAGTAAATAATTTAAGAGAATTATTAATAATAATAGCAATAATACCAAACATTACTAAGGCTGCTTGATAAATTATAAAATTTTGAATAATAATATTGGTAGCTTTAGTTATTCTAACTCCATCTTTTTTTAACATGAATATTTGCATTGGTTGACCACCTGATGAAAAAGGAGTAATACCATTAAAAAATTTAGTTATTAATAACATACGATATGATTTTTTAAAGGTATAATCATATTCATAGCCTTGAATTATTTCTTGATAAGCTTTAGCCTCAAATCCTATACCAACAAAAAAGCATAATAGAGCGATTATAATCCATCCATAGTTAGCTCCACTTAATGTGTTTATAATATTACTGAAATCATCTTTTAAAACACAAATAAGTACAACAATGGTAATGGCTAATAAAATAATACTGTTCTTTTTTAAATTTTTCATGCTATCTCCTTATTATTTCTCATCTATTATCTTAAGACCTGGTAAAACCTTTCCCTCTAAATATTCTAATGTTGCTCCACCGCCAGTTGAAGCATGAGTTACTTTATCTTTATAGCCAAGTTCGCTACTAGCTGCTACTATATCGCCACCACCTAAAATTGTGTTAATATTATTTTCTGTTAGATACTTTAATATTTCTTTAGTTGATGTTTGATAAGCAGGTATTTCATAATAACCTAGTGGTCCATTCCAAACTACTGTTTTGGCATCTTTTAGATCATTTTTTATTATATCAATTGTTTCTTTACCTAAGTCAAGTCCTATTTCATTATCACAAATATTGTTTATAGATACCGTTTTATTTGATGACGCAGCACTAATTTCATTAGATACAACTACATCAATAGGTAAAACTAGTTTGTTAGGATAATTTATCATTAAATCTTTACAATATGATAAGTAGTCATCTTCTACTAATGATTTACCAATGTTTAGTCCTTTAGCTTTTAAAAAGGTAAATGCCATTGCACCACCAATAATAATTTTATCAGCTTTTTTAATTAGATTATTAATTACTCCTAATTTATCTGATACTTTAGCTCCTCCTAGTATTACTATATATGGTCTTACTGGTTCATCTAAGGCTTTAAGAGCATCTAATTCATTTGCTACAAGGAAACCTATACCACTAGGTAAAATACTAGCAATACCAACATTTGAAGCATGACTTCTATGAATAGTACCAAAAGCATCATTTATAAAAATATCACCCAATGAAGCCCAGTACGCTGCCAGTTCTTGATTATTAGTACTTTCTTTTTTATCAGGTAAATCTTCATAACGTGTATTTTCTAATAAAACAACATCTTTATTATTCAAATTAGATATTATTTTTTCAAGTTCTGGTCCTCTAGTTTCGGAAATAAAAATTACATTTCTTTTTAATAATTCACTTAATCTAGAAGCTACTATTCTTAAACTATTTTTTTCCTTATCACTTTCATTTTTTATACGACCTAAATGGGATAATAAAATAACTTTAGCATTATGATCAATAGCATAATTAATCGTTTTTAAACTTTCTCTTATTCTATTATCATCAATTATAATACCATCTTTAATTGGTACATTAAAATCTACTCTTATTATTACTCTTTTATTATTTAAATCAAAATCTTCAATAGTTTTTTTCATTATATCACCATTTTCTATTAACATTATACCATATAATCAAAAGAAAAAAAGAGGAAAGCTCCTCTTATATCTTACATTTTAGTCATTAAATAGTTTGCAACTCTTACCATTTGTGATGTGTATGAGTTTTCATTGTCGTACCAAGCAACTACTTGGACCAAGGTTTGATTATTTCCTAATGATATTACTTTAGTTTGGGTTGCATCAAAAATGGAACCGTGGGTATCACCAATAATATCGCTTGATACTACATCTTCTTCAGTATAACCAAATGATTCTGATGATTTTTGTTTCATATAATTATTAATTTCTTCTACTGTAACATTTTTATTTACTACAGCATCTAAAATAGTTAGTGAACCATCGGTTACTGGTACTCTTTCAGCACTACCAATTAACTTACCATTTAATTCTGGGATAACTAGACCAATAGCCTTAGCCGCTCCTGTAGAGTTAGGAACAATATTAACTGCTGCTGCTCTAGCTCTTCTTAAGTTTCCTTTACGGTGAGGACCATCTAATAACATTTGATCACCAGTATAGGCATGGATAGTAGTCATAATACCAGATTCTATTTGGGCATAATCATTTAAAAATTTAGCCATAGGTGCTAGACAGTTAGTTGTACATGATGCTGCTGAAATAATATTATCCTCATTAGTTAATGTATTTTCATTAACGCCATAAACGATAGTTGGAATATCACCAGCTGGTGCAGAAATTATTACTTTTTTAGCTCCGGCATTTATATGGGCTTCTGATTTTTCTTTAGAAGTAAAGAAACCAGTACATTCTAGTACTACATCAACATCTAATTCTTTCCATGGTAAATTATTAGGATCAGGTTCTTTAAAAATTTTAATTTCCTCATTATCAACTATTATTGAGTCATCGGTATGACTGATAGTATCGGCTAATTCATATTTTTTTTGGGCAGAATCATATTTTAATAAATAGGCTAACATTTCAGGTGAAGTTAAGTCATTAATTGCTACTACTTCAAAGCCAGGTTTATGAAATATTTGACGAAAAGCAAGTCTTCCAATTCTACCAAAACCATTAATTGCTACTTTCATATTTGTATCATCCTTTCTATTTCATTATATAATTTTCTCATGTTTTCTTCAATATATTCATGGTTTGGTAGACAAAAGTTGTCATAATAAAACCTTGCCTTTTAAAAAGCAAGGTTTGATAAATTTATTCAAATTATTTATTAATTGGTTCGTATACTGTACCAGCAAACCAAATTTCTCCTGTTGATTTATCTCTTATTAAGAACATATATGGTTTATCAAAAGTCATATCTATTATTTCTACTGGTACTTCGTAAAGATGTTCAAAGCCACCTGAAGCGTCTCCCAAACCACCAACTTCTGTTACAGCCGAAGCTTTTATACCATCATTGGAAAATTCGATTGTTGATTTATGTGAAGCTTCAGAAATATAGGCATTTGTATCATTAGTTAAGTTCGATAAATCTGCCTTGGATTCATCAAATACATCAGTTACACCTAATTTTTTTAAATCATCTGTTAAGTTTAACTCATAATCAAATTTAAATAATGGAATATATCCAGTTATTTTAGTTACTTTTCCAGTGGTGAAATTTTCTAATTTAATTTCTTTTAAATTATTTATTAAGTTATTGATACTTGTTGAAGTACTATTTTTTATGTAACTACTTAATTCCTCTTCTTTGGGCATTATACCTATATATTGTAGGCTTTTACCATCATATTCTTTTAAATCTTTAGCAAAAACTTTAATATTGTCATCAGTATATAACTCAAAATCTGTAGATACTTTGACATCTTTATAGTTTGAATCTAGTGAATCAATAAATTCTTCAACGTAATTGTTGATATTTTCTTCAGATTTGTCACCTTCCCAAATTGGATTTTCACCATTTAGATATTCAATTAACTCTTCAGTAATAGTTTTCTTAATATTATCTCTTCCTAAAGTATTAACTATATCATAATTATTTATACTAGCACCAATCTCAACTGACTTAACTTGCTTGTTATTATTGAATTTAAGACTATGATATGATTCTTCATCAAATAGTGGTGATATACCTGCTGAATAATCTTCATGTAAATAATTTACATTATAATATATATCTGGAACATTAGGATCTGTTGAGCCAGACTGTAATTTATATTTCCAGTTCATATTAATAGCTAAGGCATTAAACAAAATAAAATTATTTTTTAAAGAATCACTATCAACAGCATTGTTGATTAAACCAAGTGTTTTTTCATTTACCCATGAATTTATATTATTGGGATTAGTAAATGAATCATATATAATTTCTGCATTATACTTAGTAGTTAACATAGAAGTATATTCTTCTTTTATACTATTTCTGTATGTATCTTTCACAAATAAGGCATTAGCAAATGATAAATTAGAACTATTTGAATATTTGTTAGCTTTATAATCTCCTATTATTGCATTTATTTGTTGTTTAGTAGTACCATTACTACCATCTGCTAACATTTCTAGAGCATATTTTATAGATATGGGACTATAAATCATATTACTGTTATTATTTTCTAATTTTAGAAAAGATAAATCAAAGTTCTCTAGATTATTACTTGACATTCTATAAGCCGAAGTTACATCAGTTTTTCAGTAGAATTTACTATACCATTATCTTTATTATCTTTTTTCATTACATTTAAGATTAATAAAGTAGCAAGTACAACTATTATTACTGATAAGATTATTATTATTATTAAAAATTTATTATTACTCTTATTAGTAACTTTACTTTCACTATTTTCCATAATTTTCTCCTATTATAGTTTAATTATAACATTATAAAAATATATATTCAATATTGGTTCTGCATATATTTAATAGAGGTGGAATTATGAAAATATTAGTTAGAAGTGGTACTAATACTAAAAATACTCCTAGTGATTCTATGGATGCTTTTTTGCTTGCTATCAATACTGATTATGTGGATGGAATTGAAGTTAATTTAAATCTTACTAAAGATGGTAATATTATTGTTTATAATGATAATAGTTTTATGGGACATCCTAAACATAAAATTTCTGATCTAACTTTAGCTGATATTAGCAAATATAATCTTGGTACTAAAGTTAAAAAACATAATATCATAACATTAGAGGAGTTATTAGAATTATTTAAAACAACCACAAAATTATTAGTTTTAAATCTTGAAAATCATGGGGAAAACAATAATATTTTTATAGACAAAATTGTTCAAATCATAAATAATTATCCTAATGATAATATTTATATGAAAAGTCCATGTAAGGAAATTGTTTTAAATATTAAAGATAGAATTGATAAGGCTCGTACAGGAGCAGTTATTAGAAACAGTGAAGAATACTTTTGGGGATTAGATTTAGATTTTTATTCTATTTCTGTACAAGATGCTTCATTATTAGAATGCTATAACAATATTAATAATCAAGTAAATAAAAATCATTCAATTATGCTGGGAGATATTAGTAGTTCGAATGAGTATAAGGAAATTAAAAACTATTTAGGTGATAATATCATGGATAATTCTTATATTATTACTTCTAATGTAGTTAACTTAGCTGATGATATTGTTTAAAAAAGATATCCACAAAATTGTGGATATCTTTTATTTTACTTTTCCTTTTCGACGCTATAGAAATAATAGTTACCATTTTCTAATTTTAAAGTATATTTATAACTATCTAATTCGCTTTTAATTTTAGTTAAATCATAGTTATAACCACCATTTTCATTAGCCGTTCCTAAATTAGTATTAGTACCTGATGTTTTAGTAGTTAAATCATAATCTTTATATATGATGAAACTATCATCAATATTATGTGGAATATTAGTATCATTTTCGTCATCGTATTTTGGATAACCAACTAATTGGTATAAATATAATTCATCATTGGTTTTTTCAGCCTTATAGAATTGAGTTAAAATAGAATAGTGAAATCCTGGCCCAATAACATTACCACAACTACTCATTACTTGTACTTTGTCATTTTCTTCTTTTAATGTTGGACAGGTATTACTAGTATATTTTATGCTACTTGCATGTGATCCAAATAACTCATGATATAATTTATCAATTTCTGTTTTGGTAAATGTTTTTTCATATACTCCTGATGATGCTAGAGATTTCATATATTCATTGTATATTTTTGATGATAACATTTCTAATTTAACATTAGAATCTATATTATCAATTATTTGTTTATCATTTTTATGATAGAATAACCCAACTTTATTACGACCAGTTTCTACTTTATATGTTCCATACATTTCAGTTTCATTATCATAAACGTTCATTATATAACTTATTAAGGCTGATATTTTTTCATCATTCAAATTAACTGGTTCTGTTTTTGATATTTCAGCTGGAGTATTCGTTGGAGTAATATTATCCTGATTTTTTTCTTCAGTATTATTTTTATCTTTGGCTATAACTTTATCATAAACAATATATCCCGTAAGTAAAATAATAACTGCAATTAGTACTCCTATTAATATTCCTAAACCTAATTTACTTTTTTGTTTATTTTCCATATTTCCTCCCTTTTTATTTTATATTTTTATTCTACCCCCCCCCCGGGGGATTTTGTCAATTAAATTGATATATATTTATATCCACAAAATTGTGGATATCTTATTTTTTATACCTTTTTAATTTTTGATTGGCATTGTTTGATTGATTTTTTAACATTCTTTTATTTAGCTGTTGATAAGTATGATTATTGTGTGTAAATTTTGTATGATATTGTTGATAAGTATTATTTTGTGGTATAAAATCTAAATAATCATTTTGATTTAGATCAGTAAACAAAGTAATGTCATTAGTTGATCTTAGCTCTAATTTAGAAAAATATAATTTTACTATTAAATCCATATCAAGATCGAAGTCTAAAAATCTAATAATTTGATCTAAAAAATGAATTTCTGTATCTATTCTTACATATGAAATACCTTTTTGACATAATTCTCTTTCCAAGGTATCTATAAACTCATAACAGTTTTCAACAATATAATATCTTACTTTCATATAAATAACTCCTTTGTGAGGAGTTATTTTAACACATATTATACTTTAAAACAACCGCCACCGATAAATTCTCTTATAATTGAATCTTTTGGTATACTTTCTGATGAGATTGGCAAAAATAATCTTAAAAAGTTAATTAAACGAATTGCTTCATTATAATATGGTGATGTTGGTTCTACAGAATATAATAATGGCTCTACAAATGTTTTTAATACACCAAGTTCATATATCATAGCTGTGTTAAAAGTATAATCTGCTTCATCTTGGAATGGGAAAATATAATTTTCCTCACCTTTTCTTACTTTAGGCCAACTTTTCAAAGTTTCTTCAACATTATTACCTCTAGTTCTATTATCTCTTACTATTCTACGTAGTAATCTATTATCAGTAGTTGAAATACGAGTATGATTATCTATATTTAATTCTGTTAGTGCTGACAAATAAACTGTTGTTTTCTTTTCTTTTGGAATATGTTCTAACACTTTAGGATTTAAGGCATGGATTCCTTCAATTAACAGAATATCATCTTTATCCATTTTCATTTTAGTTTTAAATTCTTTTTCGCCTAAAACAAAATTAAAGCTTGGTAAAATAGTTTCATTGTTAGAAAGTAAGCTTTCTATAGTTTTTTCAAATAAAGCTAAATCTACTGTTTCTAACCTTTCATAATCTAATTCACCATTTTCATCTACTGGAGTATCTTTTCTATCTACAAAAAAATCATCCATAGATAACATTTTAGGATTTTTACCTAAACTTTTTAAACATAAAGTAAGTTTATTAGTGGTTGTGGTTTTACCAGTTGATGATGGTCCAGCTAATAATACTATTTTAGCATTCTCATTAGATATTATTTTTTTGGCTAGTTCCATTAATTCATAATTTTTCATTAACTCATCCATTTGAATTAATTCTAGAATACTACCTGACGATACTTTTCTATTTAAGTCAACGACATTTTCTAAATTTAAGTTCTTAGCCCACTTTCTTGACTCTTTAAATAAATTAAAGATATTTTCTCTATGTTCATATGGTTTAATACCATTTTTCATATAAATAGTTGGGAATCTTAAGACAAAGCCATCTTCATTTAAATAAGTTAATTCAAAATGAGATAAAACTTTGGATGAAGTTGGCATCATACTGTAAAAGTAATCATAATTATTTTCCAATTTATATAAAGTTAAATGAGTAGAAGTGATATATTTCATTATCTCAGCTTTAACATGATCATTAACACTATTAAAATAGTCAATAGCATCCATTCTAGATACAGTTAATCTGGTTATAGGTAAATTACTATTTACTAATGTTTTCATCTTTTCTTCTAGTTTAACTAAATCTTCTTCCTGTAGTTTTAATGATGTTTCTATATATAATCCCTTATCAAGAGAATGATTTATTTTTATATCATTAGTTCTACCAAATAATAGTTTATAGGCATATACAGTTAAGTAAATTAATCCATTCAGATAAACTTGATTAGCACCACGATCTGTTAAATCAAAAAATTCAATAGTACAGTCTTTATGAATTGTCTCTGTTAATTCTTTATAAATACCATCTACCTTAGCTAAAATTATTTCATATTTAAAATTATTTTGATAGTTTTTAGCTAATTCTTCTAAAGTAATACCACGATTAACATCAATTGTAGTATTATTTATTTTAACTTTTATTTCATTCATGATAATTCCCCTTTTATTTATTTATTTATTCTTTGTGTTTTTTTATTTTCTTTAGCTATTGATACTATAGCAGTTAAGGATAACATTTGTGATAAAGCAGTTGAATTAATATTTGGATAATTTTCAATGTTAGCTAGTACTTTTTCTATTTCATTACAGTAGTAATGATCTAGTCGGTCATTTATTTCTATATCTTGCATAGTTGGTAATATCTTATTAGTCTGTTTTAGATAATAGTATACTTTATTCATTAAATTCAATTTATCTTTATCTATAACGATACCTATTTCTATTAATTGATTAGCTAAATCAGTTGGACTAATTTTCTGCATTTCTAGAACGAATACAGATGAGTTAGTTTGATATAATTCTTGCATTATTCTAAAGATTTCTTCTCTAGTTGACGGTTTTCTTAATACTACTTTAGAAAAAACTTTTTGAATAGCTGAATCTTCATAGTGATTATGGTTCTTTCTTAATAAACTTTTAGCTGTTTCTTCGTTAAGTCCTAACTCTTGAAGGGTACTAGCTTTTTTAATATTTATTATTTCTTGTTCTATTAAACCAGCATTACTTATTAATTTTGATAATTCAATAATTAATTTCTCTCTTTCATTATTAAATTCCTCAAGAACTTTAATTTTGTTGGCTGATAATTGATAATATTCATCATATAATTTTTTTAATTTTTTAGAAGTTGATAATTTAGTTATTAAACTTTGATTTATTCTAGCTATTTCATTTTCTAATTCAATTATATGCTTATCTATGGCAGTAAAATTATTTTGTTTTTCTTTTTGATTTAACTCTGCTATTTGTTTATTTATTACTTCAATCTGGTTTAATTCTTTTTCTTTTTGGTTTATTAATATTGTTTTTACTTCTTCTAACATCAATTCACCTTCTACCCTATGATAAGGATATTGTAGCACATTTTGTCTAACTAATAAATGTATATTTTTATTAAGTTTACACTATTATAATTATAGGTGATAAAAATGAATTTAGTACCAATGGTTGTAGATAAAGAAGTTAATGGTGAAAGAAGTTATGATATTTTTTCTAGATTACTTAAGAATCGTATTGTTTTACTTAGTGGAGAGATTGATGATAATCTTTCTAATAGTATTGTTGCTCAACTTTTATATTTAGATTCTATTAATCATGATGATATTAGTCTTTATATTAATTCACCAGGTGGATCTGTTACTGCAGGAATGGCTATTTATGATACTATGAACTTTGTTAAGAGTAATGTATCAACAATATGTATAGGTATGGCTGCAAGTATGGCTGCATTTCTTTTATCTTCTGGAGAGAATGGAAAGCGCTATATACTTCCTAATGCTGAAGTTATGATTCATCAACCTTTAGGTGGTGCTCAAGGGCAGGCTACAGAAATAAAAATTGCTGCTGAACATATATTAAAACTTAGAGATAAGCTTAATAAAATACTATCAAAAAATACTAATCAAAGCTTGGAAACAATTGCTTTAGATACAGAAAGAGATAATTTTATGGATAGTGATGAAGCTTTAAAATATGGATTAGTAGATAAAATAATAAAAAAATAATAGTAGACATTATTGAATACTATTATTTTTTATATTACTATTTAGAAATACATTTACTTCTTCTATATTATATACGTTATCAGGAAAACTACCATATTGAATTAATATTTTCTCACTAGATCCAAATAGCGATTTATTAGTTTTCAACAATGTTTTAATTATTTGCTTTTGACTATCAGTTAAGTCACTAGGATCATTGGGGAATGTTAAACTGGCCATACTTTGTGTCATTTTTTCTAATTTATTTTTGAAATACTCTAATCTAACACCAGCATATACACAGCAGCCAATCTCACATAACATTTTTGTAGCTGTTAATGTATTATATTTTATATAATCATTATTTTCTAAATAAGCATTTATATAATCTGAGAAAATTACCTGATGTTGATCAGTATCTTTTACCAATATTATTTCACCATTAGGTGTAATGATATATCCACCTGATAAAACGGATAAATCTTCTATATCAACACTATTAAACTCTTTACATAAATTACCATTGATGCTAATAGGTTTAATTTTCATTATTACTACCTTCTTTCATTTTATTAGCTAATTCTCTTACTTTTCTAAAACGATGATTTAAACCTGATTTAGTAATTGGTTTTCCTGTTTCATAACTTATAATTTCACTTAATTCTAGAAGCGAAGATTCTGGATACTTTAAACGGTATTCAATTGCTTCTTTGGTTTTTTCATCTAATAGTTCAATACCTAAATTTTCTTTTAAGTATTCTATATCTTCAATTTGTTTAGTAGCAGTTTCTACTACTTTATCAATGTTAGCTTGTTCACAATTGTTTAGACGATTGGTCATATTTTTATGATCACGATATATCCTAATATCCTCATAGTAAAGAACAGCCTGATTTGCATTTATTATTCTCAAGAAATCGCCTATTTTTTCTGATTCTTTAATATAAACCATATATCCCTTATCTCTAGATAAAATTTTACTATTTAAATCAAAACTATTTAATAGGTTTGATATAAATTTTGCTTCTTCTAATTCTTCTATTAATAATTCCAAATGATATCTAGCTGTTTTAGGATCATTTATACTACCTTTTGCTAAAAAAGCTCCCCTTAAATAGGCTCTAATTTCATCTTCTGAATCTACTATAAATTCATTTGGAGTATCTAAAAAATCACCATTTTCATTAATTATAGATAAATCTTTTAGAATAAAATTTACCTTTTCATTAATCATTATTAAATATAAATTATTTTTACTAAAGTTTAGACTTTTTCTATTTTCAATTTCACAAGTTATATCATATAAATCTTTAATTAACTGATATATTCTTTTAGCAACTGTAGCATTTTCTGTAACTAGATCGATAGTTGTATCAGTACAAGTACCATTATTTCTAAAAAAACCTGATAATTCAGCTATACTTTCTGATCTAGTATTAGGAATTCTTGAAATTTCTTCTTTGATTGTTGTGGTAAAAGACATATTATCACCTCATTAAATATGAAAAAATAATGGAACTTAGTTTTAAACTATTATGTCTAATAGTATTATCTTTAGTTGTTAGTAAATCTGATTCTATTATTTCTAGTTTTCTATTTTTTAAATTTTCATAATCTATTACGACAGGATCTTTTTGTTCCTCAGTTTCATATTTCTCTAATATTTTACTATCTAGTTTAGTATTGCTAGCAACTACTACATCAATAGAATTTGTTCCTAAATATTTTTCTAAAATATCTATATGGTCACTAACACCAAAGTTATCTGTTTCTCCAGGTTGAGTCATAGCATTACATAAATACATTACTTTAGCTTGGGAAGTATTGATAGCTTCTATTATTTGTTTACATAATAAATGTGGCAATATACTAGTATATAAGCTACCCATTGATAATATTATTAAATCAGCTTCTTTTACTGCTTTTAACACATCTTTTTCTACATGAGGTGTTTCTTTATAAAATATTTTTTTGTATTTAGTATGTGCTTTGGTTAAATTAGCTTCTCCCTCTATTATCTTACCATCATATGTTTCACCCATTAGTGTTAGGTAATCTTCAGATAGTGGAAGTACCTTGTGTTTAACATCTAAAAGTTTACTGAGATATTCAATGCTTTTCTTTAGATTTTTGGTTTTATTTAACATTGCAGTAAGTACTAAATTTCCTAAAGGGTGGCCATCTAAATCACTGTATGTTTCAAAACGATATTCCATTATGCTTTTTATTTCTTCTGGTAAATCAGATAAATTAGTTAACACTTTTCTAATATCGCCAACGGCTGGAGTTGAAAATTCTTCTCTTAATTTACCAGTTGATCTTCCATTATCAGATACTGTTATTACAGCCGTTATTTCTACTGGAAAATCCTTTAGTCCTGTTAGTAGACTTGATAATCCTGTTCCGCCGCCAAATACTACTATTTTTTTCTTCATATGTTTCACCTTTTTAGTTTATTTAAAATTCTGTTAATTACACTTGATAGTATATCATATTTTTTACTTCAAAAAAAAGAATTATCTTTTACTCTTGATAATTCTATTAGCGGCTGTAGCACCATCACTGCAAGCAGTTATTACTTGGTATAAGTCTTTTTTTATACAATCACCAACGGCATAAATTCCAGGAATTGAGGTCTCGTAATTATCATTAACATTTACATAACCCTTTTCATCTAAGATATTAAGATCTTTAAAAATATCAGTATTAGGAACTTGGCCTATGTATTCAAAACAACCATCAACATCGATTTCTGTTAAATTTTTATTTTTATCTTCTAATATTATTTTTGATAGTTTATTATCGTTAGTTTTAAATTCTTTTACCACACTATTGGTTATTATATTTATATTTTTAGTTGATTTTACTGTTTCTATAAGAGCCTCTGGAGCAGTAAAAACATCTCTTCTATGAATTAGTGTAACACTATCACAGATTTTAGAAAGATAAACTGCTTCTTCAAGTGCAGAAGTTCCGCCACCAATCACGGCTACTTTTTTATTTTTATATAGACTGCTATCACAGGTAGCACAAAAACTAACACCATTTCCTATTAATCTATCTTCCATCTTTACTTCTAATTTTCGTGGTGAACGTCCGGTAGCTATGATTAAATTATTTGCAGTAATTTCAGCATCGGGTGTTAATATTTTTATTTTATCGTTTACCACTTGTACTTTACAAGCTTTTTTGTATATATAATCAACACCTAAATCAAGCACTTGATTATATATATTTAAAGCTAAATCAGAACCAGATATAGATTTAAAACCTGGATAATTTTCAACTGTAGAAGTTAATGTTATTTGGCCACCAGGAACACTATTTTCTAATATACATACACTCTTACGTGCCCTTTTTAGATATATGGCAGCTGTCATTCCAGCTACACCTGATCCAATTATTACTGTGTTGTAGTCCATAAATGTCCTCCTTTAAAATAAAATATCAGTTTTTTCTTCATCTTTATATAGGTTATCAAATCTTGTACCCTTTTTACAGAATATTATCATTAGAATTCCTAGTATTATTAATAATCCTGACACTAATTGAGCTACCCTAAAATTACCTAGCATTAAACTATCAGTGCGCATTCCTTCTATTACTATTCTACCTACTGAATACCAAACTAGATATACACCAGTTAATTGACCAGTTTTTAAGTATTTATATCTTCTAACTACTAACAACACTAGAAAACCAAAAAAGGTCCAAATTGATTCATAGATAAATGTTGGTTGATGATATGCACCATTTATATACATTCCATTTATAATAAATTCAGGTAAACCTAATTTTTGTAGATGTTCTAAAGTAGTTATACCGCCATAAGCTTCGCCATTAAAAAAGTTTCCCCATCTACCAATAGCCTGTCCTAATATTAAACCAACAACTAGTATATCTAAAACTTTTAGAGTTTTAGCATGATATTTTTTACAATATATTATCACTGTTAGTAAACCAAATAAAATACCTCCATGAATAGCTAAACCACCATTCCATACTTCAAATATTTCGATTGGATATTTAAGATAGTAGTCTAAATTAAATAAAACATAATATAATCTAGCACCAATAAGTCCAAAAATAACCCCATAAAAGATTAAATTGATAATAAATTCTTGATTAATATTCTGTTTTTTACATTCTCTTAGTATTACTAAACTAGCAAAAAAAACTCCTAAAAAGATAAAGATTGAATACCAATATATTTGTATAAATCCTAAATCCAATGCTACTCTATCCATTTTTCTTTATCCTCCTCATAATTGGTGTGATTACTATGTTTTCTATTATAATATTCATTACTGATATTAGAATGGCTAAAAAGAAAACTGTCCATATACCTTCTATTTCAAAATGAGGTCCTAAAATCCACTCAGTTAGTTTCAAGATAATTACATTAATAAATGGATAAAATAATCCTAGCGTTAAACCAGTTATTGGTAAAGTTAATCTAAAAATAATTGGTTTAACTGTTTTATTTAAGATAAATATAATTAAAGTTGCTAGGATACCATATAGGTATAAATGAGTATCATCTATTTTAAAACTATCAAAAAAAGTCGCTACAAATACTAAAATGATAGCATAGGTTATAAAATGTAGACTCCAATCTATAATTTTATAACTTATCCCTTTTATATTATTTTTCATTTTCTCACCCTATAACATTTTCTTTAAAAATTCTCCTGTAGCTGATTCCTTTACTTTGGCAATTTCTTCTGGTGTTCCAGTAGCTATTACTTCACCACCACCATCGCCACCAGTAGGTCCTAAATCAATTATATAATCAGCACATTTTATAACATCTAGGTTGTGTTCAATTACTATTACGGTATCTTTATTATCTACTATTTTTTGAATAATTGCAAGTAATCTCTTAATATCAGCACTATGAAGACCTGTTGTAGGTTCGTCCATAATGTAAAGTGTTTTACCAGTTGGCTTTTTCTGTAATTCTTTAGCTAGTTTTACACGTCCAGCTTCTCCACCTGATAAGGTTGTAGCACTTTGTCCTAATTTAATGTAACCAATTCCCACATCTTCTAACACTTGAAGTTTAGATTTGATTTTAGGAACATTTTCAAAGAATTCAAGTGCTTCACTTACACGCATATCTAATACTTCCGCAATATTTTTGTCTTTATATTTTATTCTTAAAGTTTCACTATTATACCTTGTACCATGACATACTTCACAAGGAATATATACATCTGGTAAGAAATGCATTTCTATTTTTTTAACACCATCACCACGGCAAGCTTCACAACGACCACCTTTTACATTGAAAGAAAAACGATCTTTTCCAAAGCCATACATTTTAGCTTCTTTCGTAGTTGTAAATAAATCTCTGATTTCATCAAATACTCCTGTATAGGTAGCTGGATTACTTCTTGGCGTTCTACCGATTGGATTTTGACTAATTTCAACTACCTTATCAATTTCTTCTAAACCGGTTATTTTTTTATGTTTACCTGGTTTCACTTTGGAATTATATATTTTTTGATAAGCAGCATTACATAAAATTTGATTTACTAAGGTACTTTTTCCACTTCCTGATACACCGGTAACACAAGTAAAGGTTCCTAGTGGAAATTTAACATTAATATTTTTTAAATTATTTTCACTTGCACCCTTAATTTCAATAAACTTTTTAGTACCTTTTCTTCTAGTAGTAGGTACTTCTATTTTTTCTTTACCACTTAAATAACGACCAGTAATACTGTTTTCATTTTTCATTACTTCTTCTGGAGTACCAGCAGCAATGATTTCTCCACCATGATCTCCAGCACCAGGTCCTACATCTACTAAAAAGTCACTGGCTAACATTGTATCAGTATCATGTTCTACTACGATTAGAGTATTTCCTAAATCTCTCATTTCTAATAATGATTTAATTAATTTTTCGTTATCTTTTTGGTGTAATCCTATACTTGGTTCATCTAGTACATAAAGAACTCCTGTTAGTTTTGAACCTATTTGTGTAGCAAGTCTTATTCTTTGGGCTTCTCCACCTGATAAGGTGCCAGCAGAACGACTTAACGTTAAATATTCAAGTCCTACATTTTTTAAGAATGTTAATCGAGATAAAATTTCTTTTACTAATAATCCTGATATTTCTTTTTGAGATTTCGTTAATTTTAGATTTTCAAAGAATGGAATTAATTGTTTAATACTCATGCAAGTAACTTCGTAAATGTTTTTTCCACCTACTAAAACTGATAAGACATTATCTTGAAGTCTTGCTCCATGACAGGTTTCACATATGGTTTCTAACATATAATTTTCTAACCAATCACGAATCCAGGTACTACTTGTTTCCATGTATCTTCTTTCTAGATTATTGATAATTCCTTCATAGAAATCTTTTTGATTATAAAGGTTACCACTTTTAGAATGATACTGAAAATGGATTACTTCATCACTACCATATAAAATGTAATTCTGTTCTTTTTTAGATAGTTTATTCCATGATTTATTCATATCTATTTTATAATGCTTACATAAACATTCTAATCGTTTAAAATCAAGTGCTTCAGGATCATCTGTTAAAGTTTTAATAGCTCCATTATTTAAACTTTTAGTAGCGTCTGGTACTACTAAATCAGGATCCATTTTTAGTTTCACACCAAGGCCTTTACAGTCAGGGCAACTACAAAATGGTGCATTAAATGAGAACATTCTTGGTTCTAATTCTGGAAGTGAGAAATCACAGTATGGACAAGCAAAGTTTTCAGAATAGATTACTTCTTTATTACCAACATAATCAATTACTACTTTTCCCTTTGATAGTTTGATAGCTTGTTCAATAGATTCTGATAAACGACTACGAATGCCATCTTTTAAAACAATTCTATCAATAATTACATCAATGTTATCTTTTTTATTTTTTTCTAGCGTAATTTCTTCACTTAAATCAAGCATTTCTCCATTTACTCTTACTCTTACATAACCTTCTTTTCTTAGGTCTTCTAATAAATCTTTATGAGTACCTTTTTCACCATGAGCAACTGGCGCCATAATAATTAACTTAGTACCTATTTCATTTTCTAATACTTTATCTACAATTTCATCAACAGTTTGACTTGATATTGGAATATGATGTTCTGGGCAATAAGGGATTCCAATTCTTGCAAATAAAAGTCTTAAGTAGTCATAAATTTCCGTTACTGTTCCTACTGTTGAACGAGGGTTTTTAGAGGTTGTTTTTTGGTCAATACTAATAGAAGGAGATAATCCTTCAATAGAATCTACATCTGGTTTTTCTGTTCCTCCTAAAAACTGTCTTGCATAAGCCGATAAACTTTCTACATATCTTCTTTGGCCTTCGGCATAAATAGTATCAAAAGCAAGAGAAGATTTTCCACTTCCTGATACCCCAGTCATTACTATTAATTTATTTTTTGGTAACTCTAAATCCACATTTTTTAAATTGTTTTCTCTAGCACCTTTTATAATAATTTTATCCATACTATCACCTTTTTCTGCATGTTATTATACCACAAATTTTCTTTTTTATGAAAATACATTTTTATTATATCAATGAAACATTTGTTTGACAAGACAATTAATTATTTGTATTTAAAAAAGTTACCCAGCTAAGTAACTTTTCAAATAAATAATCCTATATAATAATTGGTTTTAGATAATCAAAGAGGGGAATATTTCTTAGTATTCCAAATACTAAAACGATTATTAACAAAACTACCCATACTTTATTATTTATTCTTAAATATATGTAATTATTTTGATTCTTCAGCCATTTTAATAAAAAGTCTATTAATAGTAATAAAATAAAGGGCAAAAATATAAATACTAATTGATTATATCTAAAGGCTTGGTAAAAATTTAATTTTGAAATGGATAATAACATTCTGGTAACACCACATCCTGGACAATATAAATTAGTTATCTTATTAAATAAACAAGGAATGGTTATATTGTTTAAAGCAAAGATATAGTACATTACTAACAATCCAAAAAATAGTAATAATTTATATTGTCTATTTTTCATTTCATTCCTCTCCTTTACAACAATTTTAACAAAATAAGTTCTTTATAGCAATCAGTTAAATGTTTATAGAAAAAGAAAGTGCATTTAACACTTTCTCAGTTTTTTTACTTCCTGTTTTCCAGTTTTCTTTAAGGCAAAATTAATATCCTTATCACCAACAATATTACCAAAAGTACCTGTTAATGGTTTTTCCTCTACACTAACTAACTTATAATATTCACTATATTGTCTTAATGGTTTATAAGTTATAATATTTCTGTTTTTATCAATATTATTCAATTGGAGTGCAATTACTTTAGACTCTATTGGTGATTGGTGTACACTTACATCAAGATTAACTGTTTCAACATGCCCTATATATACTTTATTATATATACCCATATAATCACCTTTTCTCCTAATTTTAATCAGGAGGATTATTTTACTATATATAAGCAATCATGTCAATATCTTACTGATAATGATATTCTAAAGCTTTTATAGGTTCTTTTAATTTACTTTTAGTAAATGATAACTGTTCTATTTCTTCATCATAAGTTTCTTTATTATTCATATATTTTTCCATAGACATTAGTATGTATTTAATTGACTTAATTTTATAATTATAATCTCTATTCCTATCCAAACTTTCTCTTAAATTTTCAGAAGCATATAACCATTCACCAGCTAAATTACTTAAACTTTGTTTTAATTTTTCTATCTTTAGAGTTATTTCTGCTAATGATAAATTGCATATTTCAGTATAGTCGATTATAAAATCACTTTCTGAGAAATAATTTATTGATCTAGGATTTTCAAATTTTATATATTTAGAATTAGATCTAAAGTTAATTTCAGAAACAACATACTGAGGAAACATTCTTAAATTATAAATATCTTCTCTTTCTACATAACATACTTCATTTTGTACTATTTTCATTCAAATCACCTTTTCTATTATATTTATAATTTAATTAATGTCAAATCTTTCTTTGTAACTACAGTGTTTACATAGTTCTTCAGTTACTTTACGATTGCAGAAACCACTTCTCATTTTTTGATAGCGACTACTATTTATAATAACTTCTATAGTATTACTATAAATGTTTCCTAAATTAATGATGCCATCACTATCTAAACAGCATGGTACAACAGTACCGTCTACTAAAATAGCTAATTGATCTTTTAAAGCGTAACAATATCCTTTATCGTTATAATAATCATTATTAATATTAGGCCAAACAAATTGATTAGCTTTATTCACATAAGTGTTACTATTTATTTTAATATTGTTGTCTGTTTTTATTTTTTCCACAATTTCTGGGGACAACTTGTAATGATTTATTATTTTTTCCACTAATTCTGTTGATTTTTTATTTAGATTATTATCATTCATAGTCCAAAAACGATAAACAATATTCTTTTCTTTCAGTTTATCAGTTACTTCAAAGATTTCTTCTAAATAATTTTTTTCTTGATTTTCACTATGTACTGATAAATTAATTTGGCGAATAGCTGTATGAGATAGGATTGTTTCTTTGGATTTTAGAAGTGTAGCATTCGTCGTAATATTTACTTTTTTATGATATTTTTCACATAAATCTAAGATTTCTTTTAACTTTGGGTGTAGTAATGGTTCACCTTTTACATGAAGATAAACATAATCCGTATAATCATTAATTTTCTTTAATAGTTCTTCCATATTCGTTAGCGAAATACTTTCTTTTATACGATTATCTTTACTACAAAAAGAGCAATTAAGATTACAGATATTCGTGATTTCTATATATATTTTCTTAAACTTTTTCATTATAATTCACTCTTTAATTCAAATAATGCATCTCTTAACTGCATAGCACGTTCGAAATCTAATTCCTTTGCTGCTTGTTTCATAGATTCTTCGATTTCATCTATCATTTTTAATAATTCTTTTTTATCTTTCTTCTTAGGAGATGTTTGTTTTTCTTTGTTGTCATCGACATTACTAATTAAATCTCTAATTTCTTTTTTGATTGTCTGTGGCGTAATACCATGTTCTTTATTATATTCTTCCTGAATTGTACGACGACGCATTGTTTCTTTAATAGCCTTATCCATACTGTCTGTTATTTTATCAGCATACATAATACAATGACCACTAGCATTTCTAGCACATCTACCAATTGTTTGAATTAAACTTCTTTCACTACGCAAGAATCCTTCTTTATCAGCATCCATAATTGCTATCAAACTAACTTCTGGTATATCAATTCCTTCACGTAATAGATTGATTCCAACAATACAGTCATATTTACCTAATCTTAAATCTCTAATAATGCGCATTCTTTCTAATGTTTTTACTTCACTATGTAAATATGCCACTTTAATATCAATATCTTTTAGGTAATTCGCTAATTCTTCTGCCATTCTAATTGTTAGAGTGGTTATTAAAGTACGTTCGTTTTTCGCAATTCTAGCTTTAATTTCACCAATTAAATCATCAATTTGACCTTTACTTGGTCTTACTTCAATTGTTGGATCAAGAAGTCCAGTTGGACGAATAATTTGTTCAATAAACTGATTACTAGTCTTTTCTAATTCGTAATCTCCTGGAGTTGCTGATACATAAATAACTTGATTGATTTTTTTCTCAAATTCCTCAAATTTTAATGGTCTATTATCTAGTGCACTTGGTAGTCTAAAGCCATACTCTACTAAATTCATTTTTCTAGCTCTATCACCATTATACATTCCCCTTACCTGAGGAAGTGTTACATGGGATTCATCTATTACTAATAAAAAATCTTTTGGAAAGAAATCCATTAAAGTAGTTGGGGTTTCTCCTTCACCACGTAAAGCCATATGACGAGAATAGTTTTCAATACCACGACAGAATCCTGTTTCAGTTAACATTTCTATATCATAGTTTGTACGCTGTTCTATTCTTTCTGCTGCTAGTAGTTTATTATTATCTTTAAAATATTGAATCCTATCAGCTAATTCTAGTTTAATTCTTTTCACTGCCTCTATTAGTTTTTCATCACTAGTTACAAAGTGACTGGCTGGAAAAATAGTTAATGTTTTTTTATTTTGAATAACTGCTCCAGTTAGAGAATCTATTTCACTAATTCTATCTATTTCATCACCAAAAAACTCAATTCTATACCCTTTTGTGTTTTCATAGGCTGGTATGATTTCTAGAACATCACCCTTTACTCTAAAGGTACCACGCTTAAAATCAAAATCATTTCTTTCGTACATCATTTCTACTAGTTTCGTCATGATAGTGTTTCTTTCTACATTATCTCCTACTCCTATGCTTAGCATTTTGTTTCGATATTCTTCTACTTCACCAATACCGTAAATACAACTTACACTGGCTACTACAATGACATCATCATAAGATAAAAGAGAGCTTGTTGCATAGTGACGAAGTTCATCAATTTCATCATTAATAGATGAATCTTTTTCTATATAGGTATCTGTAGATGGAACATAGGCTTCTGGTTGGTAATAATCATAATAGGATACAAAATAGCATACGTGATTGTTAGGAAACAATTCTTTTAATTCTGAATAAAGTTGTCCCGCAAGTGTTTTATTATGAGCTAAAACTAGGGTTGGTTTATTAACTTCTTTAATTACATTAGCAATCGTAAAAGTTTTTCCTGTTCCCGTTGCTCCTAGTAAAACCTGGTCGCGTTTTCCTTCTTTAATACCTTCTACTAATTCCTTAATTGCCTGGGGTTGATCACCACTCGGTGTATATTTTGAATGAATTTTGAACATATGGTCCTCCTTACTATGACTACTACCAGCCAGATAATTCGTATCCTATTTTTAAAAATTCGTATCCTAACCTATTTTTACAGCATCAAAAATGTATCTTTTTTTCTTGGATACGAATTTCGGCCACAAATTTATTAAATAAAAATAAGTAATTAAAGTCTTTCTCAATAATTCATTTTAACATTATTTTGATAATAAAACAAGGAAGCAAAATTAATGCTTCCAATATATTATTATACATTATTTTATTTTCTATCATAACAACTTCTTTTTTTTATAGATTATATATGACAGAATCATCTATTGCATCTTTATAATCAATAAAAACCTTAGCCTCAAGAGAATTTAACTGAATATCAAAACAACCTCTTTTATTCATATAATGCGTCGAATTAGATAAATTTTTAAATTCCAAATTAAAACATATAGAATCATCACTTATTTTTTCTACATAGGAATTAGATGGCCAAATCAAAGCAGATTCATTGTTTTCAGCTAAACAATATTCGTTAAAATCAATTTCTTGTTTTTGACCAGTTTTTATGTTATTGATATCTTTCCAATTATATTGCACACAGATTTTTAAACAATATTTACCAGATTTATCAATAATTATTAAATCCCATTTATTTAATTCAATTTTACTTATTCCAATATTTACATCATTCAAGGTCATAAAACTTAATTTTTTTTGCATTTTTTACTCCTTTATTTATGAAAATATAATGTTCCATAATCAGCTCGTTAATTCCATCATTAGTTAAATTTTCTTCTTGAATATTTTTTTATATTTTATAATTTTTCTTTTTGATGCATATTTATTTTAATTATAAATTATCATTTTCGTAATATGGATTTATTGATTTATAAAATTTTGCCGTTTGATTTTCATTATAATATAATTCACCTTTTTCAGAATTATTAATACCATTTCTTGTTTTATCTAATCTAGCATCCATTGAATCACCATAGTTAATTACTATTACTTCTAACATTTTTGGTGATGTTAATACTCCCCATTCACTAAATTCTTTCATATGACTTCCTATCATATGTAAAACTTGATATTTAAACTTATCTTCTAAATTATATTTTTCTAAATAATTTTCAACAATATGAGTTCCTTCGTATGAATGACCCACCATATATGAACCACTACTTAGTATTCCTGTTTCACCTTTTTCTATAGAATCAAAATCTTTATAATCATTTGTCTTTCCTATATCATGTAATAATGAACCAAATATTATTAAGTCCATATCTAATTTTATATAATCATACAATTCTGCAATCATAATAGCATTTCTGGTTACGCAATAACTATGATATATTAAACCACCTCTAAAAAAATGATGACATGGATCTCCAGTAGCTGGTTTTGCTATAAGTTTTGATTTATAATCATTATAAATTTCTAAACAACATTCCTTTAAATCTGGATTTTTAATTCTATTTGCATATTCTAAACATTTTTCATATATCTTTTCTATTTCTTCATTTGTTAATTGTTCAATATCATTTAATTTCACTAAAATCACCTCTCATATTATTTTATCATATTTTTATTATTATAACTTTAATCTTACAAAAAAAATAATAAAAATATATTAGTTTAAATTTATTATTTTTTATAAATACGAATGAATACGAATTTTGGCCACAAATTTACATTTTATTATCTAGTTTTATTTAGTCTTTTTATAGTATCTTTGAGGTACTAAATAAATCTAAAAGGTACTGAATAAGATAGTTTTCGATGGGTTCCTATAATAAGAAACAAAATAGCATACATGATTTTCTGGAAACAACTCTTTTAATTCTGAATAAAGTTGTCCCGCAAGTGTCTTATTATGGGCAAGTACTAAGGTTGGTTTATTAACTTCCTTAATTACATTAGCAATCGTAAAAGTTTTTCCAGTTCCAGTTGCACCTAGTAAAACTTGGTGTTTTTCGCCATTTTCTATTCCTTTAACTAACTCATCTATCGCTTGTGGTTGGTCTCCACTAGGTGTATATTTTGATTCTAATTTAAACATAATGCCCTCCTTATTACGACTCATATCAACCAACAAATTCGTGTCCTAATCTATTTTCATAACATTAAAAATATGTCTTTTTTTGGATGAGGATGAATTTTGCCACAAATTACTAAATAAAACTAGATAGTTTTCAACAATCTTTTTATAACTAAAAAATCTTCTGGATATTCTTTTAGACAATGGTTATCTTTATCAATAATAAATGGTGGTATAAATACTATGTTCCACCCATTATTTATATATTCCTCCAACTCATTTTCATAATTTATACAACTAGTTGTAATAGTTTTTTCCAGCATTGATTCAATTTTATGAAAACCACAGCACCTAACTAATACATCTCCTATATCATCATTAGTCCAATTTATTATTTTATGTATTTCATTTTCTGGTTTTTCAGTATATATAAATAAATCTTCAAAAAATCTATAAAAGCATGCTTGAGCATTAATTATACCTAAAATTAATTGGATTATATGGTTTTCTCTCGTTACTGGTATTCCATTAATTGACTCTAAATAGGCTGGTTGACTTATATAATTTAAAAACACCTTAAATTGTCCTGCAGATATATAACCATTTTCTTTTATTTTTTTAGACAGATTTAAATATCCGTTTGAAATTTTATGATTGTCTAATATATTTTCATTATTATTTATAAAATATTTCATTTTATTATAATTGAACGTTAAATCCCTACCGTTATGTCCATATTTTCCGGCATTATATAAATAACCATTAGGTGTTATATACCATGCATCTGGTTGATATAGATTATCTACTTTATCTGGAATATAGTGAATAGTATTGTATTTTTTTAATTCTTCTATTGCTGCAACTATTGTATTATTAAGTGAAGTATAATATTGTTTATTATTTGGAAATAAATCTATATATAAAATGGATAATCTTTTAATTAGATATAAATAATTTTCTATTGCTCTAGAAGAAAAATTTATTTTCCCATATTCTTCTAATATGCAATAAATTTCTTCTTCTATACTTTCAAATTCACTAGAAATAGAACAGGCATTATCATAATCAATATATATATTATTTCGAAACCATTCATCAATATTAAACCCTTTAAAAATAGTAATTAGAAATTCACTATTTTTAAATAAATCTTCATATTTTTCTACAAATGAAAATGGTGTCTTATAATCAAATAATACTTTTTTCCCTTTATCTTGAATATCTACTAATGGTAAATAATAATTCAATCTATTTTCTAGTTCTTTATAATATTTAATCATTATAATCATTCCTTAATCATCAATGTTAAAAAAGTCCCTTTTTATTGATTAATAATATATCACATATTATCGTTATTTTCAATTTTTTAGTAGACACGGATAAATACGAATTTCGACCACAAATTTACATTTCATTATCCAGTTTTATTTAGTCTTTTTATGGTATTTTCGAGGGATTAAATAAAACTAAAATTATTGAAATAAAAGGGGTTTTATGATTTTTCTATAATAAGAAACAAAGTAACATACGTGATTATTTGGAAACAATTCTTTTAATTCTGAATAAAGTTGTCCAGCAAGTGTTTTATTATGGGCAAGTACTAGGGTTGTTTATTAACTTCTTTAATTACATTAGCAATCGTAAAAGTTTTTCCTGTCCCCGTTGCCCCTAGTAAAACTTGGCCTCTTTTTCCTTCTTTAATTCCTTCTACTAATTCCTTAATTGCCTGTGGTTGATCTCCACTAGGTGTATATTTTGATTCTAATTTAAACATAATGCCCTCCTTATTACGACTCATATCAACCAATAAATTCGTGTCCAATCAGCAAAAATTCGTGGCCTAGCACTTAACTGATAGGTCTTTTTTTTGTGAACACGCATAGGACACACATGCCGGCCACAAATTTACTAAATAACACTAAATAAAACTAAGTAAAACTAAATGTTTTCTAGTAACTTATTTTAACACTTATTTTACAATAAAACAAGGAAGTCATCTTAACTCCCTTTTCTATTATTATGGTATTTAATTGATATAATGTTCAATTTCTAAATCCGTGTCCGTAATATCAATTATTTTTTTGAACAACATTTAAAATACTTTCCTATTTAGCAACATCATAAAATAATTTATACAAGTTTAAGTTAGTATTATCTTGAAACATAGCAAAATCTCCATTAGATGTATGTTACAACATCAGTTAGTTGCTAAATACTAATTTTAATGATAAAATACATCATATAATCCGATTAATTAACAATACTCATAATCAATCTATAGATTTTAAGAAAGAAGTGACATTTATGCTAAACATAGAAGAAATATATAAAGAAACAAAATATTTAGATGATTTATTTTCATTACAATTTGATATCAAATCTCCTGAAATTATAAAAAAATATAAACTTGAATTATTGGTAGAATTTGGGGAACTAGCTAACGAAACAAGATGTTTTAAATTTTGGTCAATAAATCAAACTGGTGAAAAAAATCATATATTAGAAGAATATATTGATTGTTTATTTATGATATTATATTTTTGTAACATTACAAATGTATCTTTAAGTGAAAATTTTTCTGCAACAAGTAACAAAGATATTATAGAAACATTTCTGACACTTTATAAATTAGGAAATGATTTAATCCAAAAGCTTGAAAAAGAAACTGTAAAAAAATTATTAGTAGAAATACTATATCTTTCACAATTGCTTGGATTCACATTAGAAGATTTAACAAATGAAACGAAACGAAAAAGCCAAATTATTCAAAAAAGATTAAAAAGTAATTATTAAATATATCGGTTTTTATAAGTAAAGAATCACTTAAGTAATTTAATATCTCCAATAATGGTCATTGCAAATATTCAGCCTAAAAGTAATATTATAAGTTAAATTTCCATTAAACCAGTAAGTTTTATCAGATTCTTTAGTTAATATTAATTCTTCTCTAGATTTATCAGTAATCTTTTCTATTTCTTGTATTCCTAAAATTTCTAATGCTTTCTTTCTTCTATGACCTGAAATCATTTCATATTTACCATTTTCTTTTGGTCTAACTAAAGCCGGTACTAACACCCCATATTTTTCAATACTCTTACTCATATTTAACATATCTTCATTTACTATAACTTTAAAAGGATGATTAGGAAAATCTGATATATCATTAATATCAACCATTTCAACGTGTTCTTTACTTTTTAAATCTCTTTCTTCTTGTGTAGTAAAGAAATCATCTACTGTCATCTCTGGAAGATACATTTTTTGTTTTATCTTTTTAACAAGTGGTTTTAATGAAATTTGTTTTAATTTATATTTTTTACTTTTCTTTCTACTGCACTTATCATTAAAATAAATCTTTTATTTATACCAAATTGTGGGCTGCTGCAGCAAATGCATATTGATTTACGCTCGCTGCCACAATTTGATTAATTAAATTTTGATAAAATTCTTTATTTTCAAAATCTACTACTTCTTCACATGGAATCTTTAATCTCGGATCATCTTTCTGTATTAAGCTTATGATATCATATTTCTAAAAATAATTAAACAACATTATTGAGTTGATTATTAATTGAATGTAGATATAAAAATTATGTAATAGTAAAAAGTAAAAGCTGTAAGATGATAGCTTTTACTTTTTAATTAATATAGGACTTTTTTCTTCGTCAACTGGGATTAATTTGTTTTCTAATGCTCCTAGAATAAATGGTACATATCTTATAAACACTCTAAACTGTTCAAAAGAATTTGAGGAAATTAGATAACTAACATTATTTTTATCAATAAATTCCATATTTTTAGTAGGTGATTTAGTTAAATTGAAAGTTCCTAATTGATTTTGGATTTTTACTTCTAATTTTTCTATTTCATTACTTTGATTTATTATGGCTCTAGCAGCAATATTATTTCTATCTATAGTGTGACTATTTATTATCATTGGTTCTTTTCTACGATTACATAATGTTACATTTATTTTATTATCTTTAGTAACCAAAAATCTAATTATTCTACGTTTAGATTTTACTTTGATTCCTTCTAAATATGAATCACTATAATCAATTAATCTTACTTCTTTTAATTTGCTCTTATCGTCAGTAAAATAAATTTCTAACTCTTTAATTTCATCTTCAGTATTTTGATATACTATAGCACCAGATTTTTTTCCTAATAAATTATAATTACGATCATATATATACATTTGTTCAGGATATGTTCCATCAATAGGTTCTAATATAGCTTGATCATTATCATCTTCATTCTCTAATGATTCAATACTTTCTGGATTAAATAATCTTTTTTCTATCTCTTTTATTGATGGTACTAAAAACTCTGTTAATCTTTTTAGTTTGCTTATACTATTAGAAGAAATATAATGAATTCTACTATCTTTAGTAATATAGTAATTTTCTTCTAATGGAATTTGAGATAATACTTTGTGTTTTTTATGACCCTTTTTTACCAATTCTATTTCTTTGTATTCTTGGTAATTATTACCATCTAATTCACTAAATTGAAGATAAACACTAATACTATAAGGCTCGCTTATTTTATCTATAGTTAGATTCTCATATCCATTAGGATAATAATCAACCTCAGTGATATTGTCTGTACCCCTTATAATATGCATAGTTTCTATTGGTTCTAATCCTGAAAAAGTATAGATATCTATTTTTTTAATTCTTTGTTCTTCTTCAGAAAATAAAAGTTCTAGAATATTTAATTGTTCTAATTCTTTATCTTCATACTTATAGATAAATTTGTCTTTAGTTCTTTGGACAAATTTAAAGTTTTTATCCATTAAATAAATTTGTTCTAATTTTTCAACCATAATAATACTACTCCCTGATTTAATTTATTATAATATTATTTCTTTTTAACCACAATAGAAAAGAGAAAAATATTTTAAAATTTTTCTCTCATAAATTAATTATTTATTATACCAAGTTTGGTATGTTCTATTAGGGAATGATATTACACTTTCAGCTCCCTTAAAACCTTCTCTAAATTTACGTTCAGCAAATGATACATATTTACTCCATGAGCTACAATTACTATCACCATATAGTCGACATGGCCATACTTCTAGGTGAAGATGTACTCCAAAAGCATATCCTGTATTACCCATATAACCAAGTATAGTATTAGAATTTACTTGCATACCTTCATATATATTTGATGCATATCTACTTAGGTGGGCATAAATAGCTGTATAGTATTTACCATCTAAGGTTCTATATTGAACATTTATACATTTTGCACCATACGCATCATTCCATATACTAGTAATAGTACCATTACCAATCGAATATAATGGCGTATTTCTTCCAAGTGAGCTTCCTATATCAGTTCCTCTATGAAAACTACCCCATCTATAACCAATAAAACTAGTCACATAACCTGTTTTAATAGGTCTTGAAAAAGTAGCATTAGAACTAGTTACAGCACAATCTCTACCTATTACATCACTACGATTTTTACATCCTTGAGATTTATAATAGTTAACTAACTTTTCTTTTTCTTTTACTTGTTGTTCCAAGCTTGGTGATAAGTCACCTAACTTAGCTATTGAATTAGTTAGTTTATTAACCTCATTATTTAAAGTTGTCATTTTGTTTTCATATTCTTTTTGTTTATTAGCTAACTCAACTTTTCTTTTTTCATTATTACTTATTAAATCCTCTAATTCTTTAACCATATTATCATTATATTCTGTTATTTGTTCTACTACAGATAAACGATAAACAAGATCAGTTATAGAATCACCACCAAGTACATAATCTAAATAAACATTACTTCCTTGACTCATTTGTAAGTAAACAATTAAATTTTTAGTTTGTTCTTTTTTTTGATCTATTTCAGTGTTGGCATCTGCTATTTGTTGTTGAAGTTCAACTGCTTCAGCACCCATTTTTTCTACTTCTGATTTTAAATTTTTAATAGTACTGTTATTTTGAACTATTTGATTATTTTTATCAGAAATTAATTGATTATTCTTATTTAATTCTTTTTTAGCATTGGTCAAATCATCTAATACTTGACCATAAGTTAAATCGGCGGCATTAACAGTTGAAGGGAGTATGATAGAAATAATTATTAATAGTAGTAGAAACTTAGAAAACAATTTTTTCATCATACTTTTAAGTACTTCCTAACTGCTTTATAACTTCCTATCATACCTACTACTATACCTATTACTAATATAACTAAAGATACAATGTATATAAATGGTTCTGGAGATATTAATTTAATTAATGGTGAGAATAACTGACCATCAAAGTGTTTATATAAGGCAAAATAGCCATATATAACAATTAAAATAGGAATAATAGAACCAATCATACCTAGTACCATTCCTTCAATAACGAATGGCATTTTAATTGAAAAGTTCCCTGCACCTACAAGTCTCATAATTGAAATTTCTCTTTTTCTAGAAAAGATAGTTAATTTGATAGTATTAACAATTAGAAAAACGGTTACTATTATTAACATAATTACAGCTACTATAGTTCCTTTTTGAATCATTCTAAAAGCTGATAAAAATCTATTAACCATTGTTTCTCCGTAATTTACTGAATCTATTCCATCTAACTTTTCTATTGTTGATGCGGTTTCCTTTATCTTTTCAATATCTGATACTTTAACTTGAAATGTATCTTTTAATGGATTTTCTTCTTCAGTCCAATTCTTCATTGTTGCATCTAGCATTGTTGATGAAGCTTGCATTTCTTTTCTTAATTCAGCTTTAGATTTATACTCAATAGATGATATATTATCTATTTGATTTAATTTTGCTTTGATCCTATTTAACGATTCTTCTTCAACATCTCTATTTACGAAAACAACTATCGTAATGTCTTCTTTTATTTCTTTAGTAAAATTATTTACATTTAATGATGCCAATAAAGCAATAGCTACTACTATTAGAGTAATTGTAATACAGGAAATAGAGGCTAATGATAAAGAAAAATTTCTAAATACACTTTTGAAGGCATCTCTTATACTTCTACCAAACATTCTAAATGGCTTCATTATTATACTTTCCTTTCTCTACATCACTTACTAGTCTTCCATCTTTTAATGTAACAACTCTTTTTTTCATTTTATTTACTATATCTTTATCATGAGTTGCCATTATGATGGTAGTACCTAAAGTAGCATTGATATCCTCAAGTACTTTCATTATTTCCATACTCTTTTCTGGATCTAGGTTTCCAGTAGGTTCATCACAAAGTAATAGTTTTGGTTCATTTACAATAGCACGAGCTATAGCTACTCTTTGTTGTTCACCACCTGATAACTGATCTGGATAATTTCTTAATTTTCCTTTAAGCCCAACAAGTTCTAATGCTCTTAATACCTTTTTATTAATTTCATCTTTCTTTGTTCCTATTACTTCTAAGGCAAAAGCAACATTTTCATATACTGTAGACTTAGGTAAAAGTCTATAGTCTTGGAAAACAATTCCTAATTTTCTTCTTAATTTATAAACTTTACTATTTCTTAGTTTAGCTACATTTAATCCACCTACTATAATTTCACCACGAGTAGGTTTTTCTTCTCTATATAGCATTTTTATTAAGGTTGATTTACCACAACCGGTTCCACCTATAATAAAAACAAAATCACCTTTTTTTATCTTTAAATTCAAATCAAAAATAGCTGTTACTCCATTTTTGTATTGTTTGGTCACATCTTTGATTCTAATTAATTCCAATATTATCACCATCCAACTTCATCTATTTTCTACATTATATCATAAATTCGACAATTTTTACTATTTTTATATTAATTTATGATGTTAATTAATGGAAAAAGAGGAGATTACTCTCCTCCATATACTTGATAAGAATCAGTTACAATAAAGAATGCTTCTTTATCTATTTCTTTTATTCCTTCTTTTAATTTAAAATAATCATGATTAGGTATTACTGTCATTAATACTTTTCTTTTCTTTTCTAAAAAGCCACCCTTAACATCAAAAATAGTAATTCCATGTTTTAAACTATTCATAATATAATCTTTCATTTTTTCTTCCTCAGAAGTTATGATATATAGTGCCTTATTTTTGGATACACCGATTAGAACCCGATCTAATATTACACTATTAATATATAAAATAATAGCAGCATACATTACCATAGTCCAACCAAAGCTGACTCCACCAAGTATAACAATTATAAAATTAATTATAAAACTGATATTGGAAATGGGAATTTTTTTTCGTTCTGATATTATTTCACTAATTATTGAAAAGCCACCGTTACTAAAACCGGCTTTATATACCATACCTGTAGTTATACCAGCAAGTAAGCCTATAAAAATAGATATTAATATTTTATCTGATAAATCTACTACTATATAGTCAGAAATATTAGCAGTTAGGTTAACAAACATTGGATAAATAATTGTGGTTACAAGGGCACCGGATGTTTTTTCAAAACCTAGAAAGATAAAACCTGCTATAAGTAAAATTGCTGATATAATAAATATAACTTGAGATGGATCCCAATTGAAATAATAATTTAGAATAATTGAAACACCGCTACTTCCACCAGTTACTATTTGAGTAGGTAATTGTAGCAAATTAAAATAGCATGCTGATATAAATAATGATAATATCAATAATATATATCTTCTAACTAATTTCTTTTTTTTAACTGTTTCTAAGATACTTAGAGCACTATCTTTTCCTTTTTTAAATAGTTTCATTTTATTCTCCTCCAAATACTTCATAAGCATCACAAATTACAAAGAATGCTTGTTCATCTATTTCACGGATACCTTCTTTAACACGATAATATTCATTAGTTGGTACTACACAAAGAATTACTTCATCCTTTTTATGGGTATAACCACCTTTTACACTAAAAATAGTAACACCATGATGAAGTTCATTTATTAAGTAATCTCTTATTTTTTCATCTTCATTAGTGATTATATAAAAAGCTTTTGAATTAGATATTCCTAATAAAACTTTATCTGTCATTATACCTATTATATATACGACAATAATAGCATACATAAGTTTAGTGATACCAAAGAAGAAACCACCTGCTAAAACAATAAGACCATCACTCATTAACATAGCATTTCCCATACTAACATGAAAATATTTAGATATTATTTGATTAATAACATCAGTTCCACCAGTAGTAAAACCTGCTTTAAATACTAATCCGGCACCAAAGCCATATAAAATACCGCCAAATATTACTGATAATAAAATATTACTAGTATCAATATTTATGTATTGATTAATATTGGCAGTTAGATTAACAAGAATAGGAAATAAAATAGAACCAACTATAGAACCTTTTGTTTGATCTTTACCTAAAAAGATATAACTGATAAATAGGAGAATTACGGATGAAATCATAATAAAAGTTGATGGATTGAGAGTTATAATTTTTTTTACTATGATTGCTAAACCACTTACGCCACCAAAAACTATGTTATTTGGTAATAAAAAGATATTATAGGCTAAAGCAACAAGTAGGATTCCTATTACTAATTCAATATATCTTCTTACTTTATATTTTTTCTCTATCTTAGTTAAAATATTACTAGCTTTTTCTTTTTTATGAAATATTGACATATTTATTCTCCCTTTAAGTATGATTCTATAAATAAATCTAAATCACCATCTAATACTTTTCCTACATTACTAGTTTCGTAGTTAGTACGATGATCTTTTACCATTGAATATGGGTGCATTACATAACTTCTTATTTGTGAACCAAATTCAATATTTTGATAATTTCCTTTAATAGCATTTAATTCTTGGTTTTTCTTTTCTTGTTCAATTAAGTATAATTTAGCTTTTAACATTTTCATAGCCGTTTCTTTATTTTGAATTTGGCTTCTTTCATTTTGACAGGTAACAACTGTTTTAGTAGGAAGATGGGTAATTCTAACCGCTGAATCGGTAGTATTTACTCCTTGTCCACCTTTGCCACTAGAACGGTAAACATCAATCTTTAAATCTTTTTCATTAATGTCTACATTTATAGTATTATCAAATTCTGGAATAATATCAATAGATGCGAAAGAAGTGTGTCTTTTATTGGCTGCATCAAATGGAGATAATCTTACTAAACGATGAACACCTTTTTCTCCTTTTAAATAACCATAGGCATTAGTACCTTTAATTTCAATAGTAGCACTTTTTATTCCTACTTCTTCACCTTCTTGGTAGTCTACAACTTCTACTTTATAACCATGTTTTTCACAATATCTTAAATACATTCTATAAAGCATAGCTGCCCAATCACAGGCTTCGGTTCCACCAGCACCAGAATGGACTTCTAAAGTACAATTATTTTTATCATATGGACCATTTAAAAGTAATAATATTGATAGCTCTTCTAGTTTTTTATTCTCATTTTTAACTTCTTCTTCTAAATTGTGTAGTAATTCATCATCTTTTTCAACCAATAATAGTTCAATTAATTCTAGATTATTTTCGGTATCTTCTTTTAATTTTTTAATATCTTGTGTTAAGTTTTTAAGTTCTGAGATGTCTTTTAATGTCAAATCGGCTTTTTCTTTATCATCCCAAAAGGTTGGCTTAACCATCTCATCTTCTTTTTCTTTTAATTCATTTAGTTTGGAAGTTATGTCAAAGTGACCTCCATAAATCTAAAATTTCTTTTTGATTTTCTTCTAAGTTTTTCTTAATTTCATTAATATCCATATTATTCCTCATTCCCTTTTCCACAGTTTTGTGGATAATCAAATTCCCAAAAACTTAGTTTTCCACTAGCGGGAATTGGGTTTATTTTTTCGATATCTTCTAGTCTAAAGCCATAACCATTCCAATTACTATCTTCAATAATACTAGAATATATAATACTATTTTTAGATGATAACATTTTTCTGGCATTATCATCTATTTTTACACAATCAGTAATAGTAGCTTTAGCTATTATACAGCCAGTTGGATAAGTCAAGTTTAGATGTTTATATTTTTCCATAGCTTTTTTGTCTATTCCCTTACCAGCATGTATTAAAACTTCACCACGGTATTTTGTTTTCCAAGTACGGAATTCATATTCTTTTAATCCTTCTGCTATTAAAGTGGCAAAAGGTTGCTTAATAGTTAAAACTTTCATATTACCACCTATTAATATTATATAGGAATTTCCAGTAATTTAAAAGAACAGATTTATGTTTTCCACAAATCTGTTTATAAGTTATTTATTGCATCTTTTATAATATTTATAGAATTAACTAATTTATTTTTTTCCTCACTATTTAGTGGAATAAATAATTTTTCTTTAACGCCATCTTTATTTACTATAGCTGGTGTTGAGATACAAATGCCATTTTCTTTATCATATGAAGAAACGGTTAATACTACATTTTTATCTTCTAGAATAGCACTGGTAATACTAGTTAAACAGATACCAATACCATAAGCAGTAGCACCTTTTTTCTTTATAATTTCATAGGCTGAATTTCTTACTTCTTCTTCTATACTATTCATTTCTTCATTGGTTAAAAACTCATTAATATTTTTAAGCGCAATACTAGCATTACTCCATGGTATAAATTCACTATCACCATGTTCACCAATTACGTATGCTTCAATATTACCAGTATTAACGCCTACTTTTTCACTTAAGATATATCTTAGACGTGCTGTATCTAGAGTAGTACCTGAACCAATTACTTTATTAGCTGGCAGTTTAGAATATTTTAAAGTTATATATGTCATTACATCTAGTGGATTAGTAGCAACTACAAATATTCCGTTAAAGCCACTTGCCATTACACTATCAACGATTGATGCAAATATTTTACTGTTTTTGTAGATCAAATCCATTCTAGTTTCACCAACTTCTTGATTAGATCCAGCGGCTATGACTACTATTTTAGCTTCACTGCAATCACTATAATCACCAACAGTAACTTTAATCTTAGAGCCAGCAAATTGAGTACAATGATTCAAATCCATAGCTTCGCCTGATGCCTTTTCTTTATTAATATCAATTAATACTAATTCTGATACATAAGTCTTTTGATTTATTAATGAATAAGCATAGGCCATACCAACATTGCCACAACCTACTAAAACAACTTTATTATTCATAGTTAAACCTCCTATCATTACTATAAACATAATAACACAAATTATTCATTGTAGAAAATAAGATAACAAATATTTGACACATTATATTAAAAAAAGAGTAAATAGATTACTCCTTATTGACTAATTATTTTGATTCTAGCATTACTCTTTTTATAAATTTACCACTTTCAGATAAGCAATTATCATCAAGACTATTATTTGGTGATCCACTTTTTAAAAGAGCAGATGATTCATTTTTATCTGATAATGACCAATTGGCCCAAGAAATATTATTTTCTTTCATGAAATCAATCCATTTTTGGGCTTCTTCTAAATATACACCACCATTACCTGATGCATCAGATACACCCCATTCACTTACAAATATTGGAATTGAAGTTAAAGCACTTTTAGCCTTTTCTCTTAAATATTCGGTATGAGTTCCAGCATAAAAGTGAAGCGCGTACATTACATTTTTATCATTGATAGGATTTTCTTTAGCCTTATCAACATCTTGACTCCAAGTTGGGGTTCCTACAATTATTATACTGTCTTTACTATTTTCTCTTATTACTTTTATTACTTCTTCAGCATATGGTTTTATATCTTCGTTCCAGGTAACATTACCATTTGGTTCATTACATATTTCATATATAACATTAGGGTAATCTTTATATTTTTCACTCATTCTCTTAAAGAAATCTTTGGCTTCTTCCTTATAAGTTTGGGGATTATTATCACTTAAAATATGCCAATCAATTATTACATACATATCTAACTTTATAGCTATATCTACTACATTAGTTACATCATTTTCAATATTTTTATTTTGAATATAACCATTTTCATTTGTGTACATCGCAATTCTAAATAAATTACTACCCCATTCATCTCTAAGTTTTTTTATCATTTCTTCATTAGCAAAATTACCATACCATTGAATACCATGGGTACTCATACCTTTTAACTGAATCTTTTCATTTTTTTCATTTACTAATGTATTACTTTCTATTTTTAACCAACCGTTATAGCTTACTAAATTATTTTTAATATCTGTAGTATCATTGATTTTTTCATCTTTATTTTCTACCTGTGATGTTTGATTATTATTTTCTGTATTATTTTCTGCATTTTTATCAGATGATGAAGTTTTGTTTACGTTATTTAATATCATTAAAGAAATTCCTCCTACTAAACAAATTATTAATATACTTATAATTATTTTTTTCATAAAAACCATCACTTTCATTTTTATTTTAATACAGTTGGTATTATCCTCTTTGCTAGAAATACTTCATAAACTGTAGTTACTGTGTATTATTTCAAGTCCTTTTTCATAGGATAAAATCTCAATCCATTGACGCTTTGTTCTTTATCTGTGTCTACAAATCCTAAATGTTTATAAACTTCGTGTGCATACGGAGAAGAATTTACAGTAAAAAAGCCATTGCTATTTAATGATTCTGCTTTACAATATAGCTTTTTACCTATTCCTTGTTTGTGATGTTTTCCATCAACAAAGAATAGAGCTATATGAGTAATATCTTTTGTTGCTATAACTCCTAATATTTTATTACTTTCATCATATGCTCCATAAAAATCTCTTGCTTCAATCCAAGTAACATCATCTATTGTCTTTTTAAATTCTTTTATGCCCTCTTCTGTGTAATCAGGTGCTTCATATTCCAAAAATACTTCCCATACTAGTTCTAACGCTTCTTTCATTTCTTCTTTTTTTATTTTTCTAATTTTCACTAACGTCATCCCCTCTACAAATTACTATTTTCTTTTCACATTGATTATATCATAGTTTGATCTTTTATTTTTATATAGAAAAAAAGCCTTTATTTCAAGGCTTTTAACTATTTATAACAACACTATCTATGTTTACTTTCTATTTCACACAAGTTCATCTTTTTTCAGTACATATAACATTATTTTTACTATATGTTTTTAAATTGATAAAGATAAAATATGCATGTGTTTCCTCTTTTCAAACATAAATATAGTACTATCTATGATATTGTTTTTTATTCGAATTTTGTAATATTTTTAATAAAATAATTCTGTAAATTTGCAATTTTTCCTTTTTATCCAATTGATTATCATGATATTTATTAATTTTTTCAAATTCCTCTAAATCAATCTGGTACTCTTGTAATAATCTAACTAATATATCAGTTTTAGGATTCTTTTTTCATTTTTCAATTTCTGTTATATATGACTTTGATACACCTGTTTTGTTGGAAACATCAGTTATTGTCATATCATTTGCTATTCTTGCAATTCTCAAAACTTCTCCTAGCATTAATATCACCCTTAGTAATTAAATTTTTGTTTATACTATTATACGACTTAAGAAATGTCAATATTGAATTTCCTTTACTAAATACTTTACAAATTGAATGTTTATTTTCAGTAGTAATATTAATTTTTTAATTTGCAGTTTTTCACTTATATTTTCTTCTTGGATTATTATTATAAAAGAATCTTGTAAATTGTCTTCTGTTAATCTATCTATATGAAAATGTCTTTCTATAAGCATTTTCTAATGTTTCTCTATTACTATATTACCTTTGTCATTTATTACTAATATTTCGTTATTTAATTCATTCTTATTTGTGTCCCTTATTAAGTGTTTTGTTTGAATTATTAACTTCATTAATTGTAAATACATTTATTCCCAATTATTACTTTACCATCTAAATTACATATATAACAATCCGGTAATCTTTTTTTAATATATTCTAAAGCAGTTTTATTTTGTTCTAATTTTCTACCTACAAATATACCTTCAATTAGTGATGATGGTAATCCAAACATTATTGCACTTTCTCTATCAGTAGTAGAGGCATTTCTATTAATTCTATCTTGATTTATAAATTTATCGGCATATCTACAGTCTAAAAATGGTTTAATGGTTTCATCATCAAAATCCAGATTCCACACATCATTATATGCCAATTTTTTAGCATATTCTGAATTCATATTCAAAATAAAAGCTATTTGTCTTTTGCTAGACACCAAACTTGGAATAAATCTAACTTCTTTAGTTTGTTCTCCCCAATATGACCATATATTTACATCATTATTTATTTTTTCTGTTATTTCATCAAATTTATGATATGGGATAAGTTTACTACTTATTTTTTGATCTGGACCTCTTCCTAATGAATACGAAATAGTAAAACCACTATATATTTCTATATATTCTCTTAAGGTCATATCATTATTTACTTTCCACATTCCGACACTATTACATATTTTATTTGGTCTTTTTTCTTCAGTAAAATCTGTTGCAATGAAACCATTATTAACGGTAAAATCAAAATTTTCTAGTTCACCAAAAATACCATGTATAAATGTTCCTTGTTTTAATTCAACTTCAGCACCAACACTATATTTATTTTTTTCTATATCTTGCGTATCATCATAAAACAAGTTTATCTGATTTAATAATATCTTTTTTGCTTTCCCATTAAATCTTTTTTCTACATCATTTATATATTTTTCTTTATTGTTCATATAATCAACCTCTTTAAATATTATACTATATTTTTGTGTCCTTCCATTAAAAAATTTAAAAGGTATCAACATATTATTTCTTGAATTGGTCAATATTGATATATTTCCAACTTTTGAAACATTATCTGATTCATATAAACATGTAGTAGTTGTCTTTTTATTATCTAACATAAAATTAACTAATCTATCTACATCAGATCCACTTATTGGGTTTATTTAATAAAACCACAATTTTTTCTTTATTACCTAATGTATCAGTTCCTATGTATTCATCCACTTTTTCAAAACCACATTTTTCATAGCAATTAATTGCTATTTTATTTCTATCAAACGGTCTTAAAACAATACAATTGCATAAATAATTATCATAAATATAGTTATTAACATAATTAACAATTTTTGTTCCAAATCCTCTACATAAATATTCTGAGTCGCCAATAAATATATCGTACTCAAATATATTATTATATTTTATTAATATATCATTCTTTTTATCATCATATTTGTATATTTGAACAAATCCTATTTTAGCATCATTGAAATTTATAAAAAACAGATGTTGTTGATTTTCTAATAATTTATTCTTGTATTTATTTTCTATCTCCTCGAATGAAAGTTTTCTTTGCTCAAACCATTTATAAATAAATTCTTGACTACACCATTTATACATTAATTTATAATTATCTTTTTTATCAGTGAATTCAATTAAATCTATTTTATTCATCATATCATCAACTTTCATATACAATTATATCATGAAACTATAATATATTTTTACTTATGTAGTCATATATTCAAATCAAAGTGACTCTAAAATGGATCCAGCTCTTATTTGTGACTACTTTTTTGTAAAAAAGAAAAACTCGTTTTTTCCCTTATTTTATCGGGGTTTACGAGTTATTTTCCACAACATTGTTTATATTTCTTGCCACTGCCACATGGATAAAAAATTTGCTCTGTTTGGCTCCACTTGGCTTCACAAAAGCCTTATTTTTCTTGGTGTTTTTCATTTGGCTTCACGGTATTTTACTTGGCTTCTATGGTAAACTGTATCTAAAACTGGATCTAAAATTGGATTATTGCAATTTTTTGCAACTTTTATGTAATTACAAAATTTTATCAATAACTACCTTTTCCACAAGTTTATGATCTACTACTTGATTATAAAAATCTATTAATTTTTCCTTGTTATCTTCCAAATACTTAATGATTTTTTCTTTATCTTTTCTTTTTAAATATAATCCATCACTCATTTCAAAATTTATTAAACTAACAAACGCATTTTGTCCTACTTGATTATACACATGAACATGTGGAAAATGTAAATGATTGTTTTCATTTGAATGAATGATAATTTTATAGTTACGGTATTGAGCCATAACTTCGCCTATAGGCAATACAGGTATAATGCAATATGTCTTATCTTTATGTAATTCAGTTAATTCAGAAAAAAACAAATCAAAAGTAGCTTCATTAATTCTTATGCTCTCTATTATGTCTATTGCATTAAAAGAAATGTTTTCTACAACATCTTTGTATATACCCAAGTTTTTTTTATTTGCAACAATGTATTCATTTAATAACTTATTAAAAAAATCATATACTAATGTTGTTGAGTCATATTCAAATTCTCTAATAGTTATTTCTTTTTTTTTGGTTATGTCTAGAACATCGTATATAAAATATTTAAATTTTCTCATAAAAATCACCACTTAATAATCTACTTTTTTAAAGTCCAATCTAATTTATCACTTTTTGCTATATTATCTTCGCCTTTTAATAGTTGTAAATTTTTATAATTACATAATTTAATTACCTCTTCTTCAGTTGTTGCTGTAGCTAGTGGTATTATATGGTCAATATGGACTTTTTCTTTTCCATCCCATTCTATACCATAATTTTCTTTAAATGTGTTTAGTAAATGATTTATGAATGTTTTATAGTCACAACCTATAATTTCATATGTGTGGCTTGTCTTTTTATATCCCTTTCTTTCTAAGCTATGATAAACCAAATGTCTTAGTTGAATTTTCAACTTAAATAGCTTATCTGTTTTAAGCCTTTTTTTTCTATATTGATTGCTATATTCTTTTTCTATATCTCTATTTTCTTTATGATATTTCTTCTTGTATTCCAAAATTCTATCATTATTTTCTTCATTATATTTTTTATTATAATTGCTTATGTCCTCCTTATGATTCTTTTTATATTGTTTGCCATATTCTGAATAGTAATCCTTATGGCTTCCCCTAAATTCTTTGCTATATGCAATTAAACTTTCTTTGTTTTCTTGATAGTATTTTTTACTTCTTTCTTTTATATATTCTTTGTTCTTTTCATTATACTCTTTTACATGTTCTATATTGTCTTTATGCCATTTACTGCAATATTCCTTTCTGCACTGTTTACATGTATTACGATATTTTTTGGTATCAGCTCTCAATTCAAATTCTTCTATACTCTTTTCAGTACCGCATTTGTTACATACCTTAGTTTCCATATGTATCACTTCCAATTCCATTATATCATAAAAAATTACCCTTATCTGTGGGACAGTGGTAACTTTTTTTAAAAATATTTATAAAATAAGGCTTTTGATTACGGCTAAACCGTAAAAAATAGGTTTTAGATACAGTTTAGATACAGTTTACTCGTACTCAAAGTGTATCTAAAATAGTATCTAATTGCAAAAAATTACTATTTTTCAGTTTTTCAAAAATAATAAAAACCCTCGCAAATCCTTTATTTACGGGGGGTTTTTAATTATTTACCACAACATTGTTTGTATTTTTTTCCTGAGCCACAAGGTAAAATGTTAAAACAACCATATAATTTTTTACTTGAAAATTGGGCTTTCTTACTCATAAGTTTTAATAACTTACTCAGAAATTGTAAAAAAGTTATGTCTAATTTTCTAACAATGCAGTTTAAACTTATTTAAAAACTTATCTAAAAAAATAGATTTATTTTTTTAAATTAGGCAATGGATTATCATAATTTGCACTTACAAAATGTCCCATTACAGGATTAAAGTATCTACGTTCACTAATTCTTACTAACCCATTTTCCTCAAGAAATTCATCAGGTAAATAATTATCTTTTAATAGCATATTATATTCTGCATGTGAATCATATTCTTTCCAAAAGTCAGTAGGAAAACTATCCTCAGAAAAAATATAACCTTTATTTTTCATAGCATTTATTACTGCATATACTTCATTAAATGGATAAGAAAATATTGATGGAGAGATACATTTTACGCCACTATTTATAAGATAATTATTTATTTTTATTATATTGTTTGTATCTAGTGAAACTGGAATGTTATTAAAAATAAAATCAGAAATATCACTTCCATCAAACAATTCAATGTTTTTTGATATGTTTGATAATAATATATCACTATAATATTGACTAAAGGTTTTGCCATCACGATATTGTTTATTAGCAAGTGAACTTTTATTGTCGTTTGGTAAAGCGAATATACTATTACATAAATTGTTTTTTTCTATACAATGATATGCTTCCATATATTTTAAAACTACTTTTTTCAAATATTCTGGATGTTTTTTTAACTGTTCGTTACTCAATACTTTATACCAGTCTTCAAAGGTTAAGCCAACATCTGATTTATGTTGGGTAATCATCTTATTAACTAATATAGAATTTTTACTTAGATATTCTCCAATAACAGGAATTTCAACTAATTTTATAATTTGTTCAAATGAAAAGTCGCTGACAAGTAGCATAACATCAATACCTTTTTCATTACATTTTTTTATATTTTCAATAGGTATGTTGTAAGTTAAGAACAAATATAAATTGTTAGGATCTTCAAATTGTTTATTCATCTTTATAATATTTTTAACTTCAGGTATTGAATATTTATTAATTGTTAAGATATATGATAATAGTTTTGCATCCTTATTAAAAAACTCATCATTTAATATTTCTTCTATTTCCTTTTCTGTCCTAAATTGGGTTAATAGTTGTTTGACAACTGAATCATCGGCCATAGCATGTACATATGCTACATTATAATCTATTTCTGTTTTATTTTTACTTATATGTACCATTTTAGCAAAAAATTTAATAAAACTTATAAAATAGAAAACCTCACCAAAATCATAATTAGTCATTTTTTCTACATTATATCTACATTTTTCATAGATTGCCGTATTTTTTTCTATTATTTTCTCTATTTCTTCATTTGTAATAGAACCAAGCCCTTGATAGTTTTGTGGTTGAAGTACCGTAAATAGTTTAAATGGTTCAATACGACCTTGTTCTGACTTTATCCCCAAATGCTGAATATAATTAAACCCATAAATTCCATACCATGCATTCATTGATAAATTAAAAATTTCTTTAAAATTTGGCAATACCTCTGCACTATTCGCCTTTTCATTTATTAAAGGCACCATTTGATGTCCTCTAATCCATCTATTCCAAAGTTCATCAATAGTAATATTCGGATTCTTTTCAATTCTTGATGCATGTATTATATATTTCATAAATAATTCAAAAGCTTGTCCAAAAGTTTGTAGTCTTCTATTAATTTCGTTATATTTTTTTCTTGCATCAGAAAGTGATAATTCTTCATCATCATTAAACAAATCAAATTTACTTTTTTTTATAAAATCTAAAGTTTCTTCAAAATATTCACAAGCTTGGTCATATGTTAAATCCATACTTTCATTTGAAGTTGTAAACTTATAATCTTTATATTTCATTATTACTCACCTACTATACTTATTATATCATGAAAACAAAATATTTTTCATTAATAAATTCATATATCAAAACGATTAAAAAATACTTCAAATTCGTTAAAAAAACTTATCTAAAACTTATCTAAACACCTTTTTTGAAGTAAAATTACCTAAATATTGTAATCATAGAAAAACCCGCAATCCCTTATTTTATGCGGGTTTGCGGGCTTATTTACCACAACATTGTTTATATTTGCGTCCTGAGCCACAAGGGCATGGATCGTTTCTTCCAATTTTATCTGACTTCTTAGGTTGCTTTTTAATAGTATCATCACTATCGTTAGTTATTTTCTTTTTTGATACTTCTTTTCTTTCAATATTTTGTCTTATTTCTGAACGAACTAACATAATTGTGATATCATGATCTATTTTTTGCATCATTTTATCAAATAGGTCAAATCCTTCCATAGTATAAGCACGAAGAGGATCTTCTTGACCATATCCTCTTAAGTAAATTCCTTCTCTTAAGTGAGATAATGTATTGATATGTTCTGTCCAATGATGATCAATTACATTAAGTGAAATTGCTTTTTCAAATTCATCCTTTATTTCTTCTGGAATATTCTTTAATTTTTCATCGTATTCACTTATCACTTTTTCAGTAATAATATTAATCATTTCATCTGGAGTTCTATTATCTACTTCTTCTTTATCTATATCTTTCTTTAATAAATTTTCATTAACAAATTCAACTATATCTTTTACATCATCATTAGTTAATCTTCCTTCTGGGAATATATGAGAGTTTACTAAATCAGAAATATGATTACGAATGGTATCTAATACTGTTTGGTGAATAGATTCACTATCTAAGATTTCATTACGTCTAGCATACATAATTTCTCTTTGATTATTCATAACATCATCATATTGAAGTAATTGTTTACGAATATCAAAGTTATTTCCTTCAACACGTGCTTGAGCTGATGATAAGGCTTTAGTAAATGTTTTACTACGAATAGCTTGATTTTCATCAAAACCTAAATTCTGCATCATTACTTTGATTCTATCAGTACCAAAACGTACCATTAAGTCATCTTCCATAGATACATAGAATTGTGTAAATCCAGGATCACCTTGACGACCAGAACGTCCTCTTAACTGATTATCAATACGACGAGATTCGTGTCTCTCTGTACCAATTACGCATAATCCACCAAGTTCTCTTACTTCATCACTTAATTTAATATCGGTACCACGACCTGCCATATTGGTAGCAATGGTTACTGATTTACCTAAACCAATTTTAGATATAATTTCTGCTTCACGAGCATGGTTTTTAGCATTTAATACTTCATGTGGAATATGTTTTTGTTTTAATAAATTACTAATTAATTCACTTGTTTCAATAGCGATAGTACCAACTAATACTGGTTGACCTTTTTTATATCTTGCTTCAATTTCATTAACTATAGCACGATATTTTCCAGCTTTAGTTGAAAACATTAAATCAGGCATATCAACACGAATAACTGGTTTATTAGTAGGTATTTCAATAACATACATATTATAAATATTTCTGAATTCTTCTTCTTCTGTTTTAGCAGTACCTGTCATACCAGATAACTTTTTATACATTCTAAATAAATTTTGGAAAGTAATAGTAGCTAAAGTTTTTGTTTCTTGTTGAATTTGTACTCCTTCTTTAGCTTCAATTGCTTGATGAAGTCCATCACTATAAGCACGACCTGGCATTAAACGTCCTGTAAATTGGTCTACGATCACTACTTTGCCATCTTGAACAACATAATCAATATCATTTTTCATTGAATAATTAGCACGTAATGCTTGATTTATATAATGAACTAATTCCGTATTTTCAACATCAAATAAGTTTTTGAAACCAAATTTCTTTTCAGCTTTCTTAACTCCTTCTTCTGATAGAGATACATTCTTAGTTTTTTCATCATATATATAATCTTCTTCTTTTAAAGATTTAGCAAATCTATCAGCATCTACATAAAGATTAGCACTTTTCATTTCGCCACCAGAAATAATTAATGGTGTACGTGCTTCATCAATTAATACAGAGTCAACTTCATCGATAATAGCAAAATTAAATGGTCTTTGTACACGATTTTCTTTACGAATTACCATGTTATCACGTAGATAATCGAAACCTATTTCATTATTAGTTGAATATAAGATATCACATGCGTATTGAGCTTGTTTTTCTTGTGGGGTCATATCTCTTAGATTGATTCCTACTGTAAGTCCTAAAAATTCATGGATCTTACCCATCCAATGTGCATCACGATCTGCTAGGTATTCATTAACAGTAATGATATGCACTCCTTCACCTGTTAAAGCATTTAAGTAAGCTGGTAATACAGAAGTTAAAGTTTTACCTTCACCTGTTTTCATTTCAGCTATATTACCAAAATGAATAGCTAAAGCACCTAATAACTGTACATAATATGGTTTTTCTCCAATTACACGGAAACAAGCTTCACGAGCAACAGCAAAAGCTTCTACTACTAAATCATCTACTGTTTCGCCTTTTTCTAATCTTTCTTTAAACTCTTTAGTTTTATTTTTTAATTCACTATCAGATAAAGCTTGCATGCTTTCATCTAATTCATCTATTTTATCTGCTATTTTTTCAAATCTTTTTAATTCTTTATATTCATGATCGAATAACTTTTTTAATAATTCCATTGTTTCACTCTCCTGTAATTAGTATTATACCAATTATTTAGTTTAATAGCCAGTTTTTTCACTATAAACCCTCAATTTATTCTATATTTTATCGCTTAAAACTACTCTTTTCAAAAATTATGCCATCAATATCTTCTTCACCACGTAAATAGCCACTATTTTCTACTATGTGTTGAGAAACAGAATTTTGTTGTTGAATTATTGCGGTTAAAGAATCTATACTTGCATTTTCTAAAATAAAATCACTAACTTGATTTACTAATTTGGAACCTAATCCACTTTTTCTATATAAAGAATCTATGGCATATCTTATTTCAGATGAAGTTCTTTTATCTTTAATAAATGGTGGACTAAGATATAAATATCCTACAAATTTTTCACCCTGTTTTACAACATAATGGGAACTTAAATACCCTATATTTTTGCTAATAGATATTCCATCTTTTAAATATCCTAAGTATTTTTTTATTAATTCATCATCTAGTAAACCTTCAATGTAATGAATTTTTGCTTCATCAAAAAAATCTACTCTTTCTAATTTTAAATCTCTTAAAAGTATTTCCATACTATCACCAGTATTATAATAACAAATAATTTTAAATTAATAAAGAAAAGAAGCTTATTCAGCTTCTATAACTCCATAATTTCCATCTTTTCTCTTATATACTAACATTGGTTTATTAGTATCTGCATCTTTAAATAGATAGAATTCATGTCCTAGTAATTCCATTTGAAGAATTGCTTCTTCTTCATCCATTGGTTTTACTTCTATTTTCTTTCTTTTTACTATTTTTTCTACAGGTGCATCTTCTATTTCTTCTATATAATCAAAAGCAAAATCTTTTGTTTCCTTTTTCTTATTAGAAGCTATTCTAGTTTTGTTTTTTCTTATTTGTCTTTCTAACTTATCAATTACTGTGTCAATAGCTGCATAATAATCATCTTGTACTTCTTCAGCTCTTAAAATAAAGTTTTTTAGGGGTATTGTTACTTCAACAGTATTTAAATGACCATGTACTTTAGCAACAACAGTAGCTTTAATATTATCTACATCTTCTAAGTACTTATTTAACCTTTCTAATTTCTCTTTTGCATAAGATTCCATGGCATCAGTTACTTCTAACTTACTACCTCTGATAATGATATCCATATATCATCCCTCCCAATTGTATAATAACATAATTTGGGCATAAATGAAAGGTATCTAACTATTTTTACATATTTTCACATTTTTATACAAAATAAAAACTATCTATTCGATAGTCTGCATTTCTTCTACTGGTTTAATATTTACTGCTTGATATCCTTTTTCTGTTTTAACAACTTCAAATTCAATTAGTTGATTTTCTTTTAAGGTTTTGTATCCATCTTTTTTAATATTTGAATAATGAATTAATATATCACCTAATTCTTTATCTGTTGTAAAACCATATCCTTTAGCATTATTAAACCATTTTACTCTTGATAGCATATTTACATCTCTTTTCTTGTTGAATTTACTTAAAAATCATAACATATTCTTTTACTTTACTTGCAAAACTCTTTTGAACTGTTGATTTTTGATGCTTTTCGGTTATTTTTGTATACTTATAGTAAACCTAGTAATCAATATAAAAGCTACCTATTTGGTAGCTGATAGTTCTTTTGTAACAACGACATCTAAAGCTTGAAAGCCTTTTCCAGTCTCAAGTAATTTAAATTCAACTATTTGTCCTTCTTCTAAAGTCTTATAACCATCTTGTCTAATAGCAGAATAATGAACAAAAATATCATCTTTATCGGTATATTCAATAAAACCATATCCTTTTTCATTGTTGAACCATTTTACTTTTCCTTTCACACTGCCACCTCACCTTCTGTAAAACTATTATTACTGCTACTGCTAGTGTGATATCACTAATTTTTTGCGCACATCTATAATATCATTTTGAATATTATATTTTTTAAATTTATACTTAGTCGTCAATTTTTGATGTTTTTCTGATAATAAATTAATAATAAGTTAACTTAAAAAGTTAATATTTAATCTTTTAAACGATACATGTTTATACTAAAAACGAGGATATTTTTTGGTGTTATATTTAGTGCAGCGTAGAGGTAGTATATGATTAAAAGTTTTATTATTGAAAATTCTTTAAAGACAATTTCTTCAATATATCCTGATTATGATTCAGTTAAAATGAATGAAATTAAATATGGATTAGAGGCTGTTTATTTGTCTCTTACTAAAGTTTTTGTAATTTTATTAATAACATTATTGTTAGGTGTATTTAAAGAAGCAGTTCTTTTATTATTATTTTTTAATGGTTTACGAACTGTAGCATTTGGTATTCATGCTAGTAAAAGTTGGATGTGCTGGGTTTCTTCAAGTATTTTATTTATTGGATTCCCATATTTATGTATATATTTGAATTTACCTATAAGTGTTCATTATATTATTTTTGGATTATGTATGTTATGTTTTATATTATATGCACCTGCTGATACTAAAAAAAGACCTCTTGTTAGGAAAAACAGAAGATTGAAATTTAAAATTATGACTATTCTAGTAGCTAGTTTATATATCGGATTGTTTATATATACAGATAGTATTCTATTAAAGAATATTATAACTAGTTCAATGTTAATTGAAACTGTACTAATACATCCTTTTACTTATTGGATGTTTAAATTACCTTATAGAAATTATGAAAGGTATGTATTTAGTAAATAAAGAAGAAAGGGGAAAATGTAATGAAAAAATTATTAGCTATGGTTCTTTCAGGAGTAGGTATTCTTGCTGCTGGAGCTGCTTCTATTGCTTGCCCAATGCTTATTGTTGATGAACCTGAAATGCCAAAAGAGATGATTGAAAGATAAATAAAGAGGCTGCCTAAGCAGCTTCTTTATTTCAGATTGTAGACAAACCCCTAGATTTTTTCTAGAGGTTTTCTTGTGAATAAAATTTTTATGATATTTTTTAATA